>JBFLWR010000310.1:0-5300 GCA_040755925.1 Pseudomonadota bacterium
GACGCCGGCCGCGCGATCATCCTTTCCTCCAACGCCGCGCATTCGGCGCGCGCTTTCTGGGCGCCTTACGCAGCCTCCAAAGCCGCCGTCGAGACGATGATGCGCTCCTGGGCGCATGAGACGGAGAGCCTGCCGCTGCGCGTCAACGCCGCCGATCCGGGCGCCACCCGCACCGCCATGCGCGCTCAGGCCATGCCCGGCGAGGATCCGGAAACGCTGCCGCATCCCTCCGAAATCGCCCGGCGCATCGTGCCGCTGGTAAGCCCGGAGCTCAAGGAGAGCGGCCTGATCTTCCAGGCCAAGCACAACCGTTTCGTCGCCTACCGGCAGCCGGAATAAGGCCAGCGCCGCAAGGCGCGCCGCGCTGAAACCGATTCAACAGCCGTGCCTAATTCCTTGTTTTTGCGCGCACCTTTCACGGAACCTGCCATAGGCGACCTCCGTTCACGGGTCTGTGAACGGCAAGGGAGAAGCGTGTTCCGCCGCCCTGCTTTCGCCATAGGCGGGGAGTTGCTAGGATCGATCCGACTCCCAACAAACAAAGTGAGGACATTTCCATGGCTGCTCCCAGCGTAGCATTGGTCTGGTATCTTGTGATCGCCGGCCCGCAAGGCGGCATGGTGGTGCTGCCCAGCACCTTCGACACCCGCGAACAGTGCTCCAACGCCGTCACCGAATACCAGAAGCAGCCGACGCCGCAGGGCTGGGCCATACAATGCGTGCCGAGCGCCTCGCCCTTCACCGACGAAGGGGACGCGGAAACGCCATCTGCGCAGTAGCGGTGCTCAGCGTTCGGCGCTAACCGACAGCAACGGCTTGTTGTTGATGGTCTGGAACACGACGCAGTAGCGTTCGGTGAGCTTCAGGAGCGAATCTATGCGCTCCTGCGGCTCATCCGTGTCGAGGCCGAATTTCAGCCTTATCTCGCGGAAGCCGACAGGCGCATCCCTGGCGACACCAAGCGTGCCGCGGAAATCGAGGTCGCCCTCGGCCTCGACTGTCGCGTTGCCGAGCCTGAATTCCAACGCCGTCGCCACCGCCTTCAAGGTGACGCCGGCGCAGGCGACCAGCGCCTCGAGAAGCATGTCACCCGAGCAAAGCTCGAGGCCCGAGCCTCCCGTCGCCGGGTGGAGACCTGCCACGGCGAGCGCCCTGCCCGTCTCTACCTTGCAGGCGATCGACTGGTCGTCGAGAGCGCCGCGGGCTCTCAGCGTGATGAGCGCCCGGCCAGCGTCCTCGCGATAGGCATCCTTCAGCGGCGCCTGCATGGCCTTGAGTGCGGTGGCGTCCATGGTCGAAGTTCCTTTCGTCTTCGTATCTTGATAGCACTGGACAAGGATGCCTGTGAAATCCTTGGTTTCACGGTCCGCCCGGAGATCGGCGAAGGCGGGCAATCAGGTGATCTCCCGCTTTTCGGGCGAAATTGGCAGTTTGTCGCTTTGACTTCCACCACCTCGGCCATACCTTTGCGGAAGTCGTTCCCGGAGGTCGCATGCCGTCCATTTTGAAACTCGCCCCGCTCATCCTCCTGTCGCTCGCGACCTTTGCGCAGCCAGTCCTTGCCGAAACACCGGAACGCGCGGCACCGACCGGCGACGTGCTGTCGCTACTGCCTCCGCCGCAGGTGACCACCCATTCGATCACGCTTGCCGGACGCAAGCTCGACTACCAGGCCAAGGCCGGCACGCTGTCGCTGCTTTCGGCCAAGGGCGAGGTGACGGCCGAGATCTTCTACACCGCCTACACGCTGCAGTCGGCCGGCGCGGCGAAGCAACGGCCGATCACCTTCGTCTTCAATGGCGGACCGGGAGCCGCCTCGGCCTATCTGCACCTGGGAGCCATCGGCCCGCGCATCGTCGCGACAAACACCGACGGTGAATTCCTGCCGCCGCCGCAAAAGCTCATCGACAATCCGGACAGCTGGCTCGACATGAGCGACCTCGTCTTCGTCGATCCGGTCGGCACCGGCTACAGCCGCGAGGCGCCAGGCCAGGACACCAAGGCGTTCTGGGGCGTCGAGCAGGACGCCAGCTCTGTCGGCGCGTTCATCCGGCTCTATCTGGCGCAGAACGGCCGCACCGGATCGCCACTCTTCCTTGCCGGCGAAAGCTATGGCGGTTTTCGCGCCGCCCTGCTTGCGCGCACGCTGCAGGAAGACGTCGGCTTGAGCCCAAGCGGCATCGTGCTGATATCGCCGGCGCTGGAGTTCATGCTGGTGCGGCCGGACCAGTTCGACCAGTTGCACTGGGCGCTCGAACTGCCCTCGCTGGCGGCGACGCGGCTCAAGGCCGACGGCATCACCGGCGAGGCGCTCAAGGATCGGCTGGCCGAAGTCGAACATTATGCGCTTGGCGACTATTTGACGGCGCTCAACAGCGGGCTCGAGCAAGGCGGCAAGCTGGCGAGCGGTCGGGTGTCGGAGATCACCGGACTGCCGCTCGACCTCGTCCAGCGCAACTTCGCCCGCGTGCCGACCGGCCTCTTCGCGCGCGAGTTCCAGCGCGGCACCGGCAAGGTGCTCAGCCTCTACGACGCCATGATCGGCACCGCCGATATCGCTCCCGAAAGCGCTCGGACAGCCGGTCCCGATCCAGTGCTCGACCGCAGCGTGCCGGTGCTGACCTCCGCCTTTGTCGCCTATGTGCGCGACGAACTGAACTATCGCACCGATGTCAGCTACCGGCTGCTAAACGGGGAAATCAGTCGCAACTGGGACTACGGCACCTCGGGCCAGGGTTATGCCGGCGTGATGAACGATCTGCAGCGGGCGCGTTCGCTCAACCCCGCTCTCGGCGTCGTCATCGTCAATGGCTACACCGACCTCGTCACGCCCTATCTCGCCTCGCGCTACCTGGTGAACCAGCTGCCCTCGCTTGCCGATACAAAACCGATCCGGCTCGACGTCGTCGAGGGCGGGCACATGATGTATCTGAGGCCGGACGGCAGGCGCGCGCTGAAGGAGGCCGCCTCGGAGCTTTATCAGGCGACGCAGTGAGCGTCTGATCGTCGGGAAAGCCCCTGCCCCAATGCAAGCGCCGCGCTGGAGCAGCGCCGCGCAGGTTTTCGCCCGTATAGCTAGCGTAGCGGATTCGACCGGGGCGAAGCCGCCTTCAATTCTCTATTTTTTCGTGGTTCCGGGCAGAAACGCTGTCCTGGAATTGCCGTGGAGCAGGCCGGACCATATGGCCGAGGTCGTCGTCCTTGAAAGCCGTGAAAAGGTGCTGGCCGGCATCCTGATCACCGCTGCCGCCTATTTCCTGTTTTCGACCCAGGATGCCTCGATCAAGCTGCTCGTCACCGGGATGACGGTCTGGCAGATCATGTTCTTCCGCTCGATCACTGTCCTTGCCGCCTGCGGCGTGATCGGTGGTCGGAAGCTGTTCGCCGACACCGCCAGTTCGTCCATCGTCGGGCCTATGCTGGTGCGCAGCGCCTTCACGCTCGCCGCCTGGCTTTGCTACTACAATGCCGCCCGCTCGCTTCAGCTCGCCGAGCTCACAACCATCTATTACGCTGCGCCGATCATTGTCACCGTGCTTTCGGTGGTGATGCTGGGCGAGACGGTGCCTATCGTGCGCTGGCTCGCGGTGTTCATCGGCTTCGCGGGCGTATTCGTCGCCTGCGATCCGACGCGTCTCGGTTTCTCGCTGCCGGTACTGCTGGTGCTCGCCGCGGCCGTTCTATGGGCCATTGCCGTGGTGCTGCTGCGCAAGACGGCGATGCAGGAGCGGACCATGATCCAGCTGGTGCTCAACAATTTCTACTTCATGCTGTTTTCGGCGATCCCGGCACTGGTCTGGTGGCACATGCCCGATGGCCTGGAACTGATGCTGCTCATCAGTGTCGGCGCACTCGGCGGCGTGGCGCAATATATGCTGTTCGCGGGCATGAAGCGCGCGCCGGTGTCGATCGTGGCGCCCCTCGAATACACGTCGCTGATATGGGCGTTCGCGCTGGGTTACGCTATCTGGGGCGACGTGCCGCGCAGCGAGGTTTTCATCGGCGCCGCGATCATTATCGGCGCCGGTCTCCTGATCGTCGGCAATGAGCATTTCCGCAAAAGGGACTAAGCTCCACTCATGACAGAAGGCTGTCAGCAGAAACGGCGTAGTCTGACCCCATGACCGATGCGCTCGACATGACCGAGAAGCCTGCCGCCTTCGAAGCCGACGACACGGCCGAGCGCACGCTGGGCATCATCCTGGTTTCGGCGTCGGCGGTGGCCTTCGCGCTTACCGGCGTGCTGACCAAGTCGATCCATGCCGACCCGCTGACCATCACCTGCTGGCGGGGCTTCTTCGGCTCGATCCTGATCACGCTCTATGTGCTGTGGCGCCGGCGGCGTTCGGGCGGGAGGGAAAGCCTGCGGCTCGGCTGGCGGGGCTGGTTGCTCGCGGTCGAGGGCGCCGCCGCCAGCATCGCCTTCATCTCGGCTTTCAAATTCACCTATGTCGCCAATGTGGCCGTGATCTACGCAACCTCGCCCTTCATCGCGGCGCTGCTCGCCTTCCTGCTGGTGCGCGAGAAATTCCGCACGCAGACCATGGTCGCGGCGGCCGTGTCGCTCTGTGGCGTCGCCATCATGGTAGGCGCCGGGCTCGGCACCGGCCATCTCCTCGGCGACGGGCTGGCGCTTTTGATGACCACGGGCAGCGCGCTCTACATGATCATGGTGCGTGCCTTCCGCGACGAGCCGGTCGTGTGGGCCGGAGCGGTGTCGGCCTTCCTGCTCTTCGTGCTCGGCTGGTTCGTCACCGATCCGCTGGCGGTCTCGGCGCGGGACGTGGTGCTGCTGGCAGCCTTCGGCTGTTCCTTCGCGCTGGCCTCGATCCTGTGGACGGAAGGTTCACGGCTGATCCCTTCCGCCGAGGCCGGGCTGCTCGGCTCCGCCGAAGTGCCCTTCGCCATCCTGTTCGCCTTGCTGTTCCTTGCCGAAATCCCGCCTATGGCCAGCATCATCGGCGGCGCGATCGTGCTTTGCGCGGTGTTCGCTCATGCCGGACGGGACTGGGTGAAAGCCCAATCGGCGAAATCGTAATTTTTTTCGGAGTCGCGGAACCTTCATCCGGCTCGAACATTATCTGATCGACGGGTCACCCCCCAAGTCCCCCCAAACCCCTCGACCCGTCCTCCTTGAAGCCGACCTTCAAAAAGGTCGGCTTTTTCTTTGAGCAGTTCCAAACGTCGGCAACGGTTTCTGCCCGGGTTGCGTGACGACAAATCTGGTCAAGAAGGCATTGCCAGACCACCGCCGAGCAATTGCGCGAGATCCCGCGCGGGCCGCGCGGCCTCGCGACCGA
>JBFLWR010000311.1:0-11954 GCA_040755925.1 Pseudomonadota bacterium
GCCGTTGGGGCCAACACGATGTGCTCGGGCATCCGCCATCCTCGCTCGCTTCAGCTGCATTGGATACATTAGCTGCTGATATCGGCGATTGAAAGTCTGAAATATCCACAATACGTGAAAATTGGATACATATAGCTGTGTTGCCAACGCCGCTAGATCACCTTGCCGGGGTTCATGACGTTGTGTGGATCCAACGCGGCCTTCACGCTGCGCATCAGCGCCCGTTCAACCGGCGAGCGGAGGGTATCGGCCAGCGCCACCTTGGCCTGGCCGAGACCGTGCTCGGCGGCCATGGAGCCGCCGTGACGGTCGACGACGCCATAGATCGCCATGGACAATTGCTGTTCGCAACCCGCGAAGTCGCCGCGTCCCTCCGGCGGCGAAAGGTTGAAGTGAACGTTGCCGTCGCCGAGGTGGCCGAAAGGATTGACCCGCACGCCAGGCAGTACTGTCCCGGCCGCCGCGGAGGCTTCCGCAACGAATGCCGCTAGCCGCGCCACGGGCACGGAAACATCGTGCTTGATCTGGACGCCTTCCAACCGCTGGCCCTCGGGCATCTCCTCGCGCAGCCGCCAGAACGCCGCGCGCTGAGCCTTGCTTGCGGCGATGGCGCCATCGAGGACCGTGCCATCCTCGAGAACCATTGCGAGCGCGCCCTCCAGAATGTCGTCGGCTGAAACATCCGGTATCGAGGTGGCGAGCTCGACCAGGAGATAGACCGGTCCCTGCGTATCCAGCAGCCGGCTCAAACCCTCGACATTCCTCAGCGCGAGCGCCAGACCGATCTCACCGAAGAATTCGATAGCCGTCAGCAATTCCCCGGTGCGGGCGCGCAGGAAGGCGCCAACGCGAAGTGCGACCTCCAGATCGGGCAGAGCAAGCAGCGCGGTGGCATAGGCGACCGGCAGCGGCGAGAGCCGCA
Organism: Pseudomonadota bacterium; assembly: GCA_040755925.1. Taxonomy (GTDB): domain Bacteria; phylum Pseudomonadota; class Alphaproteobacteria; order Rhizobiales; family Rhizobiaceae; genus Mesorhizobium. Next base: position 923 of record JBFLWR010000311.1, read on the forward strand.
GCACCGCCCGGGTGACGATGCCGAGCGTTCCTTCGGCACCGCAGAACAACTTGCGCAACTGATAGCCGGCGTTGTCCTTGATCAGGGCGCGGGCGCCGTCCCAGATTTCGCCATTGGGAAGGACCGCTTCCATGCCGAGCACCAGGTCCTGCATCATGCCGTGGCGCATGGCGTGGCTGCCGCCGGCGTTGGTGCCGATCAGGCCGCCGATGCGGGCGCTGCCTTCGGCGCCGAGATGCAGCGGTAAGGCGAGGTCCTGCTGGCGGAGCGCTTCGTGCAAGGCCCCAAGCACGACGCCAGACTCAACCGTGGCGGTGAGGCCGATGGGGTCGATCGCCAGGATGCGGTTCATGCGCGCCAGCGAGAGGATGATTCCCGTCCGGCCCGTGCTCAGCACGCTGCCGCCATTCAGACCCGTGTTGCCGCCCTGCGGGGTGATCGTGACATCGTGCCGGATGCAAAGCCGCACGATGGCGGCGACCTCCGCGGTCGAGGCGGGGCGGGCCACACCAAGCGGCGGATGGCCGTATCGATCCAGCCAGTCACGGCCATGCGCGGCGAGATCAGACGGTTCGGTCGACCACCCGCGTGCGCCGAGCAACTCGCGCATGACGGCATCGAAGCTCTCCCGAGCCGCATCGCCCATCAGCGCGTCTCCGGCCTAAGGACACCGGCCACGCAATCGGCGATCGCCAGGCTGGAGGTCAGCCCAGGGCTTTCGATGCCGAACAGGTTCACCAGGCCGCCGATGCCGTGCGTCGCGGCATCCTGGATGACGAAGTCGCTGTTGGCTTCGCCCGGGCCGGAGAGCTTCGGCCTGATGCCGCTATAGGCGGCCTGCAGGCTGCCATCGGCGAGGTCCGGCCAGTATTTGCGGATCGCTGCGTAGAAGCTGTCGCCACGCGCCGGGTCGACGCGGTAGTCGAGCGTATCCGTCCACTCGACATCCGGTCCGAAGCGGGCCGTGCCGGCGAGGTCGAGCGTCAGGTGGACGCCGAGCCCACCGGGTTCCGGCACGGGATAGACCAGTCGCGAGAATGGCGCGCGTCCTGCCACAGAGAAGTAATTGCCCTTGGCGTAGCGAAGCGCCGGCAGGTGCTGCCGGTCGAATCCTTCCAACGAGCCGGCGAGCGCGACCGCGCCAAGGCCCGCCGCGTTGATGAAGCGCGACGTGGTGATCTCGAACGTGTCTCCGGTCGATGCGTCGCTCGTCCGGAGAACGATGCGACCGGCCTCGACGCGGCCGGAGACGACCCGCGTGTTGAGGGAGAGCATCGCGCCGTTCTCCTCGGCGTCGCCGAGGAGGGCGAGCATGAGCGCGTGGCTGTCGATGATGCCTGTGGACGGGGAGAGCAGTGCCGCGGTGCAATGCAGCGCCGGCTCCATTGCCCGTGCCTCTGTGGCGGACAGGAAGCGCAGGTCGTCGACGCCGCAGGCGGCCGCGTTGGCGCGGATGGTGGCGAGCACGGGTTCCTGGGCGCCGTCTGTGGCGACGATCAGCTTGCCGCAACGCCGGTGCGGGATCGAGCGGTCCCGGCAATAGCGATAAAGCATGTCGCGCCCGGCGACGCAGAGCCGGGCCTTCAACGACCCTTGCGGATAATAGATGCCGGCGTGGATGACTTCCGAATTGCGCGAGCTCGTCTCTGTGCCGATGGCGTCGACCGCTTCGAGGATCAGCGTGTCGAGGCCCAGGGCTGCCATGTTGCGCGCGATCGCCAGGCCAATGACGCCGGCGCCGGCGACGATGCAATCGACTTGCTCCATCTTCAGTTCGCCCTGGCCGGGGCAGCGGCGCGCCTGCGGAACAGCCGCTCGAGGATCACGTTTCCGCCCTCGGTGATGTCGGCGACGATAGCGCGTTCGGCCGCATCGGCGTCTCTCCTCTCGACTGCCGCGAGAACCGCATGGTGATTGTCGATCATGGCGCGACCGCCCGCATGGTAGGACTCCGCGATCAGCGGCCCCATCTGCAGCCAGAGCCGGTTGAGGATGCCGCGCAGCACGACCATATCGCCGATATCGGCGAGCGCGAAGTGAAAGGTCTGGTTGAGTTCGAGCCCTTTCGCCCAGTTCTTCGCCGCGATTGCATCTTCGTTCCGGGCGATCAGATCGCGTAGCCTATCGATATCCACCGCCGTCGCCTTCAGCGCGGCCTCCCGCGCGGCAAGGCCTTCGAGCTTCAGCCTTATCTGGCGGATTTCCTGATAGCGCTCCAGCGTGATGATCGGGACCCGCACCTCGCGCGCCGATTTCTGCACCAGCGCCTCGTCCTGGATCAGGCGCAGGATCGCGTCACGCACCGGCGTGACGCTGGTACCCAGCGACTGCGCGAGATCGCGGATCGTCAGCCTGGCGTCTGGCGCGAAGCGTCCCTTGATCAGCGCCTCGGCGACACGCGCGTAGACGGTCTCGCCGAGGTTTTCTCGTTCGAGCGTCTCGAAGCTGAAGCTCGTCATGGCGGTTCCGTCCCATTTCGGTCAGCGCCTCAAAAGGCGCTTGACAGTATATCTTATAAGAAACATGATGCATCAAACAGCACAATGCAAGAGGGAACTGCGGGCCCTTGAAAGAGGGAGCGCAGGCGACATTTTCCGCTTGGCCTGCAGACAGGAGCCATCATGGACACCAGACCCAATTCCCCCGAAGCCCGCGATATCCGCTACCACCTGCATGGCTACACCAATGCCCGCAAGCATCAGGAGACCGGCCCGCTGGTGATCGAAAAGGGCGATGGCGTCTATGTCGAGGACATTGCCGGCAACCGCTACATCGAGGCGATGGCCGGGCTGTGGAGCGTCGCTGTCGGCTTCTCGGAAAAGCGCCTAGTCGAAGCGGCCACGCGGCAGATGTCTAAGCTGCCCTTCTATCACGATTTCGGTTCGAAGGCTCATTCGCCGCTGATCGACCTCTCCGAGAAGCTGGTGCAGATGGCGCCCGTGCCGATGAGCAAGGCGTATTTCACCAATTCCGGCTCCGAGGCCAACGACACGGCGATCAAGATGATCTGGTACCGGTCGAACGCGCTCGGCCAGCCGGCGCGCAAGAAGATCATCAGCCGCAAGCGCGGCTACCATGGCGTCACCATCGCGTCGGCAAGCCTGACCGGCCTGCCGAACAACCATCTCTCCTTCGACCTGCCGATCGCCAATGTGCTGCACACGTCGACGCCGCATCACTGGCGCGACGCGGCGCCCGGCGAGAGCGAGGAGCAGTTTTCCGCGCGGCTGGCCGACGATCTCGAGAAGCTGATCCTCGCCGAGGGACCGGAGACGATCGCCGCCTTCATCGGCGAGCCGATCATGGGTGCCGGCGGCGTCGTGGTTCCGCCCGCCGGCTATTGGGAAAAGATCCAGGCGGTGCTGTCGAAATACGACATCCTGCTGGTGGCCGACGAGGTCATCTGCGGTTTCGGCCGGACCGGTGAGATGTTCGGCTCGCAGACCTTCGGCATCAAGCCCGACATCATGGTGCTGTCCAAGCAGATCTCGTCCTCTTATCTGCCGATCTCGGCGCTGCTCATCAACGACAAGGTCTTCGAGCCGATCGCCGACGAGAGCGACCGCATCGGCACCTTTGGCCACGGCTTCACCGGCGGCGGCCATCCTGTCGCCGCCGCCGTCGCGCTGGAGAATGTGAGGCTGATCGAGGAACGCGACCTCGTCGGCAATGCGCGCAGGGTCGGGGCGCACATGCAGGCGCGGTTGCGCAAGCTCGCCTCGCATCCGCTGGTCGGCGAAGTGCGGGGCGTGGGCCTCATCGCGGCCGTGGAATTGGTCGCCGACAAGGCGAGCAAGACGCCATGGGGCAAGCCCGCCGCGCTCGGCGCGCTGGTCAACGGCTTCCTGCAGCAGAACGGCGTTATCTCGCGCAACATGGGTGACGCCATCGCCTTCTGTCCTCCGCTGATCATCACCGAGGTCCAGGTCGACGCCCTGGTCGACGCGTTCGAGCGCTCGCTCGACGCGGCCCTGCCGCAGGTTCGGCCGCAGGGCTGAACATAGATCCTTCCCGTTTTTGCGCTTCGGCGAGGCGGGCAAATGCATGCGTTGACACATAAGATATAAGATGTAAGTTATGTTTTATAGTGAGATGGCAATGAATGGATACATATGTGCTAAATCTTGCGCATAATGTTTGAAAAGCCAACGAAGAAGTGGCAGATTGGATACAAAGTGAGGATCGGGGTTTAACCGATCGGTTGGGTAGACACCTCCGGGCCCGGCAGGGCGCGTGTTCAAATGGGAGACTGATATGAGTGGACTGAAGAAGACGCTGGCCATGGCGCTGTCGGCGACCGTGCTGTCGGCCGGAATGGCGCATGCCGCCGACTGGTGGCCGTTCAAGATCGCCTCGGCCAAGGACGGCGACCTCAAGAACGTGCAGGAGATCGAATACAAGCCGCTCGACAAGGCGGAAAAGCCGTGGAAGCTCTGCGTGCTCTTCCCGCATCTGCAGGACAGCTACTGGGTCTCGGTGGACTACGGCATCGTCGAGGAAGCCAAGCGTCTCGGCGTCAAGGTGACGGTGCTGCAGGCGGGTGGATACACCGCGTTGCCCAAGCAGATTTCGCAATATGACGACTGCGTCGCGTCCGGCGCCGACGCCATCCTGATCTCGGCGATCTCGGAAGCTGGCGTCGCCGCCAAGATCAACGAGGGCATGAGCAAGGGCATCGTCAACATCGCCGTCGCCAACCCGATCCTGGAGACGCCGATTACCGCCCGCATCACGCCCGATTTCTACCAGAAGGGCTTCCAGACCGGCGAATACGTCAAGAAGTATCTCGGCGACAAAAAGGGCGCTGCCGTCGCCTTCCCGGGCCCGCAAGGCAGCGGCTGGGCCGAGACCTACATGAACGGCTTCCGCGACAGCACCAAGACCGGCAACGTCAAGCTGCTTGCCGAAATGTTCGGCGAAGCCAGCGTGCCGGCGCAGCTCAAGCTGGTCGAGGATGCGCTGCAGACGCATCCGGACGTCAACGTCATCTGGGGCGGGGCACCGACTGCCGAAGCCGCGATCGGCGCGGTGGCCGATGCCGGCATCAGCAACGTGACGATCATGTCCTCCTACGAGAACCAGACCATGCTGAAGGCGGTCAAGGGCGGACAGGTGCTGGGCTTCGCCACCGAGTATCCGGTCATCATGGGGCGCATCGGCGTCGACCTCGCGGTCCGCGCGCTGGAGAAGAAGGATCACGAGAAGGTCCTGCTGGTCGCTCCGGGCATCGTTACCAAGGACAATGTCGACAACATCGACACGACCCAGATCTTCGCGCCGGACGGCTGGCGCCCGGCGTTCTCGGTCGAATAAACGCGAGGGCCGCCAAGGCGGCCCGCGATGTCGCGATAGCGTCGCGATCCTCCCAGCCTGGCCGCCTGATTGCCGGCGGTCAGGCGATCCGGGGCAGTTCAGCGAGATTGCTGACCCGCTTCGATTGTTTGTTCTGTGCAATTCCGAACGGAAAACCGTACGCTTTCCCGGAATTGTTTGCCGGCTTTGGGCCTTCGGACGAGATGCTGGAAGTTACAGGATTCACCAAGAGATTCCGTGGCGTCGCCGCGCTCGACAATGTCGACTTCTCCCTCGAGGAGGGCGAGGTCCACGCGCTGCTTGGCGAAAACGGCGCCGGCAAGTCGACGCTCATCAACCTCATCGCAGGCACGTTTCCCTGGGCCGAAGGCGTCTACCGCGTCAACGGCCGCACCATCACCAGCCTGACCCCGCAAGTGGCACAGGAGATCGGCATTGCCGCCGTGTTCCAGGAATTCAGCCTGGTGCCAGACCTCACCGTGGTCGAGAACATCTTCCTCGGCCGCGAGCAGTCATCGGGCCTCTTCCTCAAGCGCAAGCAGATGCGACAGGCGGCGGCGGAGTTGCTCGACGGCCTCGGCTTCCATCTGCCGCTCGACGAGAAGGTCGCCTTTCTGTCGCGCGCCCAGAAGCAGATGGTCGAGATCGCCAAGGCGCTCCGCATACGGCCGAAGGTGCTCATCCTCGATGAGCCGACCGCATCGCTCACCGACGGCGAAGCGGAAAAGCTCTTCAACGCGGTGGCGCTGCTCAAGGCGCGTGGCGTCGGCATCATCTATGTCTCGCATCGCATGAGCGAGATCCGCAACCTTTCCGACCGCGTAACCGTGCTGCGCGGCGGCAAGAAGATCGGCACCGTCGTCACCTCCGAGATCTCGGACGAAGGCTTGATCGAGATGATGGTCGGCCGTCCCGTCGAGCAGCTTTTCCCCAAGATCGAGCACAAGCCCGGCGCCGTCAGGCTCGAGGTCCGTAACCTCACTACGGAAAAGCACTCCGTGATCGATGCCTCCTTCACTGCCCGCGCGGGCGAGGTGGTCGGGCTTGCCGGCCTTGTCGGTTGCGGACGCAGCGAACTCTGCCGCGCCGTATTCGGCCTCGAGGCCATCGAGGCGGGAGCGGTGATGCTGGGTGACAAGGCGGTCGAGCGGCCGACGCCCAGCTCGATGCTTGCCGCGAATGTCTGCTATTTCCCGGCCGACCGGGGCTCGGAAGGTCTCGCGCTGGCCCGTCCGGCGCGCGAGAACGCGACCATGAGCTCGCTCGACCTGCCGGCGCTGTCGTCGGGGCCGGTGTTGAAATTCTGGCGCGAGAACGAGACGATCAGGGAGCCGCTCACCAACCTGGCGCTGAGGCCCATGGCGCCCGAGCGAAAGGCTTCAGCCTTCTCGGGTGGCAACCAGCAGAAGCTGATGCTGGCGCGTGGGCTGATGAAGTCCTTCGATGTCTATCTGTTCGACGAGCCAACCGTCGGCATCGATGTCGGCGCCAAGGCGGACGTCTACAATCTCATCAAGTCGCTGGTCGAGGCCGGCGCCTCGGTGGTCGTCTCGACGTCCGAACTGCCGGAACTGATCAATCTCGCCTCGCGCGTCTACGTCATGCACGAGGGCAAGGTCGTCGCGGAGCTTGCCCGGCAAGAGCTCAGCGAAGCCCAGGTGCTGTCGCACTATTTCGGAGGGCATGCATGAGCGCCGAGACGGCAACCATGGCACCAACCGTCGCCAACGCTCCCGCGCACCGCGCCGGCCGGCTCGACCGTTTCCTCATGCAGGGTGGCATCGTCATCACCTTCCTCGTCGTTGCGGTCGTCGCGACGGCATTGATAGAGCCGCGCTTCCTCAATCGCCTCAACCTGCTCAATGTCATGCGCAACTTCGCGCTGCTGCTCATCCCGTCGCTGGCGCAAATGTTGGTGATGACGGCGGGCGGCTTCGACCTTTCGGTCGGCGCGGTCGTGGCGGTTACCTCGGTGGTCACGGCGGCCGTCATGCTGGTCGGGGCCGGCTACTTTCCGGGCATGGAGCTTTTCGTCATTCTCGCCGCTCTCGTCGTCGCGCTCGGCGTCGGCGCCCTTGTCGGGCTGGTCAATGCCGGGCTGGTGTCGACGTTCTCGCTGTCGCCCTTCATGGTGACGCTGGCGATGATGTCGGTGCTGATGGGCGTCGCCCTCTATTTCACACAAGGCATTCCGATCTATGGCGTGACGGATTCCTTCATCGCCAATGTCGGCCGCGGGCAGTTCCTCGGCTTGCCGATCGTGCTGTGGGCCGCGCTCGCAGTGCTGGCCGCCTGCATCGTCATGCAGCGGTTCACGGCGCTTGGCCGCCATATTTATGCTGTGGGCAGCGACCAGCGCTCGGCGCGCCTTTCCGGCGTCGCCACCGGCCGCACGCTGGTTGCAGCCTATATGCTTGCCGGCCTGCTCGCGGCGCTCACCGGATTCCTGATGACGTCGCGGCTTGGCTCCGGCCAGTCCACCATCGGCGGAACGCTGGCGCTGGAAACCATCGCTGCCGCCGTCATCGGCGGTGTGTCGCTGCGCGGCGGCGTCGGCCGCGCCGAACTGGTCGCGCTTGCAGCGCTGTTCCTGTCGGTGATCGCCAACGCCATGAACCTGGTGCAGGTCGACAGCAAGTACCAGACACTGGTGCTCGGGGCCGTGCTGATCGTGGCTCTCGCCATCGAACGGCTTCTGTTGAGAAAGCGCCAGGCATGAGCACCGAGGCCAGGACACAAACGATGGTTCAAGCCTCCAGCCTCTCGCTCAAGGAGGTCCTGCGGGTCGCGCGCCTGCCGATCGCCATCGCCGTGGTGCTCGTGCTGTTCGGCCTGGTGGAGCCGCGCGTGCTGTCCTTCGGCAACCTGCGCAACATCTCGTTGCAGGCAAGCTATCTCGCGATCTTCGCCATGGCGCAGACGATGGTGCTTTTGACGCGCGGCTTCGATCTCTCGCTCGGCTACACCGTGTCGCTCGTCAGCGTCGCGGCTTCCATGGCGATGGTGGCGATGGGCGGCGGCGACGCCTCGATACTCTACGGCGTCGGCGCTGCGGTCCTGATCGCGGGCGGGATCGGCCTTGCCAACGGTCTGCTCATCGCCGGCATCGGCATCAACCCGCTGGTGACGACGCTCGGCATGGCCAACATGGTGCTCGCTCTCGCCTCCACCATCAGCGGCGGCTTTCCCGTCACCGGCCTGCCGAAGAGCCTCACCGCCGTATTCGCGGAGCGCTCGCTGCTCGCCATCCCGATGCCGATCTGGATCGCCGCGCTGGTGTTCGTGCTGTTGTTCCTGACGCTCAAGGCGACGCGCTTCGGTCGCAGCCTCTATATCGTTGGCGCCAATCCGAAGGCTGCCGTGGCGGCGGGCATCCGTACCGTGCCGGTGCTGGTGCTGGCCTATACGCTGTGCGCGCTCCTCGCTGCTCTTGGCGCGCTGCTGCTCACCGCGCGCACCGGCTCGGGCGAACCCAATCTTGGCGGTAACCTCACGCTTGAGGCGATCGCGGCGGCCGTGGTGGGCGGCGTGCGCCTGTCGGGCGGCGAGGGCGGCGTGGGCGCCGCCGTGCTCGGCGCTCTGTTCGTCACGGTGCTCTCCAACGGCATGAACCTCGTCCAGATCGACGGCTATCTGCAGCAGATCTGCCTGGGTGTCATCATCATCGTCAGCCTGATCGTCAACCGCGACGAAGCCAGGCGCTGAGACCTCACCAAACCTCTTTCGGGAGCTCGTATGGCCTATCAAGTTTGCATCGACATCGGCGGCACGTTCACCGACTGCCTTGTCTCGAACAGCAAGGGCGAGATCGCCATCTTCAAGTCACCGACCACGCCGGGCGAATTCGAGAAAGGCTTCATCAACGTGCTGCATGTCGCGGCCGAGGGCTATGGCCTGAGCGGCGCCGATTTCATGAAGCAGATCGACCTCGTCGTGCACGGCTCGACCGTGTCGACCAACGCGCTGGTCGAACGCAAGACGGTCAAGGTCGGCCTCATCCTGACCGCCGGCCATCAGGACATCCTCGTGTTGCGCGAAGGTCCGCGCAAGGGCGCCTTCCAGTGGCGGCTGAACTATCCGGATCCCTATGTGCCGAGGCATCTGACAAAGACGGTCGCCGGCCGCATCGACGCCCGCGGCCGCGAGCTCGCGCCGCTGTCGCTGGACGATGTGCGCAAGGCCGCCGCTGAGTTCCGCAACCTCGGCGTCGAGGCGATCGCGGTCGGGCTGCTCTGGTCGGTGGTCAACCCGGCGCATGAACTCGCCGTGCGCGAGGTGCTGGAGAAGGAGCTGCCGGGTATTCCGGTGACGCTCAGCCACGAGATCAACCCGATGCCGCGCGAATACAAACGCATCATCGCCGCCGCGATCGATGCCTCGATCAATCCGATCGTGCGCACCTATATCGAGAAGCTGAAGACGGCGCTGGATGAAGAAGGCTTCGAGGGCGAACTCCTGCTTGCCAACTGCGTCGGCGGCATGATGCCGTTGGCCGATATGATCCGGAAGCCGATCTACAGCGTTATGTCCGGTCCGACGCTGGCACCGATGGCGGCGCTGGCGCTTTCAGACGAGCCCGACATCATTGTCGGCGACATGGGAGGCACGACCTTCGACGTGTCGGCGCTGCGCGACCACCAGATCATCGTCACGCCCGACAGCATGATCCATGACGACTCGCTCGGCATTCCCAAAGTCGACGTGCGCTCGGTGGGCGCCGGCGGCGGCTCGATCGCCTTCGTCGACGAGGGTGGGCTGCTCCAGGTCGGCCCACGCAGCGCCGGCGCGCGGCCGGGTCCGGCCTGCTACGGCAATGGCGGCACCGAACCGACCGTGACCGACGCCAATGTCGTGCTCGGCATCGTCGATCCCGACTATTTCCTCGGCGGCAAGATGCAGCTGAAGCGCGAACTGGCGGAAGCGGCGGTCGACAAGATCGCGACGCGGCTCGGCGTCTCGCGCCAGGAGGCGGCCTACGCGATCTACACCACCAGCAACCACAATATGGTGGCGGCGATCGAGGAGATCACTGTGCGCGAGGGTATCAACCCGCGCGACTCGTTCTTCGTCTGCGGCGGCGGCGCCACTGCCATCCACATCGCCGAGATGGCCGATATCCTGGGTCTCAAGCGATACATGGTGCCGCGCTTCATGGCAGGCCTCAGCGCCTTCGGCGGGTTGATCTCAGATATCCGCTCCGAGGAGAGCGCGGTGCTGCTCACCTCCGATGCCGACTTCAATGTCGCGGGTGTCAACGATGCCTTGAAGCGGCTGAAGCAGGCCGGCAACAGCTTCCTTGCCGAGGCCGGCGTCGCGCCGGAGAGCCGGCAATTCGAGTTCTCCTTCCTCGGTCGCTACGAATACCAGTCGTTCGAAATCGAGGTTCCGTTCGAAGCCGGGGACGGAGTGATTTCCGAGAGCGACCTGCCTGGGCTGGTCGAGGCTTTCCACAAAATGCATGAGCGCATCTACTCGATCCGCGCCGACAACGACGTTGTCGAGTTCACGGCCTGGAAGCTGCGCGCCATCGGCAAGCGCTCCGGCCAGGACATCTGGCAGAAGAACACGCTGGCCGACCAGGTCGGCAGGATCGATCCGAAGGCCAGGCGCGGCATCTATCAGCAGGAAAGCGGGCAGGTCGAGACGGTGCCGGTCTACGAGCTGGCGCAGCTGCGCGCCGGCGCGCAGCTTGCGGGGCCGTGCCTGGGCGAGGCCGCGA
>JBFLWR010000312.1:0-11308 GCA_040755925.1 Pseudomonadota bacterium
TCTGGGCGCGCGACAACATGCGCAAGCCGCTGATCGCCTACATCGCCGGGCTTTCCGCGCCCAAGGGCCGCCGCATGGGCCATGCCGGCGCCATCATCTCCGCCTTCGGCGAATCGGCGCAGGAGAAGGTCGAGATCCTCAAGGACGCCGGCGTCGTCATCGTGCCCACCCCCGCCTCCTTCGGCGAGGTCGTCGCCGATACGCTGGCACGCACAAAGAAGGCGGCGTAGCCCGGGACGCGGGCCTGGTCAGGTATCCTGGTTCGCCGAAATCGCCGTCAACACCACGAAACCGCTGCTGTCAGCCTGGCGGTTTCGCACGGCCTGCTGCGCAAGGTTGGGGATGCAAATGAAGCCGCGTGTGATTGTAACCCGACGTTGGCCGGCCAAGGTGGAGGCGCTCCTGGCGGAACGGTTCGATGCGGTGTTGAATGACGATGATGTGCCGTTGACGCCAGCGGATCTCGCAACGGCGTTCCGGACCTACGACGCGATACTTCCAACCGTCAGCGATCGGCTGCCAGCCTCGGTGTTTCCGTCTGAAGACTGTCGCACCAGGTTGCTCGCCAACTTCGGGGTCGGGTTCAGCCATATAGACGTGGCGGCTGCCCGAGACCGCGGCATCGCCGTCACCAACACGCCGGGAGTGCTGACGGATTGCACGGCCGACATCGCGATGAGCCTGCTCCTGTTGGTGGCGCGCCGTGTCGGCGAGGGTGAGCGACAACTGCGCGCGGGCGCCTGGAAGGGATGGTGTCCAACACACCTCATCGGCACCAGGGTTTCGGGCAAGAAGCTCGGGATCATTGGCATGGGACGCATCGGCAAGGCCATGGCGAGCCGGGCGCATTTCGGCTTCGGCATGGACGTCGTTTTCTACAATCGTTCCAAGGTCGACGACGACGAGACCCGGTCGATGTCCGCCCGGCAACTTCCATCCATCGAGGCGGTGCTGGCGGAGTCCGACTTCGTTTCGCTGCATTGTCCGGGCGGAGCCGAAAACAGGCATTTGATTGACGAAGCAAGGCTTTCGATCATGAAGCCGACCGCCTTCCTCATCAACACCGCGCGCGGGGATGTTATCGACGAGACCGCCCTTGTCCGGGCGCTCGACAAGGGGATGATCGCTGGAGCCGGGCTCGACGTCTACGCCGAGGAGCCGGCAGTGCCCGGCGGCCTGCTTGCAAGGGAGAACGTGGTTCTGCTTCCGCATCTTGGCAGCGCAACCACGGAAACACGAGAGGCGATGGGCATGAAGGCGCTGGAGAACCTCATTGCTTTCTTCGACGGCAAACCCGCTCCGGATCGGGTGGTGTGACGGTGGCTGCTGGCCCTGCGTCGGCGCTGACGGATCTGCGTGAACAGGCGATCGACCTGTTCCGGACCGGCGTCGCCGCGGCCCAGCCCGGCCCAGCGGTTGTCGCCGCGCTGGAACGGCACTCCGACCGGCTTGAAAAGGCTGGGCGCGTCACCATCATCGCCTTCGGCAAGGCAGCTTGCGCGATGACGGGCGCGGCACTGCCTTTGATCGGCGGCAAGCTGCATAAGGCCGTGGCCGTCACCAATGCCGAAAATGCCGTGCCGATTGACGGCGTGGCCGTTATCGCGGCCGGGCATCCCCTGCCGGATCAGGGCAGTCTCGACGCGGGCTGCGCCGTTGAAAACCTCGCCCGGTCGGCGGAGCCTGGCGACTTTCTTCTCGTTCTCGTCAGCGGTGGCGGTTCGGCGTTGTTGTGCGCTCCCTCGGCTGGCCTGTCGCTGGCCGACAAGATTGCGCTCAATGACAGCCTCATCCGTTCCGGTGCCGACATTCGGGAAATCAACACCGTGAGGCAGCATTTTTCGCGCCTGAAGGGTGGACGCTTGGCGCAATTGGCATCGAGAGCGGACATATTGACGCTCATTGTCTCGGATGTGCCCAACGATGACGTTCGCCTTGTGGCCAGCGGCCCTACGGCGCCGCTCTACGCTTCGATTTCCCATGCTCACAGCGTGCTTTCGAAGTATCGTCTCGGCTCACGGTTCAAGGAAGCGCTGCTTTCGCAAGATGAGCGCTTTTCAGAAGCGATATTTGACCGCATCGAGAACATAGTCGTCGGTTCCAACCGCCTTAGCGTTGAAAGCGTGATGGCAAAAGCCCGGCAACGCGGCATTCGTGTCATCAAGGCCGCCGAGTGGTTGTCCGGCAATGTCCGTGACGCCGCCCGCATGCTCAAGGGTATCGCACTCGAACATGCCCGCGATGCAGGACCGGTGGCGGTGATCGCCGGCGGCGAGACGACCGTCGAGGTGTCGGGCACGGGCAAGGGAGGCCGCAATCAGGAGCTGGCGTTGCGGTTCGCGCTGGCCAATGAAGAGAATGCGATCCGCCGCGACTGGGTGTTTCTGAGCGGCGGTACCGATGGCCGGGACGGTCCCACCGATGCGGCCGGGGCTGTCGTCGATGCCGGGTCCACGTCCCGTATACGCGATTTCGGCCAGGAACCCGCGATCCTGCTGGGCAATAACGATTCCCATGCCGCCTTGGCTATGTCTGGAGATTTGCTGATGACCGGCGCTACCGGCACCAATGTCGCGGACCTGCAGATATTGTTGATGCGGTAACATTCGTCGCTTCCAGCGCAGGCCTTGGCGCGCGATGTTCAAGCTTTGCGACAGTCCCAAGTTCCGAGGTGCGTCAAACTGGTCGATTGTACTGGAAGGAAAAATACATTCATGTTATGAATTATCGCCATGGTGGATCGCGGGCGTCCATCAGGACGCCGGAAGGTGGTCGGGACAGAGAAGTGGTCGACCAACCGTGGAGGATTGCAAGGGAGAGGGCGCAGGGGCCAAAGACTGGGAACGAGCATGAATGCCGCCGAGTCCAAAGTCAGCGCCAAGGTGTCGGGACTTAGGTGGAATCAATGCCCGAAAAGAGCAGATTCAAGATATTGATCGGTGAGCGCAATCCGCTCGTGGTCGCCGCCCTTGGGGATATGATCTCGCGAGATAACCGCTTCGATCTCGTTGGTAGCGTTCAGACCGGCGAGGCGTTTCTAAGCGCGGCATCAGCCGCGACGCCCCAATTCGATGTTGCTGTGCTTGGGTGGAAATTATCTGACATGGATGCCGGCTGTGTTTTGACTGCGATGCAGCAACGCAGCCTGCATGCGCGCCTCGTGATCTTTTCCAACGATCACGACATCGCTATCCTCAAGCAGTGCATACGCCTTGGTGTCCAAGGGTTCTGCTATCAGTTCGACGACCCGGCAATCCTCTTCGATACCTTGGTTGCGGTCGCAAATGGCCGGATTTGCGTCCCCTACCTGGACGTGTCCAAAATCAACGACACTCCAATGTCGCGGCTGACGACCCGCGAGCGCGAGTTGCTTTCGGTGTTGGCCGACGGCTGGACCAATCTGCAAATCGCGACCCGCACCGGCATTTCCGAGAATACAGTCAAGTATCACCTCAGGAACCTCTACGACAAACTTGACGTCCGCAACCGGGCCATGGCTGTGGCGCTCTACGCGGGCGAGAAAAACCGAGGGCGCGTCTGAGCGCGCCAAGAGGGTTTGGCGTGGTCCGGCTGGCCATCCGGTTGTCGATCGCGAGGCCTGTCGTCCTCTATCGAAGCCAAGCCAGGGAAGCTGCGCTTACGTTCGTCCGCTAAGGCAGGGGTAGGCGGAAACGGCGCGGGGGTTTACCCGCGCGGCGAAGAGAGGCATCGCTAGCCTTGCCGCGTCGGCGTAAAGCATCCTGCCCGCAGCGCGTACCAGATCCCTGCCGACGATCGATTCCAGAACGCCTTGAGTTCTGAGCGGCATCAGGTCGGTGCAGTCGCTCATCCTGACGAAAAGGCTGCTGATCGGCATGGCAACGCCGTGGATCGGAACGAGTGGCTCTTCGTCTTTCTCGCGCCACTCCTCGAGCGCCTCGAGTGCTTCATGAAAAGCATTCTGGAGAGTGATCGGCGCATGCCCTTCAAAGAGATCTGGAAACACCTTGTGCATATCCATGTCCAAGCCCCTCCTGAGGTCCTATGAGGCGCGCCGAGCCAGCGCGGTAATGTGATGCGGGCCTCTGTCGCTCATTTTCCTATAAGGCAACATGTTTGCATAACAGTTAAATTGTGTCCAGCGCCGAAACGCGCTGGACCAATATTGGCAAGATCGTGATCCGGTGGTCCCAGATGGCCTTGCCGACCATCATTCGGTTGGTGCTCCGGCCCACCCGAACGAATGGCGAATCTACCCATCCGGGCGTTTTCAAGCAGGTGGAAAGCCTGTCTGCTTCCAGATGGAGAATCCCGGCATGTCCGCTCGTTCGGCGAGCCCGGGACAACACTGGAAGAATGGGTGCCGCTTTGAACGACAGCAGACCAATCAGCTGTCATGACGACGTGAGGAGCCTGCTTTTCAGGCTCCTCACGTCCGTTGTCAGCGAACGGGAACCCGGGCTTGGGGATGTGCTGACCGGACGTGCAAGCCTCGATGCCCTTGCCGACGCCCAGCGCATTCCGGCCCTGCAGGCAACAGGGATATGGTTCCAGCTCGTCGCGATCGCCAACGAGTTGCTGGCAATGCGTTCACGCCGCGAGCTCGAGCAAATGGGCGGCGCGGACGAGGTGGTTGGCTCCTTCGCCAATGTCATCGGTGAAATGAAAGCAGCAGGCTACCCGGCCGAGGAGATCCAAACCACCCTCGATACGCTGAGTGTCGGTCCAACCATGACCGCTCACCCGACCGAGGCAAAGCGAGTCACGGTTCTCGAAATCCACCGGCGCATCTACCGAAAGCTCACTGAGCTCGAACAACAACGCTGGGCGCCGCGCGAGCATCAACAATTGATCGACGATCTCCAGAGCGAGATCGAGTTGCTGTGGATGTCGGGTGAATTACGGCTTGAACGCCCCTCGGTTGAAAGTGAGATTGCCTGGGGCCTGCATTTTTTCCGCGAGGTCATCTTCGAGGCGACGCCGAAGATCTATGATGCCGTCGAGGAAGCGCTCGCCCGTCACTACCCGCAATACGACCTCAAGGTGCCATCCTTCATGCGTTACGCATCGTGGATCGGCGGGGACCGTGACGGCAATCCGAATGTGAGCGCAAGCACTACAGCTCATGCGCTGAAGGAAACGCGCCAGGCGGCCATCGGATGGTATATCCAGCAGGTTCGCCGATTGATCACGGTGCTTAGCGTCAGCGCCAATGTCGTCGACATCCCGGAAGACTTCAACAAGGCGCTGGCCCAGGCGCTGCACCGGAGCGGCGCGGCCCGGGAGATTGTGGTGCGCAATCCGGGTGAGCCGCTGCGGCAGTTCGCGGCCGCCATGCTGGATCGCTTGCGTGCCACGCTCGGCGAGACCGGCGCCAGGCCGTATGCCCGCGCGGAGTTGTTCAAGGCCGACCTGCGCCACCTCGAAACGGTGCTTGCCAAACTGGGCGGCAACCTGGTCGCGCGGCGCTTCGTCCGCCCCTTGCGCCAGCAGGTCGAAACCTTCGGCTTCCGCACGGTCGCATTGGACATTCGTCAGAACTCGACGGTGGTCAATCGAGTGCTGGCCGAGCTTTTCAAGCTTACGGATGGGGACCAGGCGCCGGCGCCCGATACGCCGCAATGGAGCCTGCGCATTCGTTCAGCCCTCAGCTCCGGCGAACGACCTGGCATCGACCGGGCGGTGCTTTCGGCGGAGGCGCGCGAACTCCTTGACCTGTTCGACGTCATTCGCGAGGCCGCCTCTGGACCGAATGGCGGCGCGGTGGGCGCCTTCATCCTGAGCATGACACGCTCTTGCGATGACCTGCTTGCCGTCTATCTGCTCGGCCAGTACTGCGGCATGGCCACAGCGCTCGACGGCAGCGGCACGATCGGACTGCGCGTCGTGCCACTTTTCGAGACCATTGCCGACCTGCGTGCCGCGGCCGACATTTTGGATCGGCTGCTGGCGGTCTCGATCGTGCGTCGTTCGTTGAGCGACTTCTCCAACCGGCAGGAAATCATGCTGGGATATTCCGATTCGAACAAGGATGGCGGCTTCCTCGCTTCGAACTGGGAATTGAACAAGGCGCAAAGGCGTATCCATGCCCTCGGCCAGAAGCGAAAGATCAAGATCAGCTTCTTCCATGGTCGTGGCGGTTCGGTCAGCCGCGGCGGCGCGCCGACGGGCCGGGCGATCGCCGCCCAGCCCGCCGGCACGGTCGGCGGAGCCATGCGCGTGACGGAGCAGGGCGAGGTGGTGTCGTCGAAATTCGCCAATCGCGGCACGGGGCGTTACCAGCTTGAAATCTTCGCCGCGAGCGTTTTCGCCCACAGCGTCAAGTCGGCCAATGAGCCCGAGCTGAGGGATATCCCCGAGTTCAATGAGGCTCTGGAGGCGTTGACCGGCATGTCCCAGGCGTCCTATTCGAGCCTTATCAACGAGCCGGGTTTTATCGACTATTTCCATCAGGCGAGCCCCGTGGAGGAGCTGTCGCTGCTCAAGATCGGATCGCGTCCGGCGCGCCGCTTCGGGGCTCGTGACATTTCCGACCTGCGCGCCATTCCCTGGGTTTTCGCCTGGAGCCAGAACCGGCATCTGCTGACCAATTGGTACGGCATCGGCAGCGCGCTCAAATCCTTCGTCAACGTTCGTGGCAACGCCGGATTGGAATTGCTCAGGCAGATGTTCGAGCGATCGCGCTTCTTCCGTCTCATCGTCGATGAGGTCGACAAGGGAATCTACCAGACCGACATGGAAATCGGCCGGCTTTACGCCAGTCTGGTGCAAGATCGCGAACTGGGTGAACGTATCTACCGCAAGATCGCCGCCGAATATCTACTGACCCGAAACATGATCGCCGAGGTCAATGGCGGCCTGAAAGTCTCGCAGCGCTTCCCGGTCTTCAAGCAGCACTTCGATCGCACCAGGCCACAGATGGACAGCATACACCGATTGCAGGTGCAGCTCTTGCGCGAGGTCCGGGCACAGGACGGCTCCACCGCGAAACCCAAGCGGGCGGTCAACGCGCTTCTGCTTTCGATCAACTGCATTTCGACCGGTCTTGGCTGGACCGGGTGATCGCAAATTCGGCGCAAGTGCCGCGTTGCAAGGAGGACCGCATGAACATATCGACCAAGCCTGGCATTGACGCGTCAGGTCGTTTCTTCCACGCCGGCGTGGCCGTTACCGATCATGCCGTCAATGACGCCATGAAGCGCGAACTCACTCGCCAGCGTGACGAGATCGAGCTGATCGCTTCCGAAAACATCGTCTCCAAGGCGGTGCTCGAGGCGCAAGGTTCGGTGCTGACCAACAAATATGCGGAAGGTTATCCCGGCCGCCGGTACTATGGCGGCTGCCAGTTCGTGGACGAGGTCGAGGATCTGGCGCGCGAGCGCGCCAAGATGCTGTTTGGCTGCTCCTTCGCCAATGTCCAGCCGAATTCCGGCAGCCAGGCTAACCAATCGGTTTTCATGGCGCTGATGCAGCCGGGAGATACCTTTCTAGGTCTCAATCTCGCCGCCGGGGGCCATCTCACCCACGGCGCGCCGGTCAACCAGTCCGGCAAGTGGTTCAACGTAGTCTCCTACGGAGTTCGCCCCGACACCCATCGCATCGACTTCGATGAAGTGCGCGATCTGGCGCGCAAGCACAGGCCCAAGGTGATTCTTGCCGGCGGCTCCGCCTATCCGCGCATCATCGATTTCAAGACCTTTCGCGAGATCGCCGACGAGGTCGACGCCAAGCTGTTCGTGGACATGGCGCATTTTGCCGGCCTGGTTGCCGGCGGCGTCCATCCCAATCCGCTCGAACACGCCCATGTAGTGACCACGACCACGCACAAGACCCTGCGCGGCCCGCGCGGCGGCATGGTTCTTTCCAACGACGAGGAAATTGGCAAGAAGATCAACTCGGCGGTGTTCCCCGGCCTCCAGGGTGGACCGCTGATGCATGTCATTGCCGCAAAGGCAGTCGCTTTCGGAGAGGCGCTGGCGCCCGAATTCAAGGCCTACGCGGCCAATGTAGTGTCGAGCGCCAAGGCGTTGGCCGAAACACTGTCCGACGGCGGCGTCGATATCGTCTCGGGCGGCACCGACACGCATCTGATGCTGGTCGACCTGCGTCGGAAGGGCCTGACGGGCAAGGCGGTGGAGGCTGCACTCGGCCGCGCCCATATCACCTGCAACAAGAACGGCATCCCGTTCGATCCGCAGGGACCGATGGTGACGTCGGGCATCCGCCTGGGCACCCCGGCCTGCACCACGCGCGGCCTGCTCGTGGACGAGTTCCGCCAGGTCGGACGCCTGACGATGAGTGTGATCGATGGGTTGGCAGCGAATGGCGCGGCCGGCAACGCGACAATCGAAGCGGCCGTGCGCGAGGAAGTGCACGATTTACTCAGCCAATTCCCGATCTATTGATGCCGGGAGCATTTCAGTTCGGATAGAGCTGGTCGTGCGGGACCCGCTTCTCTGGCGATTCCGGACGGAAAATCGTTGAGCCCTTTCACGGATTGCTTTGCGAAAAGCATTTCGGTGAGATGATTCGATTTGGCGTGACCTGGAGCGGCTCATGGTTTGGCGAAAATCGCCAGACCGCTCGAATTGTCTATTTTTATACAATTGAAGAATTTTCATAGTTGCTTTTGATGAGCCGCCTTTGGTCGTGAAGGCGGCTTCAAATTTCGACTGAGGCGGACCCGAGCGGCAAGGCTTCCGGTCGTCGCGCTCCGCTGTCGGAAGATGCGCCCCTTCGCGATCAGGTTCGAGGCGTCTCGAACGCAGGGCGCGCGAGGGCAAGCCCATATCCGGGTTCAAGTCTGCTGAGGGCATCTCTGCCCTGCCGCCGCCATTCACTATCTGCATCGCGTCACTTGACAGCAAATTAACTTTGCCGGATATTTCCTGATGGGAAATTAATTTTCCCCATGCGCTACGACGCAACGAAGCCGGAAATGGCCATCTGGAGGAGAACATATGGAAGCTACAATCAGTGATCGAGCTGGCGAACTCAGCCTCAACCAGCGCATCGACAAGATGCACGCACGCGATCGCGCAGGCCTGCTGGCCTTCATAGTCGTGCTGTGGGGCACACTTCTGTTCGCGCTGTTCAGCGTCTGGCCGTACATTTCGATCCCCGCAATGCGCATTATCTTGTCGGTAGCTTGCGGGTTGGTGTTGGCCTTCAACACAGCGGCCGTCGTCGCCATGCTGCGCCACTATGTCGAAGACAAGCATTTCATCTACGGCCTGGACATCAAGCATCTCGACGAGATGCGCAGGCGCCGGGGCTAAGGAGCTGGACATGGCATATCAACCTCCGAAACAAAGCCTCGCCGGTCAGGTCTTCGACGTCATCACCCTGCTCGTGCTGACGGTGGGCGCCCTCTATCTGCCTCTTTATCTGGGGTTTGCCGGCGCCGCCAAAACGCCTAGCCCGATCGCCAATCCGACCTGGGAAGCGCTCGGCCAGAATCCTGTCGAAACCAAGCAATGGATGGCTATCGGGATCACCGATCCAGCCGCCGCAAACGATATCATCAACGCGCGTTTCGACTACAGCTTCAACTGGGCTCCGCTGATCATCATGGTGGCGCTGGTCGTTGGCTATTTTGTCTTGGTCGTACGGCTTTCCGGCAGGGAATACCGTGAAGTGATCGAAGAACGGTTCAACTCGAAGCGGCGGTAGGGGAGGCAACCTTGGATATCTGGAACATTCTTGAATACGCGGCCTGGGCCCTTTCGGCCATGTTCGGCGCGCTGATGCTCATCAATCTCATTCGCATCGACACCACGTACGACAACGATCTGCTGACCTCATCCCGCGAAGGCGAGATCGAGGTGACGGCCGAGCGCCACACGATCTGAGGGGAACGGAGATGGCAAATGTAACTTCAACCGGAGCCGGGACCGAGCGGCTTCAGCTCCTGCGCGTGCTCGGCCCCGCCCATATCTGGGCGCTCGGCGTCGGCATCGTGCTCGTCGGCGAGTATATGGGCTGGAACTTTTCAGTCGGCAAAGGCGGCATGATCGCCGGGCTCATCGCCTGCTGGGTGGCCGGCCTGCTCTATACCTGCGTGGCGATGATCGATTCCGAAGTGACGTCGACGATCGCCGCCGCTGGCGGCCAGTACGCCCAGGCAAAGCATATCGTTGGGCCATTGATGGCCTTCAATGTCGGCCTGTTCCTTGTCATGGCCTACACCATGCTCGAAGCGGCCAACGCGATCACCGTCGGCTATCTGCTCGACACGGTCGCAGGAATGATGGGCCATACCGGCCTCAACCAGCAGCCTTTCATCGTCCTTGCCATCATGTTCCTGGCATGGCTCAACTTCCGCGGCGTGCTGGCGACGCTGACCTTCAATCTGGTCATCACAGCCATCGCCTTCCTGGCTATCATTACGCTGTTCATCTCGGTGCAGCTCGGCGCCTCAGCCGTTCCGCTCGATTTTTCGGCGATCACCAAGGCTCCGCTGCCCTATGGCTGGATCGGCATCGTGGCGTCCCTGCATTTCGGTTTGTGGTACTATCTCGGCATCGAGGGAACCTGCCAGGCCGCCGAGGAAGTGCGCTCGCCGGCGCGCTCCCTGCCTTACGGCACCATGGCCGGCATCATGACGCTGCTGATCGCCGCGACCATGACATGGTATGTCTGCTCCGGCCTCCTGCCCTGGGAGTATCTCGGCCAAGCCGGAACGCCACTCTTCGACGCCGCGCGCGTGACGGGAAATGCCGGTCTGATGGTGCTTCTCTTCGTCGGCACGATGTTTTCGACACTCGCCTCGGCGAACGGATGCATCAACGACGCTTCACGTGCCTGGTTCTCGATGGGGCGGGACCGCTATCTGCCGAGTTGGTTCGGCGCGGTCCATCCGGTCTATCGCACGCCGTACCGGTCGATCGTCTTCCTGGTTCCCATTGCGCTCATCTTCGCGCTTGGCGCACCGCTTGACCAGGTCGTGACCTTCTCGATCCTGTCGGGCCTGCTGGGATACACCTTCATGACCTTCAACATGGTCATGTTCCGGCGCAAATGGCCGCTCGACACGATCAAGCGTGGTTATGTGCATCCGCTCCACCCACTGCCGGTGATCGTCCTGCTGGTCCTGTGCGCCGCCGCGTATTTCGCCGTTTTCCTCGGCTACGGCACGCAGCTCAGCGCGATGATGTGCTTCTACATCGTGGCATCGCTCTGGTTCCATTTCCGGCGCTATCAGTTCGTGCGTCGAGGCGACCAATTCACGATGCCCTGGCCAAAGCCGCAGGGCTACTGAAACAGTCAGACGTGGCGGGCGCGCGGGGCCCCCCCCCCGATATTAAAATACAGGCGGGTAAAAACCAAA
>JBFLWR010000313.1:0-4833 GCA_040755925.1 Pseudomonadota bacterium
GCCAACTGTCCTTACCTGGCCAGGGCAAATTGCCGACAAGGTCGTCGGCGGTTTCGCAAAGGGCGAATTTGGCGATCCGCGCGTCTTCCTCGCCGACGCCGGCTTTCGCGATTGCATGATCGAAGGTCTCGATCGCTTCGGCTATATGTTCCGCCAACGGTGCCGCTTGCCGTTCGACCGGTATCAGCCGCAACTGGCCGAAAAGCATCAGCAGTGGTGCCCCGGCGGCAAGGAGCGGGTTTGTCGCGGTGTATTTCACGCCGCCGGCGGCATTAAGCAGCGCATCCTGCTGCAAGCCGGGCGCAGCACTTGCGGCAGCGCCCGGAGTGGGTCCTTGAAAGAGCACGGTTCCGGACGCCCAGCCGGGCGGCATCTGCCGGCCGCCGCCAGGATCGAACATCGTCGATTCCCGGGCAGGCGATGGAGCCGGCACGCTTTGCGGGCCGGAATTTCCGGGAGCCGCGAGCGGTCGTTGTTTTGGCCGTGGGGCTCGGATGACGGTTTTATCCGCCGGCTTCGAGGGATTGTCCTTCGAGCTCATTGGCGGCGCCCAACCGTCGAGGGGCAACGAGCATGTCTGCGTCCAATGAGACGCGTTTCAGACCGAGCTTCGGCGGCGGGCCGTATGGAAACGCTCATCTTGCCGAAACATGACATTGCTGCACACGCCCCAAGCCACGTCGCTTCGCCCGGCAGGCAAGCGCCCCTGCGCATTCTAGTCGCCCGGATACCCAATTGAAACGGGGCGGCCGATTGAAATCGGACAGCAAGATGATCGAAGAGCCGGCTTCTTCTATGACGCCGCTCACATACGGCGGGC
This sequence comes from Pseudomonadota bacterium, assembly GCA_040755925.1. Classification (GTDB taxonomy): domain Bacteria; phylum Pseudomonadota; class Alphaproteobacteria; order Rhizobiales; family Rhizobiaceae; genus Mesorhizobium. The sequence continues at coordinate 821 of JBFLWR010000313.1, forward strand.
GCGGTCCATGCCCACGCGGCTATTTCTGCTTGCCGGCCTTGGCGTAGGCCTCGGCGAAATAGGCGAGGAAGACATCCAGCATGCCGTTCTCGTGCTCGTCTTCCATCGTCCGCCATGTCGCGACCAGCGCGTCCCAGGCCTGGCTTTTCCTGGACGAGAAGGACGCAGGCGGAATCTTTTTGGCGATCGCCTCCGGCGACAGGTCGTCGAGCAAGCGGGAGAGCGCCGCCTGCATGGCGGCGTAGGTCGCGATCTCGTGGGTTTTCAGATCGCGGAACGCATCCTCGATACTATGCCTGGCATCGAGATAGCCGGCCCTGCGCTTGGCGAACATGATCTCCAATATGTCGTCGGTGCTCGGCACGAATTTCAACGGATTGTTGTCCTCGGCACCGATCATCGTGCGGTGCGCGCTCTTGGCCAGCACCTTTGCCGCCGCGCGCGCCTTGAGCAGCAGCGACAGTTGCTCGACGGTGGTTCTGAGCACCACGCCGATCTCGGCCGCGACGTCATGCGGGTCCCGAGACTGCAGCAATTCCGGCGCGATGCCCGCTGCCCTGGCGATCTCCCGCAACAGCGCGTCCGCTTCGACGGACCGGTTGGCAGGGGCCGCCGCGCCCGGCTGAAGCGCCGAGGATGTCGAAACGGGCGCCGACCTAATCGGGCGCTGCTCCGCTGGATTGAATAATGGCGCATGGCCGGAATCCATCGGTCGGTCGGTCGAGCGCGGCAGCTCGCGCTGCGTCGACCCGGTCCTGATCTGCGGATGGCCGGTCGCGGCCCGTTCGTCTTCGATCGAAACGCCGACGACATAGCGGCCGATCAGCAGCCGGTCGCCCTGGCCCAGCCGATGCGGCTCGGCGATGCGCTGGTTCGAACCGTTGACGAAAGTGCCGTTGCGCGAAAGGTCGTAGAGCCAGAACGAACCTGCCTGGTAGCGGACCTCGCAGTGCCGGCCCGAGATGAACTTGTCCGGATCGGACAGCGTCCAGTCGCAATTCTCGCGGCCGATCTCGAAGCTGCGGTCACGGGCGGAATAGCTGGCGGCGGTGCCGGCTGGCAATCTGTCGACATTGCTGATCTGGAGAGAGATGAACATCCGCAAACATCGCCGAACTTGGTCAACAAATACCTATTCTTGCGCAATTCCTGATGGAAGACCCCTACGCGCCGTTCCGGGAATTGCTCAGCTATTCTAGCAGCTTGCAAGCGCAGTGGGAGAGGAGCGTTTCAAGCCGTCGCTGTTATTTGGCCTCCATAAAACATGTGCTAGGCTGACGGCGGTACGGTGCGGTGAATTCGAACACTCCGAACGTGATGCAGTTAATAGAACGGGGGTTTCAAACCATCACACTGGCGGCCGCGTCGAGGAGGGGCACGACCCATGCCGAACGAACGTGCCACGGTTGTACAGACGCCGGCTGGCGCCGACCTGACCTTCACCCATCTCATCGGCCGCGATGAGGTCAGCCGCTGTTTCGCCTATACCGTCGGCTTCGTCTCGAAAAACCGCGACGTCGATCCGCTGAAGATGCTGGGCGGCGCCGTTTCGGTCGAGGGCGAATCCGATCCGAAGCGCTGGTTCTCCGGCCTCGTGTCGGATTTCAAGCTGACCCGCATCGAGGATCGTCTGGCCTTTTACGAGGCGACGGTCAGGCCATGGCTCTGGTTCCTTGGCAACACCACTGACTGCCGCATTTTCCAGAACATGACGGCGGTGGAGATCGTCGAAAAGATATTCTCGAAATACGGCATCGCCAAATTCGAGAAGCGGCTGCAGGGATCCTATCCCTCGCGCGAATATTGCGTGCAGTACGACGAGAGCGATCTCGATTTCGTGCAGCGGCTGCTCGAGCACGAGGGCATCTTCTATTTCTTCGAGCATGACGAGGGAAAGCACACGCTCATCCTCTGCGACGCGATGAGCAAGCTGAAGCCGGCGCCCGGTTACGAGAAGGTGCTCTACAACTTCGAGGGCCAAGCCTCGCGGCGCGATGTCGAATACATCACCGAATGGATTCCGGGCAGCGCGGTGCGGCCCGGCGCCTATGCCCATACGGACTATGATTTCGAGAAGCCCGGCGCCGATCTGATGGCGAAATCCTCGCAACCCTTCAGCCACAAGGAGGCCTCGGGCGAAAACTATCGCCAGCCCGGCGCGCATCTCGATGTCGGGCGAGGCGACACGATTGCGGGAATCCGCCGCGAGGAACTTCAGGCCGTGCACCAGCACAGCACGGCGGTGGGCACCGTGCGCGGCCTTTTGTCCGGCTGCAAGTTCACGCTCGAAAGTTTTCCACGCGACGACCAGAACCAGGACTATTTGGTGGTCAGCGCCGAGTACCGGTTGTTCGACCCGGGCTATCGCACTCAGAACGAGGCCCACAGCGAGAACTTCAAGGTGGTGCTCGGCGTTGCGCCCACCAAACTGCCCTATCGGCCGCCGCGCATCACGCCGCGGCCGATCATGCGTGGCCCGCAGACGGCGACCGTCGTTGGCCCGTCCGGCGAGGAGATATTCACCGACAAGTATGCGCGCGTGAAGGTGCAGTTCCATTGGGACCGCCTCGGCAAGAAAGACCAGAACTCTTCCTGCTTCGTGCGTGTGTCGCAGACCTGGGCCGGCGGCAACTGGGGCTTCATCCAGATTCCGCGCATCGGCCAGGAGGTCATCGTCGACTTCATCGAGGGCGATCCGGACCGGCCGATCATCACCGGCCGCGTCTACAACGCATCGCAGATGCCGCCCTACGGCCTGCCGGCCAATGCGACGCAATCGGGCTGGAAGTCCAATTCCTCGAAAGGCGGCGGTGGTTACAACGAGCTGATGTTCGAGGACAAGACCGGCTCGGAGCTGGTCAATTTCCAGGCGCAGAAAGACCACCACCTGCTGATCAAGCACGATCGCAACAAGACGGTCCAGCATGACCAGTCAGACCGCATCGACCACGACGCCAAGCACTCCGTCGGCCACAACCTCGACGAGGACGTCGGTAACAACAAGACGGTCAAGGTCGGCGTCAACCAGACCACGAACATCGGCAGCAACGACACCGAGACGGTGGGCGCGAACCGGTCATTGACGGTACAGGCCAACGAGACGATCCACATCGTCGCCAATTCGACGGAGAATATCGACGCCAACCATTCGCAGACCGTGGGTCTCAATCAGACAGTCACGGTGGGTGTCGCACGCGTCGATACCGTTGGCGCCGCCGAAACCCGAACCGTGGGCGCGGCGCAAACAAACAGCATCGGGGCTACCCGCGCTGTCAGTGTTGGCATCAGCCAAAGTCATGATATCGGGGCCGGTGACAGCTGGAACGTCGGAGCTGGGCAGACCGTCAATATCGGCGCGGATCAGAGCTTCGCGGTTGGCGGGGCGCAATCGTCGCAGATAGGTAAGGCAAGGACCGCCGCTATTGGCACTGACGATGCAACCGACGTTGGCGGTGCCTATGCCCTTAAGGTCGGTAAAGGCAGCGGCATTCAGATCGCGGAAGACAGCACCATCAAGGTCGGCAAAAAGCTGATGATCGATGCTGGCGATGAGATTACGCTCGTATGCGGCGACGCTTCGATCAACATGAAGAAGGACGGAACGATTTCCATCAAGGGCAAGGATATCCGCGTCCAAGGCAGCGGCGATGTCCAGGTCAAAGCTGACGGCGACGTCAAGATCAAGGGTAGCAATGTCTTCAACAATTGAAATCACCGGGCCTGAAGGATCTGTTCAACGCATCGACGGCGTCGTCATCGGGCTGTTGATCGGCTTCGAGGATGACGCGCCGCTGGTTGTCTTCGTCGGCAACCCCAGTGAGACAGCGCTTAAGGCGCGCAGCCTGGCAAGCCTCGACGCTTCGGCGGTGGGAGCGGAAGTGGCGCTGCTGTTTGAAGGCGGTGATCCGGGTCGCCCGCTCATCGTCGGCCGCATTGTGGATCCAGCGCATGCACGCGAACAAATGCAGGTGGTGCGCGACGGCGAAACGGTGACGCTGAACGCCAAGGACCGT
>JBFLWR010000314.1:0-2821 GCA_040755925.1 Pseudomonadota bacterium
CGAACGTGCGCTGCGCGAGCCCGTACGAAGCGAGCTGCTCGCGCGCGGCCGCCATATCCTGGCTGCCGGGCGCCAGCGGGTGGCCAAATGGCTCGACGGGCGCGACGGCTGGTCCTGGGTCGTGCCGCAGGCGAGCGGCATGGCATTCCTCCGCTACGAGATGGATGTTCCGTCAGAGGCTTTCGTGGAAGGGTTGCGCCGGGCCAAGGGCGTTTTCGTTTGCGCCGGCAGCTGGTTCGGCATCGAGAGCCATATCCGCGTCGGCTTCGGCGTCGACCCGCATCACTTGGAAAGCGGCCTGGCCGGTATCGACGACTATCTGCGCGAGAAGTGGTCGTTCAACTGAGCCTCAGTGCTCCTCGCGGTCGCCCGCCTCCGCCCCATAGGCGACGACCTCCAGCTCGACCAGTCCGCCGTAGAGCAGCTCGGCGACGGTGACGATCCGCGCCGGCTTCGATTGCGGGAAATATTTCGCGTAGGCGGTTTCGAACTCGCCGGCGTCCTTTGCCTCCCGCAGATAGACGCTGATCTTGACGATGTCCGAAAGGCGCAAGCCCGCCCGCCCCAATATGTCCTTCACCTCGAGCATGATGCGATCGGTCTCGGCCGCCACCCCGCCGCTGACGATCTCTCCGTCGGGGCCGAAACCGGCAAGGCCCGACAGGAATACGAAATCGCCGGCACGGACGGCCTCCGAAATCGCAAGCCCTTCCACGTTGGGTCCCGCAATGAATTCTATCATCGTGCTCAATCCCCGATCTGCGTCGATACCAGTAACGCATTCATAAGACCGGCGGCTCGCGATTGGTTATGAGATGTGGAAACTGACCTTTAGGAAAAGAGAAACGACGGTTCAGGTACCGCCGTGCAGGCTGAACGGGATGCAAGGGAGAACGCCGTGGCGCAACCGATCAAGATTGACCCCGAACATGTCGAGCGGCTGATCCTCGACCTCGGCAAATTCGGCGCGCATAGCGGCACCGGCGTCTGGCGTACGGTCTATTCACCGGAGTGGGTGGCGGCGGCCGAGCATTTCGCCAGCTGGTGCGGGGATGCGGGCCTGGCCGTGCATCACGACGCGGTCGGCAACGTGTGGGGAAGGCTTGAAGGCCGCGAGCCCGGACCTTCGATCGTGTCCGGGTCGCATATCGACAGCCAGAAGCCGGGAGGCCGCTATGACGGCGCCCTCGGCGCCATCGCGGCGCTGGTCGCGATCGACGCGCTTGCCAGGCAATTCGGCAAGCCGCGCCGCACGCTGGAGGTCCTGGCGCTTTGCGAGGAAGAAGGCAGCCGCTTCGCCGCGGCGAGCCTCTGGGGCTCGCGCGCCGTCACCGGCTGCATCGAGCCGCGCGAGCTCGACGAACTGCTGGACGACGATGGTGTCTCCATTCGCCGGGCCATGCAGGACGCCGGGCTTGATCCGAACGCGCTCGCGACGGTGGAACGCGACGACATCGACACCTTCGTCGAGCTGCACATCGAGCAAGGCCCGGTGCTCGAAGCCGCCGGGCTTGGCGTCGGCCTCGTCACCGCGATCAACGGCCTTCGCCACTACCGCGTGGAGCTGACTGGCGAGGCAAATCATGCCGGCGCCTTTCCGATGGACGTGCGCCGCGACCCGATGGCGGGCTTTGCCGAAATCGCCAGCGGCGTCATCTCGACGGCCGAGCGCTGGGGGCGGCCGGCCGTGACGACCGTCGGACAGGTCAATGTGGAGCCAAATCTGCCGGCCATCATCCCCGCGAAGGTCAGCTTCATGATCGATGCCCGGCATCCCGATCCAGACGCCGTGCAGCGGCTTTATTCCCTGCACGAAAATCTGATCCGCGAGGTCGCCGACCGCCGGGGCCTCGACGTGAAGATCACGGTGCTGGAAAACCAGGCCCCCCTGATCTGCCACCCCGAGATCGTGGCGGCGATCAAGGCCACCGCCGAGGAGCAAGGCATCAGGCTCGGCGCCCTGCCCAGCGGCGGCAGCCATGACACGCAGCAGATGTCGAGGATCGCCCGGGCGGGAATGATATTCGTCAGGAGCAAGGACGGCAGAAGCCATACGCCCGAGGAATTCTCCTCGATCGACGACATTGTCGACGCCATCAAGGTGTTGGCGGGGACGCTCCACAAGCTGGCGTATTGATGGGGGCTCGACCGGGCAGGTAAGCGCCCGGTGACCTTGCCGTCCCTCAATTCGTCAGTTGCAGCCTGGAGAACTTGTCGGCGATCGCCTGGAAGACGTTCGGCAGTTTGGCCGGATCCTCCACGGCGTAATAATCGCTCGGGTTGGTGGCGCAGGCGCTGTAGAGCGACCGGTTGGCCGCCGTGTCGGCCTGCAGCACCATCGTATAGAGCTGCACGCCCTGGTTCTTCAGCTGGGTGCAGACATCCTTGGTCCAGCCGTCGACGTTGCGCGCCGCGGCCGTCTGGTTGGTGGAGCCGAAGCGGCCGCCGGCAAGGTAGCCGTAAGACGTGTAGTCCGACTTCTGCGGCGTGTTGCTGGCGCCGTAGACGACGTTCTCGCCGTCGGTGAGCAGCATGACGACCTTGGTGACGCCCGGCGTCTTCCACGGCGCGGCGTCGGTGTAAGGCGGCTGCGGCGACAGCACCCGCATGCCCCAGGCGAGCCCCTCCGACACGTTGGTGCCGGAACCGTTCCATTCGGTCATCTGGGCGGCGGCCGCGCGCAGCTTGTCGAAATCGTCCGACAGCGGGACGATTGGCGTCGGGCAGGCGCGGTTGGGCCCGATGGTGACCGCGCTGCCCGTCTCGGTGATCACCTGGCTGGTCGAGGCGACATACTTCGCGATCGTCTTCAGATCCGCGG
>JBFLWR010000315.1:0-23330 GCA_040755925.1 Pseudomonadota bacterium
GACCCGGCACCCGGCGACCGCGGGTCGAAATTCGACCCGCGGCCGCTGTCAAAGCGGGCAATGCCGTGAGGTGCGGAAGTCAGGATGACGGGGCCGCGCAGAATGTCATCCAGAGATTTTCTTTCCAATCGTTATGTGAGGAGCGGCTCAGAGGCATTTCGATAGGATACGTTCGACTGCCGACGCTCACATACGCCGGATAATTACAGCGAACTTGTGCACGATGCCTGCCGGAATCTTCATACCTGATGGCGCCGCTTGCGTCTGTCTCGACCAGACCGATAGCGACATCAAAGTCATGGCCGCGGTCTTGCGAGACACTATTGTTCAGGACGCTGAGTTGGACAGATGTCGCATCCGGGAAGGTGGCAGTGTAAAAGATCAGTTGCCCCGCCATCGAGGGCGTAGCCACCAACACGCCGGCAACTAGGGTCTGTACCTAATCATTGCCACGTGATTCTCTTGTCCGCATATTTTGATTCGGGGACGAGAGATGCGTGGTGGCCTGTTTTGGTTGAACGATAAGCAGTGGGCGCGGATAGAACCGCACCTGCCGACGGGACTGACGGGACCGGATCGGGACGACGATCGGCGCATCATCAGCGGCATCATTCACATGCTGCAATCGGGTGCGCGGTGGCGCGATTGTCCACCTGAGTACGGGCCTTACACGACGATCTACAATCGCTTCAACCGTTGGGCAAAGCGCGGACGATGGTGCGCGATCTTTGAAGCGCTGGCCAAGCCCGGCAAAGATGCCGTCGCGCTTTCGCTCGACTCGACCTCGATTAAAGCTCACCGGTGTGCCTCCGGCGGAAAAGGGGGGAGCACAATCAAGCAATCGGCCGCTCGCGAGGCGGCCGCACGACAAAAATCCATGCGCTGAGCGATCCGCTCTGCCGGCCTGTCGTCCTGCATCTGACACCAGGCCAGAATGCCGATATCGCGGCGGCGCCAGATGTTCTGGCGCTCGCGCCTCCCATGAGCGCGCTCCTCGGCGACAAAGGGTATGACGGCGACGACTTTCGCAGCGAAATCGTACGTCGCGGCGCCAAGCCTGTCATCCCCAACAAATCTAACCGCGTCGTAATCCATCCCTTCAACAAGCGAGCCTATAAAGGCCGAAACGTCATCGAGCGCTGCTTTTGTAGGCTCAAGGACTTCCGCCGCATCGCCACCAGATACGACAAGCTCGCCCGAAATTTCTTGGCCGCTGTTCATCTCGCCGCTCTCGTCGCATACTGGCTCAATTGAGTCCGGACCCTAATGCAATGGCGCGCATCTCCTCCTCCTGAGGACCGAAAGCCAGGCTATCATCTCTCGCATCGATGTTCGAATCGAATCTCTGATCCAGCACTGGGCCGCCCGCATACCCAGTTACGACCCAGGCTGTTGGCCAGCATGACCTGACGGAAATGTGAGGCGGGGGACCTTTTCTTGCACCGCACCATATGCCATGTAGCCGGCGTGAAGTTCTGGACCTTGTTCCCCCGCCTGCTCTCGATTCTGGCAGTCGTGAGCCTTCTAACCGCGCCGATGGTCACACCGTCTGCTGCGGTGACGATGGCTGTCGATCCTAAGGCAACGATGGCGGATATGGCATCCATGCCGGACGGCATGCCATGCCCTTCGGACCAGCGGCAGTCAGTACCTGATTGTCAGAAATCCTGTCCTCTCGCGATCGTATGTGTCGCCAAGTGCTTCCCGAACGCGTCAACGACCGCGGCGATCACGCTGACCCGGTTGTCTGCAGCTGACGTGATCACGCCGAGCAATGACGTCGGACACGATCTGCTGCCCAATCCGCCGCCTCCCAGACCTCCACGAACCTAGATTCATCAACGGCTCCATCGGGGGCCGTTTGTCGCCGCGCGGCTGACGGCCTTGCGGCGAGAGCCCGTGGGTTTGGCAACAGCCTGGCCACGAACCTGCCGTGCATTCCGCGCGGCCAAATGATGAAATTTGGGAAAATCTGACAATGAACTTTTTTAATGCGAAGCACGTCGTAGCCGCGGCGATGATCGGTCTTGCTTTCGGTGGGGGCATTTCGATGGCCCAGGCTGGGATCGACGATTACGAGTTCCAGCTCGTCCAAAGCGCGATCAAGAAAGGAGATGGCGCGATTGTCGCCGTTCGTCTCGTCGACAAGCGGTCCGGCAAGGTCGTGCCCAACGCGGTGATCTTTGCTCAGCGCGTCGACATGGCGCCGGATGGTATGGAGATGATGACGTCGCCGATTGAGCCGTTGCCCTCGACTGAGCCGGGCATCTATCGCTTCAAGGCCAATCTGATGATGCCGGGTGGCTACCGCCTGTCGATCGGCGCCAAGGTGCAGGGCGAAACCGGCTCTCTCGAAAACAAGCTCGAATTCAAGGCCACGCCATGAGCCGCGCAGGCCGTACTGGCCTCACCCTCGTCGCCATTTTGGCGGCGGGGGCTGGAGGCTATTGGGCGGGGAATCGCAATCTCACGCTGCCTGCCACTGCGTGGCTACAAGCTGTCGCCTGGCTGGAAGGCACTGCGACGGTCCCGGCTAACGCCAACCCTGCGCCCACCGGACCCGTGATCTACTACCGAGATCCGGACGGCCTTCCAGCCTATGCGGCAACTCCGAAGAAGACCGCCGATGGACGGGACTTCCTGCCCGTTCTAGCGGGGCAGGACCTGAGCTTCGAGGACAAGCCGCCGGTAGCCGCTGCGACCGTTGCCGCTGCGCCTGCGAACGGCGAACCGAAGCGGATCTTGTACTACCGCAATCCGATGGGCCTTCCCGACACCTCGCCGGTGCCGAAGAAAGATTCGATGGGGATGGATTACATCCCTGTCTACGCGGGCGAGGATGACGACGGTTCGACTGTCAAAGTCGCGACAGGCAAACTGCAGCGGACCGGCGTCCGATCGGAGGTTGCCACCGAGCAGGTGATAGTTCGTCCAGTGCGAGTGCCCGGCACCGTACAGCTTGATGAACGGCGCATCACAGTGGTCGCGACACGCTCCGATGCCTTCATCGACAAGGTAGCGGACGTCACCACCGGCGATCGGATCAAAAAGGGTGAGCCGCTGATGCGGCTCTATTCGGCAGAGATCGCAGCGGCGAGCGCCCAATATCTTACAGATCTGAACGAAGGCGGCCGCGCTTCGGCCGGGGCACGCCAGCGCCTTGAGAATCTTGCGGTCCCACCCGATGTGATCACCGCAATCGACCGCACCCGTCAGGTTCTGACCTCCATCACCTGGACCGCCCCGCGCGATGGCCTGATCCTCGAGCGCAATGCCGTCGAGGGCATGAAAGCGTCGCCTGGCGACGTGCTCTTCCGCCTCGCTGACGTCTCGACCGTCTGGATCGTCGCCGACGTCCCCGAATATGAGCTGGGAGCCGTGAAGGTCGGCGCCGTCGCCACCATCCGGGTGCGAAGTCTGCCCGGCCGGACTTTCAGCGGCCGTGTCGCGCTGATCTATCCTCAAGTCAGCAACGAAACGCGCACGACCAAGGTGCGGATCGAGATCCCCAATCCGGACGGTCTGTTGCTGCCGGACATGTATGCCAATGTTGAGATCGGCAGCGGCAGCAATGCTCCGGTCGTCGCCGTCCCCGATAGCGCTGTGATCGACACCGGCACGCGGCAGGTCGTGATCCTGGACAAGGGCGAGGGCCGGTTCGAGCCGCGAGAGGTCAAGATCGGCCTTCAGGGCGGTGGCTTTACCGAAATCCGCAACGGCGTTGCGGCCGGCGATCGCGTCGTGGTCGCGGCGAATTTCCTGATCGATGCCGAAAGCAATCTGAAGGCTGCGCTGAGCGGCATGACGAATTCGGAGACCGCGCCATGATTGCCCGGCTCATCGCGTGGTCCGCACGCAATCTCGTCCTGATCTTTGTCGCCACAGCCTTCGCTGTGGCCGCCGGAGCCTACGCGCTGAAGACGCTTCCGCTGGACGCCATTCCAGACCTTTCGGACGTCCAGGTCATCGTCTACACCGAGTATCCCGGCCAGGCGCCGCAGGTGGTCGAGGACCAGGTCACCTATCCCCTGACGACGGCAATGCTGACGGTGCCGAAGTCCAAGGTGGTGCGGGGGTTCTCCTTCTTCGGCGTTTCCTTCGTCTATGTCATCTTCGAGGACGGCACGGACCCCTATTGGGCGCGCAGCCGCGTGCTCGAATACCTCAACGCTGCCGCGCAGCGCCTGCCGGCCGGCGTCACGCCGGGCCTCGGTCCCGATGCGACCGGCGTCGGCTGGGTCTATCAGTACGCCGTCGTCGCCAAGGACATGACGCTGGCCGAGCTGCGGTCTCTGCAGGACTGGGTGGTGCGATACGCCGCCTCCAAGGCGGAGGGTGTCGCCGAGGTCGCAAGCGTCGGCGGCTTCGTCAAGCAGTACAATATCGTCGTTGATCCGTTGCGCCTGCGCGCCCAGGGCATATCGCTATCGATGGTTCGTGACGCCGTGCGCGCCAGCAATCGCGATGTCGGCGGGCGCACGCTGGAGCTATCCGAATTCGAGTTCATGGTGCGTGGCCGCGGCTACATCAAGTCGACGGTCGATATCGAAGACATCGTCCTGAAAACGGACCAGGGCGTGCCTCTACGCCTCAAGGACGTCGCCAGGATCGAGATTGGTCCCGACGAACGGCGCGGCGTTACCGAACTCAACGGCGAAGGCGAGGTCGCGAGTGGCATAGTCCTGCAGAGGTTCGGGGCCAATGCTCTGACTGTGATCGAGCACGTTAAGCAACGCTTGGGCGACATCGCCGGGAGCCTTCCCAAGGGTGCCGAGATTGTGCCGGTCTACGACCGCTCGCATCTCATCGAAGCGGCGATCGAGACGTTGAAGGGCACGCTCTTCGAGGAAAGTGTCATCGTCGCCCTGGTCTGCGTCGTGTTCCTCCTTCACCTGCGCAGCGCACTCGTCGCCATCTTGATGCTGCCGGTCGGCATCCTGATGGCGTTCGGCGCCATGAAGGCCATCGGGCTCGGCTCCAACATCATGAGCCTCGGCGGCATCGCCATCGCCGTCGGCGCGATGATCGACGCCGCGATTGTCATGATCGAGAATGCTCACAAGCATCTGGAGCGTGCTCCTCCTGGCAAGCCGCGGGTTCAGATTCTGATCGATGCAGCGAGCGAAGTTGGTCCGGCGCTGTTCTTCAGCCTTCTCGTCATAACGGTATCGTTCCTGCCGATCTTTACGCTGGAGTCGCAGGAAGGCCGGATGTTCGGTCCTCTCGCCTTCACCAAGACCTTCTCCATGGCGGCCGCGGCGATCCTGTCGGTCACGCTTGTGCCAGCCTTGATGGTGGTCTTCGTTCGCGGCCGTATCATCCCGGAGCACAAGAACCCGATCAACCGGTTCCTGATCTGGATCTACCGCCCTGTCATTCGCGGCGTGCTGAAGGCGAAGACGCTCACTATCGTGCTCGCGCTTGTGGTGCTTGGCGGCTCCGTCTGGCCGGTGAGCCAGATCGGTTCGGAATTTATGCCGAGCCTGAACGAAGGCACGCTGATGTACATGCCGACGACCCTGCCGGGAATCTCCGTCACCAAGGCGGCGGAACTCCTGCAAATGCAGGATCGGATCATCAAGTCCTTTCCAGAGGTAGATTCGGTCTATGGCAAAGCGGGGAGGGCGATGACCGCGACCGACCCGGCTCCTACCGAGATGTTCGAGACCATCATCAACCTGAAACCAAAGGGCCAGTGGCGGACCGGTGTCACCATCGACAGCCTGAAGAACGAGATGGACAAGGCTCTGCAGTTCCCAGGCGTCTCCAACGCCTGGACCATGCCGATCCGAGCTCGTATCGACATGCTTTCGACTGGCATCCGGACGCCGGTTGGCGTCAAGGTCTTCGGCACAGACCTGACGCAGATGGAACAGGTCGCGCGCCAGATCGAAGCGGCCCTCAAAACGGTTCCGGGCACGTCGAGTGCCTATGCCGAGCGGGTGATCGGCGGCTACTATCTCGACATCGTCCCGGATCGCGAGGCGCTCGGCCGGTACGGCCTTGCCGTCGGCGCCGTCCAGGACGTCATCGCGACCGCGCTCGGTGGCGAGACCGTGACGACAACCGTCGAGGGACGTGAGCGCTATGGGGTCAATATCCGCTATCCCCGCGATCTGCGCTCGAATCCTCAGTCGATCGCTACCGACGTCGAAGTGCCGTTGCCCGGTGGCGGCGCCATTCCGCTTGGCGAAGTGGCGAAAGTCCAGTTGACGCGCGGCGCGACCTCGATCCGCACTGAGAATGGCCAGCTCGCGACCTACATCTTCGTCGACATCAACGGTCGGGATCTGGGTGGCTATGTCGCCGACGCCCAGAAGGCCGTCGCGGCGACGGTGAAGCTGCCGCCCGGCTATTCGGTCGCCTGGAGCGGGCAGTTCGAGTATCTGGAGCGGGCCGCGGCGCGGATGAAGATCGTCGTGCCCGTCACGCTGCTCATCATCTTCCTGCTGCTCTATCTCAACTTCCGCGCGCTCACCGAGACGTTGATTGTCATGCTGTCCTTGCCGTTTGCCCTTATCGGCGGAATCTGGCTGATGTGGTGGCTCGGCTTCAACATGTCGGTGGCGGTCGCGGTTGGCTTCATCGCGCTCGCCGGCGTCGCCGCGGAGACCGGTGTCGTCATGCTGATCTATCTGGAGCAGGCCATGGCCGAAGTGAAAGCTGACCGGGACGCACACAAACAGCCGTTCGTCCGGGCAGATCTCCATGAGGCGATCTTGCTTGGCGCGGTGGAGCGCGTCCGGCCGAAGATGATGACTGTCGTTGCCATCATGGCCGGTCTGATCCCGATCCTCTGGAGCACAGGCACCGGGTCGGAAGTGATGCAGCGCATCGCCGTGCCGATGATCGGTGGCATGATCTCGTCCACCCTGCTGACCCTTGTGGTGATCCCCGCGATCTATGGGTTGGTCAAGGGTTGGCGGTTGCCGAAGAGCATCGCATCTACGATCGGCGAGGTTGCGCTCACGGAGCCTGCGATGTTCGACCTTGCTGCCGAATGATGGCTCTGTTGTGCCGACCGTCCCAGATGAGTATGTTTTTAGGGTACGTTTGGCTTCCAGAATCCGAACCCTCAAAGAGGTGGTTTCCCGGCAATAGAAAACTGCAGGCAATTTTCCGTCTTGAAACCTCTCTCGCTGGACCCCGTCGCCAGCGTAGAATGGACTGTGTGAACACGGTCATTTTCTATCAAGAGACGACGCAAAAAAGAAATGCCCGCGACCAGCTAAGTCGCGAGCCTATAGTTCCAGCTTGAGCGCCTACCGCGCTAGAGCGTATCAAGATTTGACGGAATCGAAGGGGATTCCCGATTTGTGTGTTTTGTGATTCAAGATGCTGGCTGGGAATGGAGGCCAGCATCTGATGACCCGACCTCTTTCCAATGATCTTCGCGAGCGGGTTGTGGCGGCGGTTTTGAGTGGCGAAAGTCGCCGGTCGGCCGCCAAACGGTTCGGCATTTCGGTTTCAGCGGCGGTGAAGTTGTTGCAGCGCCATGGGGCGACGGGATCGGTGTCACCGGGCAAGATGGGTGGGCACCGCAAACGGGTGCTGGAGCCGCATCGGGCTTTCATCGTGGAGCGGATCAACCAGACCTCTGATCTGTCGCTGCATCGGCTGAAGGACGAGTTGGCCGCGCGCGGGGTGAGGGTCTCACACAATGCGGTCTGGATGTTCCTGCGCCGTGAGGGCCTGAGCTTCAAAAAAAACGCTGTTCGCCCTTGAGCAGGCGCGCGCCGACATTGCCCGCCGGCGTCAACGATGGCGATCCTGGCAGGGCCGCTTCGATCCGCAGTGCCTGGTCTTCATCGACGAGACCTGGATCAAGACTAACATGGCTCCGCTGCGTGGTTGGGGGCCCAAAGGCAAGCGGCTGCGCGGCCTGGCGCCACACGGCCATTGGCGCACGCTGACCTTCCTCGGCGCGCTGCGCTGGGATCGGCTCGCGGCACCTTGCGTCTTCGATGGCCCGATCAACGGCCAATGCTTCCGCGCTTATGTCGAACAGCAGCTCGTCACCGTGCTGAAGCCCGGCGATATCGTCATCATGGACAACCTCGGAAGCCATAAATCCGCGGCCATCAGGCAGATGATCAAGGCCGCCGGCGCCAGGCTTTGGTACCTGCCGCCATATTCTCCAGACCTCAACCCGATCGAGCAGGCCTTCGCCAAGATCAAACACTGGATGCGTCAGGCGCAGAAGCGCACCGTCGAAGATACCTGGCGCCACATCGGCCACCTCGTCGAAACCATCGAGGCAGCAGAGTGCAACAACTACTTCGCAAATGCTGGATATGCGTCCGTCAAAACGTGAAACGCTCTAGCGGCTGCGAATAAGTTTGCCGGCTGCAACGTCCGGAAAGCCATTCTCGACCAACGCGCCAAAAGCGAGACCGATCGTCGTCCACAGCACAACCTGTATTCCTAAAGCCGCTATGCGAAACCTCCACAAGAGATCGGCGGAGAACTGCTCCGGCATCTCGCTGATAGCCGGCATCGCATATTGCACGATGGCAATGACGATGATGAAAGCAACACCGGCAATGACCGTTGCATTCCATGCGCCGTACTGCGACGACAGACGCCGCGTCAATGCGACCGCGCCTGCAAGCGCTGTAACCGACAGCACAAGCATAATGAAGAAGAGTTCGGTTCGAACGCCGAGGGTATCGGGGTTGCTGACCGCCGGAGGATTGGCCGGATATTTGAGATATGGAACGAGCACGATAGCGACGAATCCTGCCAGTGCAAGCAGCGCCGCCGTTCCACGCGGGCCAAAGTTGCTGGCGCGACCGTATACATAGGCAAAGACCAGAGAGAACAATCCGCCAATCGAAGCGCCATAGACCACCAGGCCGGTCAGTAGGCCGAAGCCGGCTTGGGTCTCGCGACTAACGAACTCAGGCTCCGGAGCTTCGTCGGCGGCCTGGCTTTGTTGTTCTTCGAACACAATCGCGCGGTCGACCTGCGGTTCACCGAAAACCTTGGCGAAGCCGAGTGCGAGTAGTCCCGCGAAAACGCCGACGAGCATTCCGCGAAGGAGCAAATTTCCAACCATGTCCGTGATCCTTAGTGGCAGGGGAAGCCGAGCAGGTGGCGACCATCATGGACAAATTCATGAACGTACATGCCGGAGATCATCGATGTCGCGCCTTCTTCGGCGCCCACGAAATAGATTGCCAGCAAGAGGAGCAGTCCGCCAAAGATCGCCCATGGCAGAAGCTCTCCAATTTGAATGGTACAGGACGGATTTCTGGCGCGAAGGTAGTGTCGGACATTTGACCTCTCCTGGGATGCTGCGTCCCGTTGATCGAACTATCAGCTACGGGAGAAGACCTGACTTTCGGCAAGCGCATCTAAACGCTAGCCGATCACAGTGGCGCGACCGTGCCGGATTTACACCAGCTTCCAAACCCGTATCTTGGCAGCGACCCTATTCAGCCGACGAACCATCTGTCAATGCATTACGATTGCAACGGGATCGCAATCGTCTCTCAAATTGCGAAATTGCATCTGATGTCCACGCGCCTCACAATGATTTGCGCCGGCGCCACTGTATCGGCGCGCAAAGCTCGGTTTCCACTGGATGAACCTTTGGAGGCGCGGGCGATCGCGCTCGCCAAGGAACTCAGGCCGAGACTCCGCAGAGCTGATCAGGTTTGGTCCAGCCCCGCATTGCGGGCCAAGCAGACAGCCGCGGCGCTTGCTTTGGAACCCGCGGTGGTGCCGATCCTGCAGGATCTCGATTTTGCGCAGTGGTCTGGAAAGCCGATTGCAGATGTTTCAAGCGAGGACCCTAACGGGATGGCGGCCTGGCTGTCTGACCCGACTTCGTCTCCTCACGGAGGCGAGTCATTGGCGGACGCCTCGAGCCGCGCCTCATCATTCATGACGCAACTTTTAACCGAGCGCGGCCATATGGTCGTGGTGACCCATGCGGCCTTTGTACGTGCGGCAATCCTGCTTATCCTCGAAGCGCCACTCCAGGCCGCATGGCGACTTGATGTCGAGCCTTTGAGCATCACCGACTTCCGTGGCGATGGCCGACGGTGGGTGTTGCGATCTATTTGGGCGAGGTAGAGGTGTCGCCGTCGCACTCGGCACCGGCTCGGAAGTCTTGCGGCGTATCGCTATGCCGATGCAGGACCGCCGCCAGCAGCGCCCGCTGGCAGGCTTTAATATGTTGACACTGATGGTCAAGTATGACTAACAGCTGGTTGGCTAATGTCAGCCACCAGCCTGGAGCATCCGATGAGATCCGCCCTTTCAATTTTCGTGAGCGCCGTGGCGTTTCCCTCGGTCTTTGCCGTCGGGCCGGCGACCGCTCAGAACGCAAACGACGGTATCATTGTCTATAATGCCCAGCACGAGAGCCTTGCGAAGGAATGGGCGGAAGGTTTCACGAAGGATACCGGTATCAAGGTCACCATACGCAACGGAGAAGACCCAGAATTCGCCAATCAGATTGTCAGTGAAGGCGCCGCCTCGCCAGCCGATGTGTTTCTAACAGAGAATTCGCCCGCTATGGCGCTGGTCAACAAGGCCGGCCTGTTTGCGCCGGTCGACTCGGACACTCTGGCGCGTGTGCCTAAAGAATTCCAACCCGCCAGTGGTCATAGGGTTGGCATCGCCGCGCGCAGCACCGTCTTTGCTTACGACAAAACAAAGCTGACCGCCGACAAGCTGCCTAGGTCGCTGCTGGATCTGGCCGACCCGAGCTGGAAGGGCCGCTGGGGCGCATCTCCATCAGGTCCGGATTTCCAATCGATTGTCGGTGCCCTGCTCGAAATCAAAGGCGAAGTTGATACGGCAGAGTGGCTGAAGGGGATGAAGTCGAACGTCATTGCCTACCGCGGCAACAGCGCCGCCATGAAAGCAGTCAACGCCGGCGAGATCGAAGGTGCCGTGATCTTCCACTATTACTACTACGGAGATCAGGCAAAGACTGGCGAAAACAGCAACAACATCCGCTTGCTCTATTTTAAAAATCAGGATCCCGGCGCATTCATCAGCATTTCCGGCGGCGGCGTGCTCGCTTCGAGCAAGCACCCCAAGGATGCGCAGGCATTTCTGAAATGGATCACCGGCAAGGGTGGTCAGGACGTCCTGAAAACTGGCACGTCTTTCGAATATGCCATAGGCCTCGGCGCAGACAGCAATCCGGCGCTGGTTCCGCTGAAGGACCTGCAGGCACCGAAAGTTGAGCCGTCGAATCTGGACACTAAGAAGGTCACCGACCTCATGACAGCTGCTGGGCTACTTTAAGCAGGTTAGCTTTGGCGGTGCTAGTCGCCAATATCTTTTGTACCACTCCGATGCTGATTGCGTAACCGCCGCCGCCGTGTACCATGGAATGCCGCTCGCCGATGTCAGACATTCCGGAGCCGGCAGGGAGAAACGTCCATGTTACGCTCAATTTCGCTTGCACTTTTCTTGTCGATCGTCCCAGCGACCGCATTTGCGAATTCATGCCCAACCGTCATGGCCGCGATCGACGCGGCGTTGCCGACCGCGACCCTCTCGAAGGCCGACATGACCAAAGTCATGGAACTGCGCGCCCAAGGCGAGAAATTGCACGCCGCCGGCGATCATACAGGATCAATGGCTGCGCTCAACAAAGCCAAGAAGATGCTCGGCATATAATTGCCGCGACCGGGGCAGGGGAGGCATAGCGCCTCCGCTGTACGCAGGTCTCCTGTATTCCCGGGGTCTACAGAAGCTTTGGCAACGCCGCGTCAGCTGCCTTCAACAAGGTGAGCCAGAATTCCGTCAGTGGCTAGGCGGCGGAACATCCGATCGACCTCGGCGGGCGGCGGCTTTGCGCCGCGGTCGAGCCACCAAGTCAAGACCGCCATGTAGGCACCGACAACATATTGGACAACGAATTCGCGCGGGGCCGCCCCTGGGAGGTTCTTGGCGGCGGTCACGGCCAGTTCGGCGCGCACCAGATCCGAAAGGATCTCGCGGATGCTGCCGAGACTGACTTCGCCGCCACGGCCACCAGCCAGGGCCCGATAGAGTTCCAGATGATCCCGCGCGTGCTCGAACAGTAGCAGGCTGAAGGCGAGGCTTCTGGCGCGGCCATCGCCCTGCGCCGCCAGCGCCTCCTTCTGCCGGGCGGAAAGCAGCGCTCGCAAGTGCTCGTCGAGGCCGCGCCGTTTTAGGTCGTCCTTGCCAGTGCAGTGGGCGTAGAAGGTCGATCGGCCGACATTGGCGACATCGCAAATGTCTTCAACGGTAATCGCCTCATAGCCCTTCTTCGGGATAAGCGAGATCAAGGCATGTTGCAGCGTTGCCCTTGTGCGGGCAATGCGGCGGTCTATCGTCCGTTCTGCCATCTGTTTTCAAAGCCACTTCAAGTTGCTGTGTCTATTTCCGGACATTCACGGCGTTCTGTTCGTTGACGAATTCCGTACTTCATGTCCAGTATCGGACAGGATGTTCACCCTGGTGGCCTTTCGCTTCGTCGGCAAGTTGTCTTTGACAGCAGCTCTCGCCTGCCGGCTTGGGTTTGAAGCCATTTTTAAGCAGCAGAGGACACCGATGGATCACGAACGCTATCGTCGCATGCATAGTCGTCGGGGCGCGTCGATAAAGAAGGCCTCGTTTGAGGTGGCTCTCAAGGACAAGAAGCCGATCGCGGAAGGCAGTTGGGCTTTCATGTTCGAGAAGCCGGAGGGCTTTAGCTTCAAGGCTGGGCAGCATGTGCGGATGTCGTTGATCAATCCCCACGAAACCGACCGCGAGGGCAATAGCCGGTTCTTCTCGCTCGCCAGCACGCCCCAGGACCCCGAACTGGTGATCGCAATGCGGGTGCGTGACACGGCATTCAAGCGGGTTCTCGGCAGCCTGCAGGCCGGCGACAAGGTACTGATTGAGATGCTGCTCGATGTTCCGCATGGGGCATTTGCCCTGCATGAGGATACTTCGCGGCCAGCAGTCTTTCTCGCGGGCGGCACCGGCATCGTTCCGGCCTTTTCGATGATCAAGGACGCGATCGAGCGAAGGCTATCGCACAGGCTATTTCTGTTCTACTCGAACCGGCGACCGGAGGACGCTGCGTATCTCAGGGAATTGCAAGAAATCGCGGCGAAAAACCCGTCTTTCACGCTGGTTGCGACGATGACCGAAGCAGCAAAGTCAGCGTATCCATGGAACGGCGAAACCGGGCGCATAACCCGTTCCATGCTAACGAAGCATGTCGGTGCACCGCTACACCCCGTCTATTATGTTTCCGGGCTACCGGAGATGGTCAGCGCAATGAGAAAGATGTTGGTGGAATCAGGGGTCGGCGAGGACGGCATACAGGCCGAGCAGTTCACCGGCTTCAACCTCAACGAGATTGGCCATGTCGCCGACCACTGGTGGAAGCGATACATCCCCCTTGCCACAACGGCGCTGGCTTTGACTGTGCTGGCGGTTCTGCATGTCGGCGCCGCGGTCTCGATTATTCGCAACGACCTCGGTGAAAGCTCAGGGGCGAAACCAATCTGGTATGTGGCGATCGGGATTGTTCTCGCCGTTGCGCTATTCAAGATCAGGTATTTCGTCGGTCGCGATCTCGCCGGCAGGGACCGTACTGGCAACGCCTTTCGTCGGCACGCCGACCATACAAAACACCGGCGGGGTGGCCCTGACGACACTCTGTAGCCTGTTCCAACATAGGAGTCGCGCACCCATCGGAAGTTGTCTCACCATGGTGCCATCGCTACCGCCGCAACGGAGTCGAGCGAGCTAGGTCGTTTCGGATTGCGACGG
Organism: Pseudomonadota bacterium; assembly: GCA_040755925.1. Classification (GTDB taxonomy): domain Bacteria; phylum Pseudomonadota; class Alphaproteobacteria; order Rhizobiales; family Rhizobiaceae; genus Mesorhizobium. Next base: position 13,759 of record JBFLWR010000315.1, read on the forward strand.
CGGCGGCGGCGCCCTGTCCCATTGCATAGGAAAGCTGATCAAGCCCACGCACCACGTCGCCCGCCGCATATAGACCCGCTACCGAGGTTCTCTGGTGTTTATCGACTATAAGACATCCATCGCTCGATACTTCCGCGTCCATCGCAGCTGCAATTTCAGATCGGACATCGGACCCTAACGCTGCATAGATCGTTGCGAACAAGCGGCGGCCGGTCGGTGTCGCGATCACGATGCCGTCCTGCATCAGTTCAAAATCGAGACAGGGACCGTTAACCGCTTGAATAGCGCCGTTCTCGAGTCGCGACCTTTGCGATGCGTCAAGTTCATGGTCGCCAGTCGGTGCGATCAACGTCACATCGGCGGTGTAACTGCGCAAGAACTCCGCTTCGTTCGTTCCGTGTTCGCTGGTTCCTATCACCGCGACCGCGCTATCGGTCACCTCATAGCCATCGCAAATCGGACAATAGCGCAATAGCCCGCGTGACAGAGCCTCCGCGTGGACATTGGCAGGCATATTCGGTCTCCGGTTGAAGACGCCCGTTGTCATCAGCACGGTGCGCGCTTGAAATATACCTTCGCGTGCTTGAGCCACAAACCTGCCAAACCCTCCCTGCAAGGAGACCACATTGCCAGCCCAATGGCGTACCCCGTAGCGCCTTCCTTGCTCCCGGATGCGCCCGAGAAGTTCGGATCCTGCAATTCCATCGGGAAAACCTGCTAGGTTACGGGTGAGCGGAATCAGGTCAGCCCGACTCTCGCCGCTATCGGCCACTAGGACCGAGAGATGGAAGCGAGCAAGATATATGGCCGCCGCCAAACCGGCTGGCCCTCCCCCAACAATCAGACAGTCGAGCAGATCGGCCGCATCGGCGGGAACATCGGAGATTGGAAGCATCGATCAGAGACCTTGGCCGCCGCTAATTGACATCTATGACCATGGTGAGCCCACCGCCGCCCTTCTCCTCAACATTGTTGTTCGTCGTGTGATGCGGGATGTGGCAATGCAATAGCCACTTGCCTGGCCGAAGCGCCCGCCACAGGACGTCGAACCTCTGCCCCGGGCCAACATTGACAGTGTCGGCCGTATACCGTGCGGTCTGGGGCAGCGTCGCGCCGTCTACGGCGACGACCTGGAACGGCCCGCCGTGAATATGCATCGGATGGATGGCGGTGGTGTTGGAGCCCACGAAACGGATCTTGAGCAGCTGACCCACCTTCATGTTGATCGTCTCCGTCGCCGGGTAAGACTTGCCGTTGATGGTGAAGAAATTAGGGAAGCCGCCGTCCATCGGCATGGACGGAAAAGTCAGTCCTTCCCGTTTGAGCCATTCCTGAAGTTGAACGGTGTATTCCAGGTCGGCGGTGATAGCGTCGGCCGGATTTTTCGGGTCGATGATCAGAGCGCCGTAGAGGCCGAGCGCCTGCTGACGGTCGACGTGGTCATGGGTGTGGTAGAAATATGTACCGGACTGTTCAACGGTGTATTCGTAGGAAAAAGTCTCACCGGGCTCGATCGGCTTCTGTGTGACGTAGGCTGGACCATCCATCGCGTTCGGCACGTCAAGGCCGTGCCAGTGCACGGTTGTGCTTTCGGGCAGCCTATTGGTGACGTTGATGCGAACGCGATCACCTTGGGTAACGCGCAGCGTCGGACCGGGAACCTGTTTGTTGTAGGCAAAGGCCTCGACCTCCACCCCAGGCAGAATCGACCAGCGGATAACCGAAGCCTCGAGATCGAAAACTTTGACGCCGTTCTCTATTCGCGGTTCGAGGACAGCGCCTCCCTGTGCCGCGGGATCAGCCTTGAAACTCACCAGCCGAGGATCAACCGCCGCCATGTCGCGCATAGCTGCGGCGGGCGTGTCGCGGTCCATGATCATGCCGGGGGGCATAATGGCGCCGCCGACCTCGCGGGCCGACAGCGTCAGGTTCAGCCAGTTCGCCGGCGCCATCATGCCGATCGCCAACGCAATCAGGGAAACCACACTGAGCGAAGCAATCTGAGGCGTCGTGGCGTCCGTCTCCATTCGGTGGCCGCCGCTCCCATGGGCCGCGTGAGATGAATGGCCTCCTTGTTGCGCGGGGTGGGCGGCATGAGAAGCCCTCGCCTGTGCCTTCGCAGGCGCGGCCTTCCCGGTATGTCCGGCATGGCCTTCTTCCGCCATGTCGGATGCACCGTCATGCGCGTGCCTTGTCTCCTGATCGGGTTTAACGGCCTGCGGGCGTTGCGTCATCAGCCCATGCTTCAGCTTGCGCGCGACCAGCCAGACATTGGCGGGATAGGCAAGCGTGAACCCGGCGATGACGCCGATCGACATCACGCCCCAGAACAAAAGCTCCGTCGGCTCCATCGCGCGCATGTCGCGACCCATCATCAGGAAACTCATGACCGGCGCCATGCCGGCCATCATGAAGTTCATCGAGACGAATTCGGGCAGGAAGCTCTTCCTCACATTCTCCCAATAGGTGCCGCCCATCATCGATTTCATGAACAACGACTGGAATATGAACAGGCCGAACGCGAAGCCAGCCAGATATTCGACGATGAGATCGAGCCACATCGGCAGGCCGAGCGTCGCGGTGATGACGGCGGCGAGGATGATGCCGGTGGCGTCGCCGGCGACGCAGTGAATGGTCGAGCCGACGCCCTGCTTCCAGAGCGGCCTGGTGAATGCTTCGTGCTCGCCGGGACGCGGCTCCTTGTCGGCAAGCACATAAAGCAGCAGACCGAGCGGACCCATATAGAGGGTCACCAGGATGAAACCCCACTTCATCACCACCGGCTCGGGATTGTTTCGGTACTGGTCGAAGCCGACATATAGCGTGGAGGCAGCAGCTATCGCGAACCAGAATGCGAGAAAATAGTCGATCGGTTGAATGAGCATGTGTCCGCCCTCGAACTCCCGCCTCACGCGATCGGGCGGCACAGTTATCGATATAACCGATGTAACAAACGCGGCCGACACATTTATGATCCGCGTCGACCGCGTTCGAATTGTTCAAGCGGCCAATTCTTCGTTGTCGTAGCCGGCGGATCTGATGACATCGCAGATCGCCGCTTCATTCGCCTTGGTTTCGATGGCCACCGTTGATGACCCGAGGTCAATCGCGACCCGCGCGGTCGGGTCAATGCTCTTAACGGCCTTTTCGATCGTGCTGGCGCAATGGCCGCAGCTCATATCCGGAACCCTCAGTTTCAGCATTGCAGTTTCTCCTTTTCAGTGCTGGCCCACTCGGTATGGGGCCTCCCATCGTGGGAAGGTCAAGAGCTGTTCTTGGGTTCAGCCGACCGGATAGCCGTGACACAAATTTTCCTCTTGACCTTCCCATCACTGGAACCTTTATCTGTTCCTGCAACGACTAAAATGGAGTTGCGGAAACATGAACGCCATCACTCGCAACGAAGCAGCGGGATCCGTTTCAAATTATAGTTCCACGGTTCAGCTCGGCATCGAAGGCATGACATGCGCATCCTGCGTGCGACGGGTGGAAAAGGCGATCGCCGCTGTGCCTGAAGTCGTCTCTTCATCAGTCAATCTGGCGGCCGAACGTGCTGAAGTGATCTTTGCCGGCAAGCCGGACCTTGCTCCCGTTGTGGCGGCGGTATCGGCTGTCGGCTACCAAACGCGTACGGACTCAATCGAATTTGCAATCGAGGGCATGACCTGCGCCTCCTGCGTCGCGCGCCTTGAGAAGGCGCTCAAGAATGTGCCCGGCGTGACCGAAGCCAGCGTCAATCTGGCAACGGAGCGAGCCAGCGTCCAGATCGTCGCGGGTGCGGTCGAGGCCGCAGCGGTTGTGAGCGCGGTGGGCTCAGCAGGCTACGAGGCGCGTCAGATCTTCCCGGATGCGCGAGAGGACCGCGAGCGCGACGGGCGCGCCGCCGAGATCCGCGTGCTCGGCCGTTCGCTCGCGCTGGCGGCGCTGCTGACCTTGCCTGTCCTTGTTCTCGAAATGGGCTCCCATCTCGTACCTGCGTTCCACCATTGGGTGATGATGACGCTCGGCGAGTGGAACTGGCGCACGCAATTCGTTCTCACCACGATCGTCCTGTTCGGCCCCGGCCTTCGCTTCTTCCAGAAGGGAGTGCCGGCGCTGCTCAAGCGCGCGCCGGATATGAACGCGCTTGTCGCGCTCGGCTCGGGCGCCGCCTGGGCTTATTCGGTCATCGCGACTTTCTTTCCCTATGCCCTCCCGGCGGGCACTGCCAACGTCTACTACGAAGCGGCAGCCGTCATCGTCACACTCATCCTGCTCGGCCGTACCCTCGAAGCGAGGGCCAAAGGCCGGACCAGCGACGCGATCAAGAAACTCGTCGGCCTTCAGCCTAAGACTGCGCGGGTCGTCAAGGATGGAGTCACCGTCGAAGTGCCAGTCGCCGAGGTTCGGGTAGGCGATATGGTTGTGGTGCGCCCCGGTGAGAAGATCGCGGTTGACGGCGAGATCGTCGAAGGATCGTCCTTCGTTGACGAATCCATGATGACAGGCGAACCGCTTCCGGTCGCCAAAGGCATCGATGCGGAAGTCGTGGGCGGCACCATCAACAAGACTGGCAGCTTTTCCTTTCGTGCCACCAAGGTCGGTTCGGCGACGCTGCTTGCACAGATTATTCGCATGGTCGAGGCTGCCCAGGGCGCGAAGCTGCCGATCCAGGCGCTTGTGGACAAAGTGACGGCATGGTTCGTGCCGGCCGTTATCGCGGCTGCTTTGCTGACCTTCGCGGTCTGGCTTTTCCTTGGGCCTGAGCCAGCGCTTTCCTTCGCGCTGGTCAACGCGGTTGCAGTTCTGATCATTGCCTGCCCCTGCGCCATGGGTCTCGCCACGCCTACCTCGATCATGGTGGGTACCGGCCGCGCGGCCGAGCTGGGCGCGCTGTTCCGTAAAGGCGATGCACTGCAGACGCTGCGTGACGCCAAGGTTATCGCGCTCGACAAGACCGGTACGCTAACCGAGGGCCGGCCCGAACTCACCGACTTCGTGGTGTCGGACGGATTTGCCGAAGCCGATGTCTTGAGGCTTGTCGGCTCCGTCGAGGCTCGTTCCGAACATCCGGTGGCGGAGGCGATCGTGCGGGCCGCTGAACATCGCGGCCTTGTGCTCGCCGATGTCAAGAACTTCGATGCCGTTCCCGGCTTCGGCGCAAGTGCGACCGTTGAAGATCGCAAGGTCGAAGTCGGCGCCGATCGTTTGATGACCCGGCTTGGTCTGGACATCTCTGCGTTTGCCTCGGCAGCCGGCCGTCTTGCAGACGAGGGCAAAACCCCTCTCTATGCTGCCATAGATGGCAAGCTCGCCGCGATCGTCGCAGTTGCCGATCCGATCAAGGCTTCAACGTCAAAGGCGATAGAGGCGTTGCACGCGCTTGGTCTCCGAGTCGCCATGGTGACCGGCGACAACCGTCGCACGGCCGAGGCGATCGGACGGCGCATCGGTATCGATGAAATCGTCGCCGAGGTGCTTCCCGACGGCAAGGTCGAGGCAGTCAAGCGACTTGGCCAAGACGGTTTCCGAGTTGCCTTTGTTGGCGATGGCATCAACGATGCGCCGGCGCTGGCCGCCGCCGATGTCGGCATCGCGATCGGAACGGGCACGGACATTGCCATCGAAAGCGCCGACGTCGTCCTGATGTCGGGCGATCTTCGCGGCGTGGCCAATGCGATTGCACTCTCCAAGGCTACGATCCGCAACATCGGCCAGAATCTGTTCTGGGCCTTTGCCTATAACGTCGCACTCATACCGATTGCCGCCGGCGCGCTCTACCCATTCTACGGGACGCTCCTTTCCCCGATGCTCGCCGCCGGCGCCATGGCGCTGTCCAGTGTTTTTGTGCTGACCAACGCGTTGCGCCTGAGGCGCTTTCGCGCTCCGATCGACGATAGATCACAGTCGAAGCAGGTGCCCGAAGAGGCGTTGGTGATATGATTGAGCTGGTGCAGTCCTATTTATCCCAAATTCCAGCTCTAGGGTCGCGGGGACCCTTCAAACCGGTAGGAACTCGCTGATGAACATTGGTGAAGCGGCAGCGGCGTCGGGCGTGTCTGCGAAGATGATTCGTTACTATGAATCGATTGATCTGATCCCGAACGTTGCACGAACCGGCGCCGGCTATCGGGTTTATTCGGAAAGCGACGTTCACGCCCTTCGCTTCATTCGGCGTGCCCGGGATCTCGGCTTTTCAGTGAACCAGATGGCCAATCTGCTGGCGCTTTGGGGCGACCGGTCACGTGCCAGTGCCGATGTCAAGCGCATCGCCATGGAACATGTCGCGGAACTCGAGCGGAAGATGCGCGAACTCCGCGACATGTCGAAGACTTTGCGTCATCTGGCGGAGCACTGTCAGGGGGACGATCGGCCGCATTGCCCAATCATCGAGGACCTCTCGCACGGTCACGACGCCGGACCAGCAAAGGCCTTGAAGCGCCGGCAACGCGGCGTTGGCGACGCGCCCAGGCATCGCCACGCCTTCTGAGACATTCGACGCCGAGACCGCCAACCTTCGACCCAGGAGACGACATATGCATCGACGCGAATTTCTGGCGGCAGGACTGGCCGCTCGTGTGAGCTCCAAGGCGCTGGCGCAGATGAAAATGGACGACATGTCGAACATGGATTCCATGCCCGGCATGGATATGGGCGGCCACGACATGGGCGCCATGTCGAAAGGCGCCGTAACGCTGCCCGAGGGTGAGGCGTTGCGCGAACTCCCGCTGCTTGCCAACGAGGCCAACGCGTCCGGCCGGTTCAAGGCGACCCTAGCCGCGCAACCCGCCACAGCGCGTTTTGCGGAAGGGTTGGATACACCGATCCTCGCCTATAACGGCTCGAGCCCCGGTCCGCTGATTCAGTGCTTTGAGGGCGACCGTGTCGAGATCACCTTCGCCAACCGGATCGGCGAGGAAGAGAGCACCATCCACTGGCACGGCATGCCGGTGCCAGCCGACCAGGACGGCAATCCGATGGACCCGGTAACGGCGGGCTCGAACCGCGTCTACGCCTTCGAACTGCCGGAGGGCTCGGCCGGCTCCTACTGGTACCACCCCCATCCTCACGGAAAGACGGCCGAACAGGTCTATCGCGGTCTCGCCGGCGCCTTCGTGGTCAAAGCGAAGGCCGATCCCATTCCGGCAGAATACGGCGACACGGTGCTGGTATTCACGGACCTGCGGCTTGCCGCTGACGGCACCATGCCCGGCAACACAATGACCGACCTGATGAACGGCCGTGTCGGCGACCATGTGCTGGTCAACGGCCAGAAGAATCCAAGACTGTCGGTGGGATTGGGCGCGAAGCGGAGGCTGAGACTCTACAACGCCACCAATGCGCGCTTCCTGAAGCTCGCCTTCGATGGCGCGCCAACGGCGATCATCGGCAGTGACGGCGGCCTGCTGGAGGCGCCGGTGGCGGCAGAGGACATTCTGCTCAGCCCGGCGGAGCGTCTTGAACTTGTCGTGTCTTTCGACAAGCCCGGTCCCGTCACGCTGTACACTCTTGACTATGACCGCGGCTGGATGGGCGCCGGCCGTCCCGCCGACGCGGGCCTGACGCTGCTGACGGTCGATGTCTCCGAGGCGCCAGCGGAAGCAGCGCCGCCGCTGCCGGGGCGGCTGCGGCCGATCGCTCCGTTCGGCACCCCTGCCGTCAGCCGACGCCTGGTGTTCACTGAAACCATGACCATGACCGCCACCGATATGCAAATGGGCTTCCTGATCAACGGCAAGGCCTTCGACATGGCGCGCGTTGACATTGTCGCGAAAGTTGGCGAGACCGAGCTTTGGGAGATCGTCAACCAGGCCGACATGGACCATCCCTTCCATGTTCACGGCACGCAGTTCCAGGTGATTGAGCACGAGCGCAACGGTAAAGTCGCGAAGCCGCCCTATCTCGCATGGAAAGACACCATCAACGTGGCGCGCGGTGAGACGGTCCGGCTCCTGCTGCGCCAGGAACGACCGGGTCCGAGGATGTATCATTGCCACATCCTCGAGCACGAGCAGCTTGGCATGATGGGCATTGTCGACGTGCAGGCGTAGCCGGTCGTTCAGCGTGGCTGTGCTCGCAATTTATGGTTCCCTGTTTGCCAGCGCGTTCCTCGCAGCAACCCTACTTCCGGTCTCATCCGAGCTGGTGCTCCTTGGCCTGCTGACCTCGGGACGTAGCGATCCGGTGTTGCTCTTTGTAGCCGCCACGGCCGGCAATACGCTAGGCTCGGTGGTAAACTGGATCCTCGGGCGTGGCATCGACACGCTCCAGTCCAGTCGATGGTTTCCGGTTACTCCCAGTCAGTACGAGCGGGCGGCCCGTTCGTTTCGCCGTTATGGTAAGTGGACGCTGCCGCTCGCCTGGCTGCCGGTCATTGGGGATGCCTTCACCGTGGTGGCGGGCGCGGCGCGAGTGCGTCTCGGCTTGTTCGTGCTGCTCGTCGCACTGGGGAAGGCTGCGAGGTATGCTGTAGTGATCATGGGAGGTCTTTGGGCGATGACCTAAGCGGCTTTCGCTCTATTGCGTCGAGGCATTGCCTGCATCCGCTCGTCCAAAGGACATCCCACGCATGACGTTGTCGCGAAAGAGGACCAGATGAACCAGGGCTGCGATGATGTGAATGCCAACCAATCCCAGCAATATCCACACAAGCTTTGCATGGATGAAGGCGAACGTTCTTGCAGATAGCGGGCTCACAAAAGGTGCCAGCGGCATCGGCAAGTCCCCGAAAAGCCTCGCAGGAGGCATGAAGGGCATCGGCTTATATCCCAGCCATCCCGTTATCAGGACGGCAAGAATCAAAGCGTAGATAGACATGTGAAAGACGGTTCTGGCGCGTCGCGAAGATCGCGAGATGGGCTGAACCGGGGCTTTTGTGAAGGCTCGCCAGGCGAGCCTCAGGACAACTATGGCAAGGACGATCATTCCAACGGACATGTGGACAGGCAGCCAATTCATCGTGGCCATACCTGGTCCTTTCATGGGTCCGAAGGCCACGACAAGCTGAAACGCGAGGACGAGCACGGTCAGCCAATGCAGCAGGCGAATGCCCAAGGCCCAGCGCGGGTGAGGAACATTCTTGCTCATTTCTGACAGGGTCCGGTTGTTAGCGTGCATGAGGTCTTAATGTTCTTCATTTCAAAATTAATCGAGCTCTTCCTGATCCCCTCCAACCTGATCGCCCTCATAGGTCTGGTTGGGCTGCTGTCCATCCACGCCAACAGGCCACGCCTCGGACGGATATCTGTCATGGCGTCTGTTTTGTTGCTAGTGATTTGCGGCTGGACACCTGTCGGGCCGGCTGCGCTGATGGTTCTCGAGAACCGCTTTCCTCTGCCAATCATCAATAGGCCTGTTGTCGGTGTCATCGTGCTTGGCGGGGCCGTCGATCCGCACATCAGCAGTGCCCGCGCAAGTTTGACGATGAATGAGGCGGGAGAACGGCTTACGGCGACCGTCGATCTCAGCAGGCGTTATCCCGATGCAAGAATTTTTCTCTCGGGAGGGCTAGGTCAGGCTCACGGCAAGAGCACATTCACGGAATCCCAGCTTGCTCGCGATATCTTGGTATCGCTGGGCGTGTCGCCGTCGCG
>JBFLWR010000316.1:0-13600 GCA_040755925.1 Pseudomonadota bacterium
GGGCTTTTGTCTTGAAAATGTAATCCATTTGCCCGAAATACGACCGGCACCGAAACCGACCGGAAGGCCTCATGAAGCGTCTCGAACTCGCCATCGAATCCATCATCCTCGCCTCGCGCTGGCTGCTGGTGGTCTTTTATCTGGGGCTCGGCGTGGCGCTCGCGACTTACGCGCTCTCCTTCGGCAAGAAGCTCTACGAGTTCCTGCTCACCGCCTTCACGCTCGGCGACACCGACACGATCCTCAAGATGCTCGGCCTCATCGATGCCGCCCTCGTGGCCTCGCTGGTGGTGATGGTGATCATTTCCGGCTACGAGAATTTCGTCAGCCGCTTCGACGACCAGGATGGCGGCGGCGTCCATTGGCTCGGCACGATCGACGTCGGCTCGCTGAAGGTCAAGGTCGCCTCGACCATCGTAGCGATCTCGTCAATCCACCTGCTGCAGGTCTTCCTGAACTCGGTCTCCTACACCACCGACCAGCTGATGTGGCTGACCATCATCCATCTGGCCTTCGTCATTTCGGCCCTCATGCTGGCCTATATCGACCGGCTGATGGGTCTGGGGAAGTCCAAGAAGGAAGAGGCCTGAGCAGGTCCTCAGTAAAGGTTCTTGATCTTGGTATCCGTCCGGGCGAACACCTCATCCGGCACGAAGAAGTCGCCTGCCAACGGGCCTGTCGCGCCCGGCGCATAGGCAGAGAAATCCGTGACCCCTTCGGCGCGCAGCACCTCCTCGTCGATGTAGAAATTGCCCGTCGCCTCGCGAGACGGGCGTATGAATATCGCGTGCGCCGCGTCGGCCATGATGTCGGGCGAACGGCTCATCGCCGCCACCGTGGCCCCGCCGAGCAGATTGCGCACGGCTGCCGTATCGATCGTCGAAATCGGCCACAGCGAATTGACCGCGATGCCGTCCTTGGCGAATTCGGCGCTCATGCCCAGCGTGCACATCGACATGCCGAACTTGGCCATGGTGTAAGCGACATGGTTCTTGAACCATTTGGCTTTCATATCGAGCGGCGGCGCCAGATTCAGGATGTGAGGGTTCTTAGCCAACTTCAGGTGCGGAATGCACATTTTCGAAACCAGGAACGTGCCGCGCGTGTTGATCTGGTGCATCAGGTCATAGCGCTTCATGTCGGTCTCCAGCGTGCCGGTGAGCTGGATGGCGCTGGCATTGTTGACGCAGATATCGATGCCGCCGAAACGCTCGACGGTTTTCGCGACCGCGTCGGCCACCTGTGCCTCGTCACGTATGTCGCACAACATCGGCAGCGCCTTGCCGCCGGCCTGCTCGATCTCCTCCGCGGCCGTGTAGATCGTGCCCGGCAGTTTCGGATGCGGCTCGGCGGTCTTGGCCGCGATCGTCACATTGGCGCCGTCCCGCGCGGCGCGCAGAGCGATCGCGAGCCCGATGCCGCGCGATCCGCCCGAAATGAACAGCGTGTTTCCCTTGAGCGACATCTCTCGCCTCCCTCTTCAAACCTAGGAGGCAACTTGCGCGGGGGACAGGCGTGGCGCAAGGCCCCAAGCGCCAGAACGCGATTACGCTGCGTCGTGCGGGAAGTCGTCTAAACCAGCACCAGCCCCTGCCGCATGGCAATGGCGATGGCGTCGGTGCGGTTGGCGGCACCCAGCTTGATCAGGATCGCGGCGACATGGAACTTCGCCGTGTGCACGGAAATGTTGAGCCGCCTGGCGATCACCTTGTTGGGGGCACCCTCAGCCAGCAGCGCCAGCACTTCCGCCTCGCGCGGCGACAATGCCGGGCGGGGCTGATTGTCGTCCAGCGCTTCCTCTTCGGAGAGTTCGTCGTGGAAATCGCGGTGCACGACCTCCGGCGGCCCTACCCTGCTGACACGGTAGCCCGAAGCCGCCAGCCGCGCCGCGGCAGCGACGAGCGAGCCGTCGGCCGAGGCCGGCAGCGTCGCGAAGACGTTGCCCGCCAATCGTTCGTGGCCGCTGCGACGCGAGAGCAGCACGACTGGTGTTTCCGGGCTCACAGCCCGGCTTTCCAACGCCGCATCATCCACTACGGCGACATCCGCCATCTGACCTGTGCCGCTTCCCGCAAGCGTCGGCAGCAGATCATCGCTCGCGGCAAGCGCATCGGCCAGTTGCTCAGCGCGCCGGGCGTCGCCGAGCGCGAGCACCACCGTCAGCCGGTGTGTCGCCGGCTCGGTTCTCTTGATCGCTCGTGCTGCGCTGCTCGCCATCGGCCCTCTCAGCTCAACGGCTTCTCGCCGATGGTGATCGCAACGTCGCGTTGCGCACCACCGCTCAAGACAGCGAGCGTCACGGCTGCGCCAGCGCTATCCGGGCCGAGCTTGCGGATCAGTTCACGTGGACCCTGTACCGCCTCGCCGTTCCAGGCGACGATGATATCGCCGACATGCAAGCCCGCGGCCTTGGCCGGCCCGTTGTCGTCAAGGCTCATCACCATGGCGCCACGACTATCGCCATTGCGGATCGGGTGCAGCCCGGCGCCCAGATAACCGCGGGCGACGTGACCCTTCTCACGCAAGGTGGCCACTGCCCGCTCGATCGTCTCGTAAGGCATGACCAGCACCCGCCGGCGCGGCCCGAACAGAAGCATGCCGATCAGGCCGCCCTTGGCGTCGAGCACCGGTCCGCCCTCGAAACGGCCGCCGGTGTTGATGGCGAGGTTGATGCGCCGGTCGATCGTGCCTCCGCGCATCGAGCGCCAGGCCGGTCCGACCTCGCCGACCGTGCCGAACACGGCAAGCGCGGTCCCATCGCTGCCGCCGACAGCGACTGCCAGATTGCCCGGGCGCACGGCGCCGGCCTGAGACAAATGCGGCAGGCCTGAGACTGAAGCCGGCTTCAGCAGGGCAACGCCAGTCGAAGGATCGCGACCGACGAGCTCGGCCTTGATCGTTTCGCCGGACGCAAGCGTCAGCTCGATCTCCTCGCCCGCCTCGACCGCTTCCTCGGCGGTGACGAAATAGCCGTCTCGCCAGTGGAAGGCGCTGGCGGTGCGGTGATGATGCGTGACGAAGCTCGCCAGCGCCGGAGCAGCGCCAGCCGCCACATCGGCAATGGCGTCGGAAAATGCACTGAGGTTGAACTCGCTCATAAGAATGTCTCCTGGGTTCCGTGACCCAGATATCGCCTGATACGACGCCTGCCGGTACTCGCCTGACGGCTAGTCGGCCGGAGAACTGGCCAAGTGGTCAGGTCGCGGCGGGCACTGCCGCTTCGCACATATAGTCATCGCATTGCCGAATGACACGGAGCCTAGCCATGGCCTTTGCCGCCGAGAAACTCCAATCCGATGACGCCTTGCTCGACTCATATTCGACGACCGTCGCCGACGCCGTCGACCGCATCGGACCGGCCGTCTGCCGCATCGAGCGCGTCGGCGCCGGTGGCCATGGGTCGGGTTTCGTCATTGCTCAAGACGGGCTGGTGGTCACCAATTTCCACGTCGTCGGCGACGCGCGCGCCGTGCGCGTCACCATGCCGGACGGCGCAACGCGAGAGGGCCACGTTCTTGGTCGCGACCCCGATACCGACATAGCGCTGGTGCGCGCCGACGGCAGCTTTGCCGACGTCGCGCCGCTCGGCGACTCCAAGCGCCTGCGGCGTGGCCAGATCGCGATCGCGATCGGCAATCCACTCGGCTTCGAGTGGACGGTCACCGCAGGGGTCGTTTCCGCGCTCGGCCGATCGATGCGCGCGTCGACCGGCCGGTTGATCGACGACGTCATCCAGACCGATGCCGCGCTCAACCCCGGCAATTCGGGCGGTCCGCTGGTGTCGTCGTCGGGCGAGGTGATCGGCGTCAACACCGCTGTGATCCACGGCGCGCAAGGCATTGCCTTCGCGGTCGCCTCCAACACCGCCAACTTCGTCATTTCGGAGATCATCCGCTTCGGCCGCGTGCGCCGCGCCTTCATCGGCGTCTCGGCCGACACGACCAACCTGCCTCGGCGGGCGGCACTCTTGTCACAGGTCTCGACCAATACGGCCGTGCGTCTGCGCAGTATCGAAAACAACGGCCCGGCCGCGAAGGCAGGCCTGAAGGAAGGCGACATCATCGCCGCCATCGACGGCCGTCCCGTCACCGGCGTCGACGACCTGGTGCGCATGCTCGATGCCGAACGCATCGGCCGCGAGACGCTCTGCACGGTCGTGCGCCGCACCGGCGTCAGCAAGGTGGCGGTGACGCCGGTGGCGCGAAGCTGATCCACGCCGCGATCGGAACGGACTATTTGCCGAATTTTGCCTTGCAGGCAGGGCTCAGCTCGTCCATGTGCTTCTTCAGGCAAGACGCGGCCTGACCAACAGGCGTCTTTGAGCAAAGCCGCTTGTAATCGGGTGCGCACGCCGAGGTGGTTCGCATACTGGACTTGGCGTTGGCCATGTCGGCGGCGCCGAGGCCGACGAGGACCGCGACAAATGCTACGGAAACGGCTCTGACCATGACTTTCCCCTCCAGGAGAAAGCCATTATATTAGTTGTACCTAAAAATATCTAGTTGAAATGCCGGCGTCTCGTGCGTGGCTCGGCAGACGCGGCCCGGCAAAGCCAGCCGCCGCCCGCCATAACGGCCTATTTGCTGTATTTCGCCTTGCAGGCAGGGCTCAGTTCGCTCATGTGCTTCTTCAGGCATGATGCGATCTGGCCGGCGGGCGTCTTCTGGCAAAGCCGCTTGATGTCGGTTCTGCAGCGCGACGTCCCGACATCATGGGCATTCGCCGCGCCGGCGGCGAACAAACCCAAAACCGCGAAAAGAACTGCAACAGGAACGATTCTCGACATGATTTCACTCTCTCCGTTGAGGCGCAGAGGCAACCATTTCGGGCAGCGGCGGGCAACTTAGCTGAAAAGATGGGTATGGCGTGTGGCACCCCTGCAACCGGGTGGCGGCCATTCAATTACCGGCCGCGTCCTCGGCATACTGTGCCAGGAATTCCTCGCTGGGCGGGATCGGCTTGATGACGTCGATCAGCACGCCGTTCGGATCACGCGTGATGAAGTGGCGCTGGCCGAAGGGCTCGTCGCGCAATGTACGCAAGACCGGAAGGCCGGCGGCGACGATACGCTCATAAACGGTGTCCGGATCGCGGACTTCGAAATTGATCAACAGGCCGGACGCGCGTCCCCGCCCCTCCTCGGGGATCGTTTCGTGATCGCCCTGGACGATGCCGAGATTGACGCGCCTGTCCTCGCTGGAGCGCAGATGCACATACCAGTCGCTTTCAAACAGCGGCTCGAAGCGGAAGTGCTCGATGTAAAAGGCCGCCGTGCCGGCGACATCGCCCGTCATCAGCACCGGGTAGTAGCTCGTGGTCTTCATCTTTCATTCTCCCGCTAGGTAACATACAGTCTGTATGTAGATTGAATTAACATACAGGCTGCATGTATGCAACAGGAGTCTGGACGCCGTTCCAACCGCGACCGCACCGAGGCGACGCGCGCCGACTTGATCGCGGCGGCGCGAAAACTGTTCACCGAAAAATCCTATGCCGAGACCGGCACGCCAGAGATCGTCGCCGAGGCCGGCGTGACACGCGGCGCGCTCTACCACCACTTTGCCGACAAGCAGGCGCTGTTTGCTGCCGTCGTCGAACAGGAGGCGGCGGCGGTCGCGGCGGAGATCGAGCACGCTTCTCCGTCAACGCTCTCGGCCCGCGACGCGCTCATCGCCGGCTCGGACGCCTATCTCGCGGCCATGCGGGCGCCTGGCCGCACACGGCTTTTGCTGCTCGATGGCCCCGCGGTGCTCGGCCGCGCCGCCATGGACGGGATTGACAACAGCCACGGCAACCGCTCGCTGCGCGAGGGACTTGTCGCGGCGATGCGGGCCGGATCCATGATGAAATTGCCGCCGGAAGCGCTGACCGCGCTGCTCGCTGCCGCCTTCGACCGGGCGGCGCTTGCCATCGAGGCGGGAGGCTCGGTCGAGAGCTACCGCGCCGTTCTTGTATCGCTGATTGACGGGCTGGCTTCTCGTCGCCAATGACCCGACCAGAGGTTCGGCGCAGGACCATGCGCAAGTAAACGACTACAACGTCCGTTCGGCGTCCTTGGGGATATCCGGCGCTGCTGTCACGAGCTCGGGCTCGAACTCGTTGAAACAGCCGAGCTCCCGTTTGAACTGATCGATCAGCCAGGCGGCGACCGGCTTCGGACTGCGATCATTGCGGTGCATGGCAAACAGCGGCGCGTTCGTCTCCCTGTAAGGCTCGAGGTCGAGTTCCACCAGCCGACCGGTCGCCACATCGTCGGCGATCAGCCAGCGCGGCAACCCGCCCCAACCCAATCCCGCGCGCATGAGCGTATGCTTGGTGCGCATATCCGTCAGCCGCCAGGTTCGATAGGCAAAGACGCCGTAGTCGCGGCCCTTAGTGCGTTCCGACTGATCGGTAACGACGAGCTGGGTGTATTCGCGCACATCCTCCAGCGCCACCGGCTTCGGCAGTTGCGCCAGCGGGTGGCTGGGCGCGGCGGCCGGCACCATCGACATGAAGCCGATAGCGACCAGATGCACGTCGATGACCTCACCCAACAGGCCACCGATACCGAGATCGGCCTGCCCCCCGAGGACCAGATCCGGGATGAGGCCGAGCGTGCCGGCATGCAGCCGCAGCATCACCGTTGGAAATTGCGCCTCGAAAGCTTTCAGCACCCGCACGAGCACCGGCGACGGCAGCGACACGTCGACGGCCAAGTTGACTTCGGCTTCCAGCCCCTGATGGTAGCCGTCGGCGCGCGAGCGGATGCGCTGCAGGACACCGATCATGCGCCGCGCATCCTCCAGCATCGCCTTGCCGACGTCAGTCAGTTGCGGCTCGCGCATCCCTTCGCGCTCGAACAGCTTGAGACCGAGCTGCGCCTCCAGATTGGCTATGCCGTAACTGACCACCGACTGCGCGCGGTTGAGCTTACGGCCGGCGGCCGAGAAACTGCCGGTATCGGCCACCGTAACCAGAATCTGCAATTGGTCGAGTGTCGGGTTCGGTTGCATGATCAATCCATATTTTTGATGGATACCATGTAAATTATACCAGTTCTCCTGATAGGGCGGCAATCCCATATTGGCGGGGAAAGTTCAATCCAACCCCAAGGGGACATCGCCATGTCTATTCTGCTTGTTACATCCAGCCCGCGCGGCGCTGCTTCGCACTCGACCCATGTCGCCACTGACCTTGCCGAGAAGCTCGTCGCCGCCGATCCGTCGAACACGCTTGTCGTGCGCGACCTCGTCGCCAACCCGCTGCCGCATATCGATCCCGACTACGCGACCGGCATCTACACGCCGGCCGAAGCCCGCACGCCGCGCCAGGCCGAGGTTGTCGGCGTTTCGGATGCCGTGCTCGACGAACTTTTCGCGGCCGACACCGTGATCCTCGCGACCGGCTTCATCAACTTCAACATCTCCTCGACCTTGAAGTCGTGGGTCGACCATGTCGCCCGGTCCGGCAAGACCTTTGCCTATGGCGCGAACGGCCCCAAGGGCCTCGTCGCGGGCAAGAAGGTCTACATCGTGCTCGCTTCCGGCGGCATCTATTCGGAAGGCGCCGCGGTGCAGATGGACCATGCTATTCCTTATCTGCGCAGCGTGCTCGGCTTCCTGGGCATGACCGATGTCGAGGTCATCCGCGTGGAAGGCGTAGGCATGGGCGCTGACGCTGTTACAGCCGCTCTCGCCAAGGCAACCGCCAAGGTCGATGCGATCGCCGCTTCCGCAGCCAGTGCAGGCCAGACCGCGGTGGCTGCATAATCCGCCACGCGGAATGAAAAAAGGCAGGCCCTGTCGAGGGCCTGCCTTTTCGTTTCGAAACGGACCAGCGGCGGCCTGCGTCAGCCGAACATCTTCTCGCCCTGCTCGTCGACCAGTTGCATACCCTTCTTGATCGAGATGTCGACGGCATCGTCCAGCCCGGCGAAACGGTCGGCGCGGATGAAACGGTGCTCCTTCATCACGCCATCCACTTCCTTCGAGACGACACCGCAGGTCTGGTATTGGCCTTCCGCCTTGTAGGGCGTGGCACTGATCAGAAACCCCTTGTGCTCGACCTGCTTCGCCGGCTTCGCGGTTCCGGGCTCCGTTGCCTCGCCGCCACCACCACCACCGCCGAAAAGACGCTTCAAGAAAGACATCGCTCGAAACTCCACTCCCTCGCGAACGCCGGAAGAATCACGGCATCGCTTTGTTCAAATAGGCTTTGTCTTAGCATGCGCGAATGCGCCGCCGCGTTCCAGCCCCTTGACGAAAACGCCGACGAGAAGCTCGACCTGCTGCCAGATCTCCTCGGCTTGTCGGCTGTCCGACTTCGCCACGTAGCCGCTGGTCACGATGCCGTGCACGCTTGACCACAAGGTCCGCGCCGCCAGCGCGCGGCGGTTGTCGTCCAGATCGAAGTCGCCCGCCTTGAGCACGCCGGCGACGATATCGAACAGCTCGTCGAGCCGTGCTTCATAGGCGTCCGGGCCGGGCCGCGTGGCCCGGCGACGGTTGAAGGCAAGCACCGCCGGCCAACTGCCGCGATGTGCTTCCACGAACCGCACATAAGCGGCGGCCATCGCCAGGATGCGATGCCTGACATCCGTGACGCCTTGCCTCTCGAGTTCGGCCATGGCGTTGATGCCCGCCGCGCCGAGCCGGTCGAGCAGCCGCATGTTGACGGCGCGGTGCACCTCGTCGAGATCCGCAAAGAGATTGTAGATCGAACCGACCGAGATGCCCGCCTGCTCGGCGATGGTGCGGGCCTTCAGATTGTCCACGCCGCCCTCGTTGAGCAGCGTCTCGGCGATGGCGAGCACCTTCTCGCTCATCTCTTCCTTGTTCAGCGCCATTCCGTTTCCTGACCTCGCGCCCGAAAGTTGGAAATACCCCTTCCGGACCGTTTCTTCCTGCAGCGTTTACCATGACTGAGGCCCCGTGAACAGTGTTCAAAATAGCTCTTGAACAATGTTCATTTCCTGTTATGTTGGCCTCGTGAACAACGTTCACAGGAACAGGGAGAAGACCGTGCTTAACCTGATCAAGACATTGCTGGACGGCGCCAGCGCTCGCGCCGAGGACAATCTGAAGGATCGTTTTGCTATCGACCTGCTGGCCCAGCGTATCCGCGACGCCGAAACGGGCCTCGCCGCCGCCAAGCAGACACTTGCCGCGCTCATCGTGCGTCAACGCGCCGAGCAGTCAGGCCTCGACCAGCTCGACCGCCGCATCGCCGATCTGGAAACGCGCACCCTCAGCGCGCTTTCAGCCAGCAACGAAGCCCTGGCCGAAGGCGGCGCCTCGGCCATCGCCGAGCTCGAGAATGAACGCGAGGTCCGCCGCGCCACCGTGAAAAGCCTGGGCGAGAAGACGTTGCGGATGCGCCTCTCCGTCGAGCAGGCGCATCGCCGCATCGTCGATCTCAACCAGGGCATGATCTCGGCCCGCGCGATCGATGCGGAGCGCAAGGCGCAGCAACGCCTCAACCGTTCGATCGGCCGCACCGCAAGCATCAACGAAGCGGAAGAGCTGCTCGCCCGCATCAAGGAAAGCAGCGATCCGTTCGAGGAGGCGGGCATCCTGGACGAGATCGACGGCGAGCTCCGCCACGAAGCGATCCGCGACCGTCTGGCCGAAGCCGGGCACGGGCCGGCCACCAAGGTGCGCGCCAAGGACGTGCTCGAACGCCTGAAGTCGCTGAACTGAAATTCAAATTTTTCGAAACAGCATCAGATCAATTCAAAGGGAGCAATACGATGAACGGCAATCAGACCTATATCCTCTTCAACACCGTATCGGTGGGCGCCGCCTATTTCATGCTGGCGCTGTCGCTGTGGCTGGCGCCGGTCGACCTCTCGACCAAGGGCTACTGGGCCATGGGCGTCCTGCTGCTTACCGGCAGCCTGGTGAACCTGGTCAAGTATCGGACCGACGAGCGGCTCTCGGCCGAGATGACCTCCAAGATCGAAAAGGCGCGCAACGACAAGCTGATCAGCGAGTATGTCGGCAAGGAATGATCTCGCTGCCGATCGGCGGCCAAAAGAAAAGCCCGGATCTCTCCGGGCTTTTCTTGCGAGATGAAACAGCCGGCCTCAGCGGCGCGATAGCGCCTCGAGCGCTTCGGCGGCATGTTCCAGGATGCTGATGGCCTCGGCCTGCGTTTCGGCCGGTGCGTCGACGATGTCGCCGAGCGCGGCACGCAGACGGTGGCGGATGGCGCGAAATTCGTCACGCGCTTCCGAACGGCCGCCACGACCACCACGGCCCTCGCGTCGGTCATCGCCTTCGTCGTTCCAGCCGAACCAGTCGCGCGCCTTGGCCATCTTGCGACCGAAGCGTTCGAGATGGTCCAGCACGCTGTCGATCATTTCGCGGTTGTCGGCGAGATGATCGCGACCCGCCTCGGTGATGGAAAACACCTTCTTGTTGCCTTCGCTCGCCGAGACGGCATAGCCGGCCTCTTCCAGGAAGGTCAGCGTCGGGTAGACCACGCCCGGGCTCGGGCTGTAGATGCCGCTGGTGCGCTCTTCCAGCGCCTTGATGATGTCGTAGCCATGGCGTGGCGCTTCTGCCAGCAGCGACAGTGTGATCAGCTTGAGATCGCCGTCGGCCAGCATGCGCCCCGCGCGGAACATGTCGCCCGGACCGCCGCGGCCACCGCCCCTGCCGCCGAACGGCCCGAAGCCGCCGCCGCCGCGGCCGCCGAACTTGCCGGCCATGTGCATGAACATGCGCTCGCCGAAATGATTGTGCCCGAATTGGTTATGTCTGTGCATGGATAGCTCCTTGAGTTACGTCTTACGATATATCTTAATTAGGCGACCATCCTCGGTGAGTCAAGATATATCTTACGATGTATCTAAGACTGCCGCCAGCCGCTGACAACGGTTTCGCGAACACGTGGCCAGCGGCTCGCGAAACAATCGACGTGAAGGAGGACCGGTGAACGAGCCACGTAAGGAGAGCCGGCTTCGGTAAAAGATCGCGCCCAATCAACGCGATAGAGCCGTATCCCGAATCAAGCCGTGAGGCCTACCAGTGCCCCCGGCGCTGGTTCCAGGCATAGAGGAGGTCAGCGAACCGGTCATAGGCGAAGCGCGTCAGCGGCAGCGCGACCGGATTGCCGAACAGCGTCGCCGCCCAGCCCTCGCCCGGCGTCATCCGCCAGACCGCGACCGCCACATCGGCGCCGACGAGCAGCCGCCCCTGGGCATCGATCGCATGCAGCCTGCGCCGGATGTCCTCCAGCGAGGCGCCAAATGCCGAAAGCGCGGCCGGCTCGAAATTGATGTCGCGAAATTCGATGCGGCCCGCCTTGACCGCCTCGATGAGCCGTCGCTTCTGGCGGCTGATACCCGCGTCGCAGACCGGGCAGCGCGTATTGTACCAGACGGTGAGCCGAGGCTTGGGCATGGCGCGACTATCGGCGACCGGTCGCGGCGCCGCAATGTGACGGATCGGCCAGATGCTGTCCTGTGCGTCAACCGAGCGACGAGATGATCTCGCGATAGGCGAACTCCGGGAAGGCCTTCAGCGTCCGCGTCCGGACGCTGCCGCCGGAAGACAGCATCAAGGCAAAGCGCGCAAGCACCGCGTCGTCGGGCGCTTCCACCAGCGCGACCATGTCGAACTCGCCCATGGTGAGATAGAAGGCCTTGAACGAACCGCCCATATCGCCGAGTTGCTTCTTGGCGGCATCGAGCCGCTTCGGCGACTCACGCACGTTTCTGGTTCCCTGCTCCGTCCAGTTCATCAGCAGGATGTAAGTCGTCATGGCACACCTCCCTCCGGCGCCACGGAGCACGGCGATCCAAATCGCCGGGGCGGGCACCCGGTCTTTCGCCCGGAACGCATCCGACGTCGAAATTATCCTCCTGTCGGGCAACCTCGACAAGGCGGCGCTGCGCCTGCAGGAAACGAAAAAGGGCGCCAAGGGCGCCCTCTGAAGTGTTTGTTCGCTTCCGGCTCAGCTGTCCAGGAAGCTTCTCAGCTTGCGTGAGCGGCTCGGATGCTTGAGCTTGCGCAGCGCCTTGGCTTCGATCTGGCGGATGCGCTCACGGGTGACCGAGAACTGCTGGCCGACTTCTTCCAGCGTATGGTCGGTGTTCATGCCGATGCCGAAGCGCATGCGCAGAACGCGCTCTTCGCGCGGCGTGAGCGAGGCGAGCACGCGCGTGGTCGTCTCGCGCAGGTTGGCCTGGATCGCCGCGTCGATCGGCAGGATCGCCATCTTGTCCTCGATGAAGTCGCCGAGATGCGAATCCTCCTCGTCGCCGACCGGCGTTTCGAGCGAGATCGGCTCCTTGGCGATCTTCAAGACCTTGCGCACCTTCTCCAGCGGCATGGCGAGTTTTTCGGCCAGTTCCTCCGGCGTCGGCTCGCGACCGATCTCGTGCAGCATCTGGCGCGAGGTGCGCACGATCTTGTTGATCGTCTCGATCATGTGCACCGGGATGCGGATCGTGCGCGCCTGGTCGGCGATCGAACGCGTGATCGCCTGCCGGATCCACCATGTCGCGTAGGTCGAGAACTTGTAGCCGCGGCGATATTCGAACTTATCGACCGCCTTCATCAGGCCGATATTGCCTTCCTGGATCAGGTCGAGGAACTGCAGGCCGCGGTTGGTGTACTTCTTGGCGATGGATATGACGAGGCGCAGGTTGGCCTCCACCATTTCCTTCTTGGCGATCGCGGCCTCGCGCTCGCCCTTCTGCACCTGGTTGACGATCTTGCGGAATTCCAGGATCGAGATCGCCGTCTCGGTGGCGAGGCTCTGGATCTCGGCGCGCAGATCCTTGATCGCGTCCTTCTCGTTCTTGGTGAACTCCTTCCAGCCGCGCGACGTCAAATTGGCGATCGAACGTGTCCAGTTGGGGTCGAGTTCCGATCCCTGATATTCCCTCAGGAACTCCTCCCGGCGCACGCCATAGCTTTCGGCGAGACGCAGCAGCTTGCCCTCGTTCTGCACCAGCCGCTTGTTGATGTCGTAGAGCTGCTCGACCAGCGCCTCGATGCGCGCCGTGTTGAGCGACAGCGACTTCACCGCCTTGATCAGCTGGTCCTTGAGCTCCTTCAGGCGGCGATCCTGGCTGGGCGAGAGCGTACCGGCGGCGGCCAGGCGGTTCTCGACCTGCTGGTCCTGAAGCTTGCGAAGCTTCTTGTAGGTGTCGGCGATGACGTCGAGCGTCTCCATCACCTGCGGACGCAGTTCCGCTTCCATCGCGGCGAGCGAAAGGCTCGCCTCGTCCTCGTCGTCTTCCTCTTCCTCGAGCCCGCGGGTATCGCCGCCGACATTGGTGATGTCGTCCTCTTCGTCACGCGCGGCAGCGCCACGGCGCGGCTTTTCATCGGGCTTGGGCGCTTCCTCGACGCGCTCGACCACCGGTGCCTGCTTGGCCTCCGGGCCGGCATAAGTTGCTTCGAGGTCGATGATCTCGCGCAGCAGGATTTTCGATTCGTTGAGCTCGTCGCGCCAGATGATGATGGCCTGGAAGGTCAGCGGGCTTTCGCACAGGCCGGCAATCATCGTCTCGCGGCCGGCCTCGATACGCTTGGCGATGGCGATTTCGCCCTCGCGCGACAGAAGCTCGACCGAGCCCATCTCGCGCAGATACATGCGCACCGGA
>JBFLWR010000317.1:0-5303 GCA_040755925.1 Pseudomonadota bacterium
ATGCCAGCGGCCGCGCCGCACCAACTGCCAGGTTTCAAGGCTTTCCCACGGCACCTGGAAGGTGCGCACCTGCTCGGCGCGGTCGACCTCCTTGTCGAGGATCGAAACGATCTCGCTGCCGATCTGATCGCGCAGGCTGAAAATGTCGACGAGGTCGCGGTCGAAGCGTTGCGACCATACGAGACGACCGTTGGATGCATCGGTGAGCGAGGCGTGGAGGCGAACCTGCCGGCCGTAGTCCGTCAGCGTGCCGCTGACAATGTAGCGCGCGCCGAGCGCGTTGCCGATCAGCCTCGTGCCCAGGCTGTCGTCGCGGAACTGGAAGCTCGAGCCCTTGGCGATCACCGAAAGCCAACGTGTGTTGGAGAGGCCGTAGATGATGTCCTCGGCGATACCGTCGGCCATGTAGCCGATATCAGCCTCGCTGCCGCCGCCCTGGAACGGCAGCACCGCGATCGCGGGCGGGCCATTGGATGAGGGTCTGTAGTGACCGGGAGCAGCGGGAATAGCCGCAAAAGAGTTTGTCGGTGTAGCACCATTGCCGCCGCGGCCGGCGATCAGGACATGCACCGGCAACGCGATGTTCTTCAGGCTGAATTCGCCGAGATCGGTAAAGACCGCCGCCGTCTTGTCCTTGACGTGGTGCCAGGTCGTCGCCGAGATCGCGACGCCGTCATGCGGCGCAAACTCCTGCAGGCGCGCGGCAATGTTGACGTCGTCGCCATAGAGCCGGCCTTCGCGGACGATGACGTCACCGGTGTTGATGCCGGCGCGAAACGGCATGCGCATTTCCTCGGCGACCGAAGTGTTGAGCGCAACGATCCGGCCTTGGAAATCGAACGCTGCCCGCAGCGCTTCGATCGGGTTGCCGAATTCGGCCATGATGCTGTCGCCGGCGTCGCCGAAGGTCCGCCCCCCAAAACTGCCGCAACTGTCCGCGATGATGTCGCGCCTCTCCTCGAAGGCAGAGACGGCGAGTTCGTCGTCGATGCCCATAAGCCGCGAAAAGCCCACGGCATCGATGGAAATGATTGTCGCGAGCTGACGGGTATAGTTCCGTTCAGCCATGATCGAGCCCCCGGTCCCTGCTTCAGTCCAGAACAGGCGACGCGTCCGCTCACAAAACACTTCGCCGTTTACCGAAGGAACACCCTCCAGCAGGCTCGGCGCGCCGTTGCCACCCTGTTATATCGGAACTCTAACAGGGTCTTGCACAAAGCTCTACCACGAACAGCTAATGGAAAGCGTCTTCGGGCCAATGCATGGTTAGCCGATAGTTACCTAATGCAGGAGATTAGAAATATTGCCTTAGGTTCCGTAATTTCGGCAATTTATTGATTTCAGTGCTTATGCGCGAGTGCTGGGGAGCCTCTCAATCCTGGCTGTGGAGCAGATGTTCCTCGACCCTGGCGGAACCAACTCACATTCTTGCGAGTTCTCAGCGCGTCCATGCCAACACGAAATTGAGGGGCAGTCATGCGCACTGTTGTTTTGGCGACCGCTATCGCCTTCCTAGCTGCCAACGGTCCAGCTTTGGCGGCCGACGAGCCGGCCTTGCCACCGCAAAATGCCAAGAAGCTCTCGGAAATTATCGCCAAGGTCGAGCAACGGAACGACTTCCGCTATGTGAAGGAAGTCGACTGGAGCAGTGGCGGCTACACCGTCATCTATTACACGACGGACAAGGCCAAGGTCGAAATCAATTACGACCCGGTGACCGGGGAGCCGAAATAGGCGCCGGCATCCGCTTTCAGCCCATTCCGCGCAGCCGGCTTTCTTCGTAGACTTGGCTAAGGAGCCGGTCCTACGGGAGGGTGGGGATATGAGTTTTTCCAGGCGGGCAATCGCTTCGTTCGGAGTGGCGCTGATACTGGCATGCGGCACGGGGTTCGCCTGGGCGGGCGGACCGTCGTTCGATTGCCGGAAGGCACAATTGCCTGCCGAGAAGGCGATTTGCGCGGATAAGAAAATGGCGGCGATCGATGTGCTCGCCAGCAAGGCCTTCGGCACCTTTCAGCCTGAATTCAGCGACAAACGTCAGATCGCCAGGTCGCTGATTGCCGACCGGAATGCCTGCGGGGCGGACGCCGCCTGCATCGTCAGCGCTCAGAACAATGCGCTGGAAACTTATGGGACCGTGCCCCCCTGGGTGCAGAACTACAATATTGCCTTGATCGGCAAAAAGGCGCTCGATTTTGCCGCCGGGACGTCCAACCCGGCCGACCAGCCCTTGCCTGCAGCCCTCGGAAGCTGCAGCTTCACCCACATCGCGATGCTGACGGCAAGGATCGGCGACGATCCGTTGGCGACCGCGAGCCCCGAAGCCGGCAGCGCGGCGTCGTTCACCAACGGCGGAACAGCGGTCTCCTACGATCGGGAACCTGGATTGGTGAGCGCCAGCGTCGGCGATCCTGTCGTGATGTGCCTGATCTCGATCCCCAGGGACTGTCCGCAAGGCGACGTGCGCGGCAGGGTCTATTACGCCGTCGATCTCGCCCGGAAAGGCACCTGGGCCCTGCCCGACTCTCAGCACATGTGCGGAGGCGCCTGAGGGCGCCCGGGCAAGGTTCCGGCCCTGCTAGCCGCTCTTGCATCGGCGCCACTTTGATGGCTGACTGCGCGCCATGATTGCGGGCACGAGGGGGTGCGTTGCAATATGATTGGATATGTCCTGAAACGCATCCTCATGGTGCTTGCGGGCTACCTGGTTGCAGTGCTTGTCGGATTGATCGCGGTGGTTGCGATCTATCTGGCCCTCAGTTCACTCCCCAACGCGCCAGGTTATTTCGAGCTGATGGGGATCACGCCGATAGCGGTGCTGACCGTCCCGCCGCTCGGCATGTTCGTCTACTTCCTGACCATTGTCGTCACCGGCATGCAGACGTTGGTCTTCGCGCTGATCGCCGAGTTCTTTTTGCTGAGGGGCTTCTGGCTGCACATGCTGTTCGGCGCCGCGGCGGCGGCGGGTGGCTTCATGCTGCTCTGGCCTGACGCCCCGGGCGACCCGGAGCGCTGGGCCGACATGGGCATCATCACCGCCGCCGGCCTCGTCGCCGGCCTGGTTTACTGGCTGATTGCCGGACGCAACGCTGGCTTCCGGCGTCCGCTAATGGAGCGCTTAGGTTGACGGCGAGCGCACCGCCTCGGTCGCGTCCAGCGCCTGGGTCAGCTTCGAATCGCGATCATAGACATCGTCGAAATACTCGACCTTGCCAGACATATCCGGCCAGGCGGTGAAGTAGGCGACATAAACCGGAATGACGCGTGTCACATTCTCGGTCGAATGGCCCTGCTTCAGCTTGTCGGCGACATAGTCGACCGAGGTGCCGAGCACGGCCGCGGCCATGCCGCGCGGATCCTGCAACCGGATGCAGCCGTGGCTCAGGGCGCGCATGTCGCGCGCGAAGAACGACTTCTGCGGCGTGTCGTGCATGTAGATGGCGTGCTTGTTGGGGAACAGTATCTTCAACTCGCCAAGCGCATTGGCCTCGCTCGGCTGCTGGCGCACGTTGAAGGGGATTTTGGCGCCATAGGCGCCCCAGTCCACATCGGCAGACGGAATCCGCTTGCCGCGCGCATCCGTCACCTCATAGCCGGCGCGGTCGAGGTAGCCGGGGTCGCCGCGCAGCCTGGGCAGCATCTCATTGACGATGATCGACTGCGGCACGCCCCAGTAGGGATGGAAATCGACCTGCTTGATCTGGTCGTAAAAGAAGGCGGTCTGGTTGGTGGTCCTGCCGATGACCGCCCGGGTCTTCAGCTTCTCCTCGCCATTGTCGATGTAGGACGCGGTGAAGGCCGGCTGGTTGATGAAGACACGCGGGCTGCCGAGGTCGGAGGGCAGCCAGCGCAACTCCTCGAGCGCTGCCCGCACCTTCACGATCTTGTCCGCCTTCGACGTACCGGCAAGCGAGGCCACCGTGCGCGGGCCGATGACGCCGTCGTCCTTCATTCCGGCCCGCTTCTGCACCGCCTTTATCACCGGCACCAGTTCGGGCTCATACACCTCGCTCCTGCCGAGCCGGGCAAGGATCTCGCCATAGTTGCCGCCCATCTCGTCATCGAGATTGCGGGCAATGATGCTCAGGAGCTTGGGCAGTTCCGAGCTGCTCTCGCCAGGCTTCAGCTTCAGCTTCGGATCGACCACGATCTCGTTCTCTTCGCTTGCCTGGAGCGATTCCAGTTCGACACGCAGCGCCTGGTATTCCGCATTCTGCGGATGCCGCGATTCGAGATAGGTGCGGACTTCCTGCGTGTGCGCGAGCGTCTTCAGCGCCGCTTGCATATCCATCGGCTTGGCCGGGAAATCATAGTACTCGGTCATCCGGTTGGGATCGACGCGGCCGCTCTGGGCATCATGCGCATAGCGCAACACGCGGGCAGAAAGCGCCATCTCGAAGCGGACAAGCTGCTTCATGCGGTCTTCCGGCGTCGCCGAAGTCGTGGTCGCGGGGACATCGACGGTGTAGTCGGCCGAAGTCAGGCCATAGGTGCCCGCCTCGCCAAGCACCCGCACGGCATCCTGAGCCCTGCTGTTGGGCTCATTTCCACTCACCCAGATGAAATCCGGATTGGCCGAGTAATAGGCGATCAGCGCCTTGGCGATGTCCGGCTCGGCGAAGAGTTCATAGTCGCTGAGGCCGGCCAGCGCATCGTGGAACGCCGCGCTGGACGCCGGGGGGACGTAAGCCGCATTCTGTGGTGTCCCGGGTTGTGGCGCCTCAGGCTGCGGCGCCGCGCCGAGCAGGGACTTGAAGTCGACCCGCACCAGCCTGTCCGCTTTGTAGGTGTTGTAGGTCGGGCTGCTGATTCTGACCCCGCCCTCTCCGGGCACGGCCGGCCGTATCTTGTGCGGCTTCGGCGGTGGCGGAAACTCATTTTGTGGATTGTGCCGGATGCCGCCGCCGAAAAGCATGTCGAACAGCCCTTGCGCGTTCGCCTGCTGCTGGCCGAGGGCAAGCACGGCGGCAATCGCGATCGGCATTGCAAGGTTCTTGTTGCCGAGGAATTTCATGCATCACCCGCACCGGTTGCAACCGGTTCCCGTTCCGCGCCGCTAGAGGATCTCGCCCACCGCATGGCGGATGTAAGGCGTGACTATACCGATTCATACCGATTTCGTTAAGCTTTCATAAATTTCCAGGACCATGTTGCAGAACGGTTTCACATCCTTGTGAGACGCCCGACCGCTCCGGGTTCTCGCCTTGCTTGCGTGTGTCAGGCTTCGACCCAGGCCGGCCCGGGCGTGACAAACCGCTGCCTTTATGCTCGAAATCCGGTTGGCCGGAGCGCGGCCCGGAGGA
>JBFLWR010000318.1:0-5566 GCA_040755925.1 Pseudomonadota bacterium
CGGCTTGGCGAAAGCATCGATGTCGGCATAAGCCTCCGGAGCTGCCTCGCCGGGCAGGCGCTTGCGCGGCAGCGACACCACGTTCTCCGGCTTCTGGGCGGCGGTATCCTGCGTGCGGCTCGCCGAGTAGGGATCGAAAGGCGGGCGCTCGTTGCCTGTGCGGCGACCCAGCACGTTGCGCAGCTGGAAAAAGATCACAACCGCCGCAATCAAGAAGAAAATCGTGCCGAAGTCGAAGAAACCCATATCTTCCGCCAATTCGAGCCCTGTCCGTGCCGGACCGGCGGACCAGAAGGGCCGCGGGTCGCATAGCGTTCAACATTCAAAGCATATAGAACGCTGGGCGCAATCATTCAAATCAAAGGCAGCCATACCTATGTAAAGGCCCCAGTGCCAGCGGCGATTGCCCGCAGGGCCGTAAAACAAGAAAGCGATCGGTCAAGACTTGCGCATTTCGCTCTTTCCGCTGTTCCTGCTCCTGTTGCCTTTGCTGGAGATCGCCGGTTTCGTCATCGTCGGCCGTGAAATTGGCGCCTTGGCGACAGTCGGGCTTGTCGTCCTCTCCAGCGTCGCCGGCAGCCTGTTGCTGAGGCACCAGGGTTTTGGGGTGATGGCGCGGGTGCGGGCTGAAATGGATGCCGGGCGTGATCCCAGCCGCCAGCTTGCGCATGGCGCAATGATCGTGCTGGCGGCGATCCTGCTCATCATTCCGGGCTTCATCACCGACATATTCGCCATCCTCCTGCTTTTGCCGCCGGTGCGCGATCTGGCCTGGCGGCTGCTCAAGAGCCGCATCGTCGTGGCCACCAGCTTCACCGGCGGCGGGTTTCGCGGCCGCGGCCGCGACAAGGTCATCGACCTCGACGACGCCGACTATTCTCGCGACGATTACCCGAGCCGGCCGGACCACAATTCGCCTTGGCGGCGACTGAAGAACGATTGAAGCGCGCCGCGTTTGACTAGGCTCCAGGCCCGAAGCTGAATTGGGCCGGCAAAACTTGTCTTGTCCTGTCGGCCATGGTAGCGAACCCGCGATTTCAATCCGGTCAGCAGTGCTGCCCAGGCAAAAGGACAAAGGCTCATGGCCAGCAACGATGACGCGCCGACGGGCGCCGCCAACGGCAACGGCAACCAGACCCAGCCCTCTCTCAGCGTGCTTGCCCAGTATGTGAAGGACCTGTCCTTCGAAAGCCCCGGCGCACCGAACTCGCTGCGCGGCCGCGACAAGGCTCCGGGCATCGCCATCAACGTCAACGTCAACGCCAACCCGCTTTCGGACAAGCAGTTCGACGTCAACCTGACATTGAACGCCAAGGCATCCTTCGACCAGGAAGTGCTGTTCAACGTCGAGCTGGTCTATGGCGGCGTCTTCGCCATCAGCGGCTTCCCGCAGGAACACATGCTGCCGATCCTGTTCATCGAATGCCCGCGGCTTTTGTTCCCGTTCGCCCGCCAGATCATCTCGGACGCCACCCGCAACGGCGGCTTCCCGCCGCTGATGCTCGACCCGATCGATTTCGCGCAGATGTTCCAGCAGCGCATCGCCGAGGACCAGGCCGGGTCGAGCAAGATCCAGGTGAGCTGAGCAGTTCAGCCTTCGAAACGTTTGAGAAGCCCGGCCTCGTGCCGGGCTTTTTTGTTGCCTTGGACCTTTGCGATTTGCCAAGACTATAGCTCGGTCATCATTCCAGAGCGAAGCGAAGCGCGCAGACCCTGGAATCCATGCTGTGGCGCTAAGGCATTGCAAAGGTTACAGAATTTTGCACCGTTGCGTCCTACGACGAAGGGTCACGGCATGGATACTCAGGTCAAGCCCGAGTATGACGAAGGGATGGGCGATACGGCCAACCGCGTAGGTTGGCGTTAAGGGCCCTGGTTCAGCCCGCAGCTACCACCTTGAGCCACAACGCCTTCTCCCCGAGCGTCGCGACCAGGCCGGCATGCGCGGCGCGATCGGCCTCGCTCAAACGCGACGGCAATTCGATCGGCCTTGCGCCGACAGAGATGTCGATGTCGGCCACTTCGCCGGCGCCGTTGACCTGCGCCGCCGTGCTTTCAAGCACAAGCGCGGCCTGCTTGCCGCCGATGAGCTCGATATAGACCTCGGCCAGAAGCTCGGAGTCGAGCAGCGCGCCGTGCTTGGTGCGGCGGGTGTTGTCGATGCCATAGCGCCGGCAGAGCGCGTCCAGCGAATTCGGCCCCATCGGATGCTTGCGGCGCGCCAGCGCCAGCGTATCGACGACGCGGCCGGGATCGATGGCCGGCTGGTCGAGTCGGCTGAATTCGAGGTTGAGGAAGCCGATATCGAATGTGGCGTTGTGGGCGATCAGCTTGGCGCCGTCGGTGAAGGCCAGCCATTCATCGATGATCTCGGCAAAGGTCGGCTTGCCGGCAAGATCGGCGGCGCTGATGCCGTGCACGGCCTGTGCCTCGGCATGGATCGCGCGTCCTTGAGGATTGATGAATTTGTGGAAGGTGCGACCGGTCGCAAAGCGGTTGACCAGCTCGACGCCGCCAAGCTCGATGACGCGGTCGTCGCGCAAATCGAGGCCGGTGGTTTCCGTGTCGAAGATGATCTCGCGCATTCGAATCAGTTTGCCTTTGCCGGGAGCAGCATCGTTCCCCGGCGGAAAATGGCAATGGCTGCTGCCGACAGCAAGAGTCAGGAGCGTGGCTTGACCGCCTTATCCCCCGCCAGTTCGGCAATGATGGCCCCGACCGCGCTTCGGGCGGCGTCGAAACCCTGCCCGGTGTCGACGACGAAATCGGCTTGCCGGCGTTTGTCCGCATCCGGCACCTGCTTGGCGAGGATCGCAGCGAACTTGGCCTCGCTCATGCCGGGCCGCGCCAGCACGCGGGCGCGCTGGATTTCGGGCGGGGCGGTGACGACCACGACCCTGTCGACACGCTCGCGGCCGCCGGTTTCGAAAAGCAACGGGATGTCGAGCACAGCGAGCGACGCGCCGGCCGCGCGATGGCGCGAGAGGAAGGCATCGGCATCGGCGCGCACCAGCGGATGGACGATCGTTTCCAGCTTCTTCAACGCCGCGCCATCGCCGAGAACCCGCTCCGCCAGCCTGGCGCGGTCCACTACGCCCGCTTGCGTCGTGCCGGGGAAAGCCGCTTCGACCAACGGCGCAGCCTTGCCCGAATAGAGGCGATGCACCGTCTCGTCGGAATCGTGCACCGGCACGCCGGCCTCGGCAAACATCCTGGCCGTCGTCGACTTGCCCATGCCGATCGATCCGGTGAGACCGAGCACGATCATCTTCGCCACCGTCAGTGGGCTTCGATATCGGCAACGATCATGCGCCGCAGTTCGGGCGTGACCTCAGGCCGCATGCCGAACCAGCGCTCGAAGCCAGGCACCGCCTGGTGCAACAGCATGCCCAGCCCATCGACCGTCTTCAGGCCGCGCGCGCCGGCCGCCGCAAGCAACGGCGTTTGCAGGGGCACGTAGACGATGTCGGTAACGATGGCATGGCCTGGCAGGCCCGCGGGATCGGCGGACAGGCCTTCATTGCCATGCATGCCGAGCGCCGTGGTGTTGATGAGCAGACCGGCATCGGCAAGCAACTCGCCGGTGGCGGCCGCGCCATGCGCCGAGACCCCGGCTCCGAACCGGTCGCTAAGCTCCTGTGCCCGCGCCAGCGTGCGGTTGACGATGCGGATATCGCCCACGCCACGCTCTTTCAGCGCATGGATGACCGCGCGGGAGGCCCCGCCTGCTCCCAGCACCACGGCCGGACCGTTGGCCGCCCAGCCCGGCGCGTAATCATCGAGATTGGCGGCGAAGCCATGCCCGTCCGTGTTGCCGCCCCACAGCACGCCGTCCTCCAGCCAAAGCGTGTTGACCGCGCCGATCTCGTCGGCGGCGTGGTCGCGTCGCGCGACGCCGGCGAAAGCAGCCTCCTTGTGCGGGATGGTGACATTGCCGCCGCGAAAGCCGTCTTCGCCGAGTGATGCCAGGAACGCGGCGAAATCCGCCGGCGCGACGTCGATCGCCTGGTAGCTGCCGTCGATGCCGTATTTCGCCAGCCAATGACCATGGATCTTCGGCGAGCGCGAATGCGCGATCGGATGACCGGTGACGAAAGCCCTCTTCTCAGCCATCGATGGCTCCCAGGGCGCGCAGTTCCTTCAGCACCGGCAGAAGCGGCAGGCCGACGATGGTGAAGTAGTCGCCTTCGATCTTATCGAACAATTGTATCCCTTCGCCCTCGATCTGATAGGCGCCGACGCTGGAAAGCGCCTTGGCGCCGACGCGCGCCAGATGTCGGCCGATGAAGGCGGGATCCAACTTGCGCATGGTGAGGCTGGCTATGCCGACATATCGCCACAGCACTTCGCCGTCGCGGCAGAGCACGGCCGCGCTGTTGAGCTGATGGGTCTTGCCGGACAGCGCCAGCAGATGGCGGCGCGCGCCTTCCATGTCGGCCGGCTTGTGGAAGATTTCGTCGCCAAGCGACAGCGTCTGGTCGCAGCCGAGCACCAGCGTGCCTGGCCTGCGCTCGCTGACCTCGGTGGCCTTGGCTTCGGCCAGGATCGAGGCGACATCCTCCGGCGAGGCGCCGCTGCCTTTCAGGGGCGCTTCCAGCGCGCGCTCGTCGACGTCAGCCGGGACGGCCTCGATATCGAGGCCGGCATTGACGAGCATCGCCTTTCGGTACGGGCTGCCCGAAGCGAGGATGATCTTCTCGGCCATGGTATTTCGCGCCATCGCGTCCCGTTTCGTCGGGGCAATGGGTTATCTGTTCTTACCGCGCAGGGCAACGATCGCGGCTGCCGTTTCTTCGATCGAGCGCCGGCTGACATCGATCATGGGCCAGCCGTGCTTCGTGCAGAGCTGGCGCGCATAGGCGAGCTCCTCGGTGATCGCCGCCCGGTCGACATAGTCGGTCGGCACATAGGTCGCGGTGTTGCCAAGGATGCGATTCTGGCGGACATGCGAGATGCGCTCGGCCGTGGCGATCAGGCCAACGATCAGCGGCGTCCTGGCGTTGATCAGGCTTTCCGGCAGCGGCACGCCGAGCACGATCGGGATGTTGGCGGTCTTGATGCCGCGGTTGGCGAGATAGATGCTGGTCGGCGTCTTCGAGGTGCGCGAGATGCCGATAAGCACAATGTCGGCGTCGTCCATATTGGCGGGCAGCTGGCCGTCGTCATGCTCCATGGTGAAGTTCAACGCGTCGATGCGGCGGAAATATTCGGCGTCGAGCACATGCTGGGCGCCGACGCGCCGGCCGGCCGGCGTGCCGAGATAGGACTGGAAGACGCTGAGCACAGGCTCGAGCACCGAAACGCAAGGCAGGCCCATGGCGGCGCAGCGTTCGTCGATGCCGCGCGCCAGCTTCTGGTCGACGACCGTGTAGAGGACGATGCCGGGCTCCTCGTCGATGTCCTCGAACACCTTGGCCACCTGCTTTTCGGTGCGGATCAGCGGGTAGATGTGCTCGATTGCGCGCGCATCCTTGTATTGCGCGGAAGCGGCGCGGCCGGCGGCCAGCAGCGTCTCGCCGGTGGCGTCGGAAATCAGGTGCAGATGGAAGAAGCTCTGGGGTTTGTT
>JBFLWR010000319.1:0-2939 GCA_040755925.1 Pseudomonadota bacterium
AGCGCAGCTCCGTCGCGGAGACCCTGGAATGACGACAGCGCGGAGGTCGAGCCAACATCACCCGACGATGGCGAAGGCGTCGCGAGTCTTGCCGGAAGCCGTCCTGACCGGCTTCTGGCCGATCCATTGAACATGCCGGCCGAGCGTGGCGGCGGCCGATTCGGTGTTGCCCTGTCGCAACGCGCTCAATATCGCCCTGTGATCCTGATCGGTCCGGGTTTCCCATTCCGAGCGCCATGCCGCGAAGAGGAAGCGGGCGCTGGCCGCATGCAGGTCATCGATGGTGGAGAGCAGGCGCGGCATGCGGCAAGGCGTGAGGATCAGCCGGTGGAATGCGCGGTTGGCCTCTTCCCACGAGCGGACGTCGCGCGACTTGTCGCCGGCCTTGGTCGCCTCCTCGGCCTGATCGAGGATGGCCGGCGTCAGGTGCGGCGCGGCGTGGCGCAGCGCCAGAACCTCGAGCGCGGCCCGCATCTCTGCGACTTCCCGGACCTCGCCAAGGTCGAACGCCGCGACACGCACGCCGCGGCGCGGCTCGCTGATCGCCAGTCCCTGCGCCTCAAGACGGCGAAAAGCCTCGCGCACCGGGACATGGCTGGTGTTGAACTCCTCGGCGACATGGTCCTGGCGCAGCCGGGACCCGGGCTCGATCGCGCCTGAAATGATGCGGTCCGCCAGCTCCTTGCTGATGCGGACGGCAATGGTGTCCTCAGTGTTGGCCATATTTTATAGATAATTTGAGCCGCAGCCGTTTGTCGAGACGGCTGGAACGGGATTCACACCCGATCGGATCGGACGGGCCGTATCCTCGAAAGGCTCAATTCACGCGGCTGATGCAGAAATCGATGACGTCGATGAGCGCGGATTTCTGCCGGGTGGCTTCGAGAGGCGCCAGCGCGTCGCGGGCGATCTCGCCGAAATGGCGGGCGCGGCCGATCGTGTCGGCGATGGCGCCATGGCGGACCATCAGGCCGATGGCCTTTTCGAGCCCGGCATCGTCGGTGACATTGTCCTCGATGGCGCGTTTCCAGAAAGTGCGCTCGGCCTTGGTGCCGCGCCGGTAGGCGAGGATCACCGGCAGCGTCACCTTGCCCTCGCGGAAATCGTCGCCGACATTCTTGCCGAGGTCCTTGCTGGTGCCGCCATAGTCCAGCGCGTCGTCGATGAGCTGGAAGGCCAGACCTAAATTCATGCCGTAGGAGCGCAACGCCGCGCGATCGGTGCGCGAGGCCTGCGCAATCACCGGACCGACCTCGGCGGCGGCAGAAAACAGCGCCGCGGTCTTGGCCTTGATGACGGCGAAGTGCTCGTCCTCGGTGGTTTCGAGGTTCTTGGCGGCGGCAAGCTGCATCACCTCGCCCTCGGCGATGATGGAGGCGGCCGCCGACAGGATGTCGAGGGCCTCAAGCGAGCCGACCTCGACCATCATGCGAAAAGCCTGGCCAAGCAGGAAATCGCCGACCAGCACGCTCGCCTGGTTGCCCCAGATCATGCGCGCCGTCTTCTTGCCCCGGCGCAATGCGCTCTCGTCGACGACGTCGTCGTGGAGCAGCGTCGCGGTGTGCATGAACTCGACCGCGGTCGCGAGCTTGACATGGCCCTCGCCCGCATAGCCGAACATCTGCGCGGCGGCGAGCGTCAGCATCGGGCGCAGGCGCTTGCCGCCAGACGAGATCAGGTGGTTGGCGATCTCGGGGATCATCTCGACGTCCGAGCCGGCCTTCGAGAGGATCAGCTCGTTCACGCGCCCCATATCGCCAGCGGTCAGATCGATGAGATCCTTGATGGAAGCGGATTCCCGCTTGCCCTCGATGTTCAGAACGACACCCACCACGATCACTCCCGTCTATTCCATGCGCACGACGGCACCCTAGTCCCGGCCGGACTCTATGGCGGCATCCACGGATACGGCAAGAGGCGAATTGGCGCGGCTGGCCTGGCGCGAGCTTGCCTGCACGTTTACATCAACGCCGCAACCTGCGATTTTCATTCCATGATCGAGCTTGTGCGCACCAACGACCCCGTCGTCATCTCCTTCGTCGAATCGCTCATGCGAGACGCCGGCATCGTCTTTTTCGTGGCCGACCAGAACATGAGCGTGCTCGAAGGGTCGATCGGCCTTTTGCAGAAGCGTGTGATGGTCGAGGCCGACAAGGCCGACGTGGCGCGCCGAATCCTGAAGGATGCCGGCATCGAGAACGAGATCCGCCGGAAATAATGGCAGCCCCGACCGCCCTCGCCCCCGACACGCCGGCTCATACGGTCGACGCCTTCCATCGCGGGCGCTTCTGGCTGGTCCAGCCGAGGCATGGCCATCGCGCCGGCATGGACGCCATGATGCTGGCGGCGGCGGTGCCCTCCGGCTTTGCCGGCCGGTTCGCCGATTTCGGCGCGGGCGCCGGCGCCGCGGCGCTTGCCGTGCTGTCGCGTTGTCCGGATGCGCGCGCGGTTCTGGTCGAGCGCTCTCCCGAAATGGCGGACTTCGCCGCCGCCACGGTCGCCCATCCGGGCAATGCGCATCTCGGCGCCCGCGCCTCGGTGCTGACGGCCGACGTCACGCTGTCCGGGCGGGCGCGCAGTGATGCCGGGCTAGCCGACAACGGCTTCGATTTCGTCATCATGAACCCGCCCTTCAACGCGGCGGAGGACCGGGCCACTCCGGACATCCTGCGCAAGCAGGCCCACGTCGCCGAGGACGGGCTGTTCGAGCGCTGGATCAGAAGCGCGGCCGCCGTCGTCAGGCCACGCGGCGGACTTGCCGTGATTGCCCGCCCCGAACAACTCGTCGCCATTCTTGATGCCATTGACGGCCGCTTCGGCGATACCGAAATGCTTTGTGTCCACGCGCGCCCCGACGCGGCGGCGATCCGCATCGTCGTCAGGGCGACACTCGGCGCGCGCGGCAAGCTGTCGATCCGGCCGCCGCTCACCTTGCATGG
>JBFLWR010000032.1:0-8354 GCA_040755925.1 Pseudomonadota bacterium
CGCAGTCGACACCACCGTCGAGAAGGCCAAGATCGAGGTCAAGAACCTCAATTTCTACTACGGCCAGAGCAAAGCGCTGAAGGATATCAGCCTGTCGCTGCCGGAGCGCAGCGTGACCGCTTTCATCGGGCCGTCGGGTTGCGGGAAGTCGACGCTGCTGCGCGTCTTCAACCGGATCTACGAGCTCTATCCGAAGCAGAGCGCCGAAGGGCAGGTCCTGCTTGACGGCAAGAACATCCTCGACCGCTCGCAGGACCTCAACCTGCTCCGCACCAAGATCGGCATGGTGTTCCAGAAGCCGACGCCGTTCCCGATGTCGATCTATGAGAACATCGCCTTCGGCGTCCGGCTGTACGAGAAGATCGGCAAGGCCGAAATGGACGGCCGCGTGGAGCAGGCGCTGAAGCGCGCCGCGCTGTGGAGCGAGGTCAAGGACAAGCTCAACGCCAGCGGCCTCAGCCTCTCCGGCGGCCAGCAGCAGCGGCTTTGCATCGCCCGCACCGTGGCGGTGAAGCCGGAGGTCATCCTGCTCGACGAGCCGGCCTCGGCGCTCGACCCGCTGTCCACCGCCAAGATCGAGGAACTGATCGACGAACTGCAGGCCGACTACACGATCGTGATCGTCACCCACAACATGCAGCAGGCGGCGCGCGTGTCGCGGCAGACGGCGTTCATGTATCTCGGCGAGCTGGTGGAATTCGACCGGACCGAAAAGATCTTCACGTCGCCCCGCGAGAAGCGCACGCAGGACTACATCACCGGCCGCTTCGGCTGAGTTCATACGAGGACATAATCATGGCCGAACATACCGTCGCTTCCTTCGACGAGGATCTGAGGCAGATCAGCCGGCTCATCAACGACATGGGCGATCTCGCCAGCTCCATGGTCGGCGCTTCGACCAAGGCCCTGCTGGAATCGGACAACGCGATGGCGCAGCGCGTCGTCTCCGATGACGCCATCATGGACGCGCGCCAGCGTGAGCTTGACGATCGGGCCATCACGCTGATCGCCAAGCGTCAGCCGATGGCCGACGACCTGCGCAATGTCGTCGGCTCGATCCGCATGGCCGGCGATCTCGAGCGCATCGGCGATCTCGCCAAGAACATCGCCAAGCGCGTCGGCTCCGTCGGCGTCAGCGCCGCGCCGCGCGACCTTTCGCACTCCATCGACGGCATGGCGCAGCTGGTGCTGATCCAGGTCCAGGGCGTGATCGAGGAGTATACCGCGGGGGACGCCACCGCGCTCGCCAAGCTCAGGAACGATGACGAACGCATCGACGTCAAATACACGTCCGTCTTCCGCGAGCTCCTGACCTACATGATGGAAGACCCGCGCAACATCACGGCTTGCACGCATCTTCTGTTCTGCGCCAAGAATCTGGAGCGCATCGGCGACCATGTGACCAACATCGCCGAGAACGCCTACTACGTGCTGACCGGCACACAATTGCCAGCGAATCGTCCGAAGCAGGACGAGACGGCAATGTCGGCGCCGGCGGCCTGACAAGGATAACTGCCAAATGATCGCGCCACGCATCATGGTGGTGGAGGACGAGGAGCCGCTGGGGGTGCTGCTCCGCTACAACCTCGAATCCGAGGGCTATCAGGTCGAAGTGGTGGCTCGCGGCGACGAAGCCGAGATTCGCCTGCAGGAGAACGTGCCCGATCTCCTTGTGCTCGACTGGATGGTGCCGGCGGTTTCAGGCATCGAGCTTTGCCGGCGTCTCAGGATGCGGCCCGAGACCGAGCGGCTGCCGATCATCATGCTGACTGCGCGCGGCGAGGAAAGCGATCGCGTGCGCGGCCTCTCGACCGGCGCCGACGACTATCTGGTCAAGCCGTTCTCGACGCCGGAATTCATGGCCAGGGTCAAGGCGCTCCTGCGCCGCGCCAAGCCGGAGGTGCTGTCCAGCGTGCTCAAGGTCGGCGACATCGTGCTCGACCGTGAATCGCACCGCGTCTACCGCAAGAAAAGCGAGATCAGGCTGGGGCCGACCGAGTTCCGGCTGCTCGAGTTCATGATGCGGCACCCCGGCCGGGTGTTCTCGCGCAGCCAGCTGCTCGACAATGTCTGGGGCGAGACAATCTATATCGACGAGCGCACGGTGGACGTGCATGTCGGGCGCCTGCGCAAGGCGGTCAACAACGGCCGCATGCCGGACGTGATCCGCACCATCCGCGGGGCGGGATACGCGATAAGAGAGGATTAAGGCTCAGGCCACGTTCTTGCCCGATGCGCCAGCCTTTGCTTGCGCGCCCGGCGCGAAGATCTCCTGGTCGACGAAGGTCAGCGCGCGCATGGCACAGCCTTCGCGGATCAGGGGCAGCTCGTTCGGCTCGGTGTCGAAGGAGATCGATTTCGAATGCTGGCCGCCAGCGGTCTGGGCGATCGCCTCGCGCAGCGCCGGCTCGATCAGGTCGAAGGCCGCGGCGCTGACACCGACCATGGCGACCGGCGCCGGATCGATCAGGGCGAACAGGCTGCCGAGGCCGAAGCCCAGCGCTTCTCCGGCGCGTCTGTAGGCTTCCCGCTCCGGCCCGTCATGTTCGCGGGCCTTTGCGGCGAGAGCCCGCATGTCGGCGTCGCTGACATCGACCGGCTCGGCGTCCTCGCTCATCCCCGTGGCACTGCGCCAGATGGCATAGTTGCCGGCATAGGCTTCGACGCAGCCGCGCCGGCCGCATCGGCAGAGCGCGCCGCCGGGACGGTGGATCATATGGCCGAACTCGCCACCGGAGGAATGCGTGCCGGTGAACAGCTCGCCCTTCAGCACAAGGCCCATGCCGATGCCGTGCGACAGCAGAATGGCGATGAAATCGTCGCGATAGCGGTCCGGATCGCGCCACTGCAGCGCCACCGCCATCATGTTGCAGTCGTTCTCCATGGTGGCGGGAATGCCGAACTCCGCTTCCAGTATGTCGGCGAAGGGAATGTCCGTCAGGGGCGTGATCGGCGACCACAGCATGGCGCGCGCGTGGGAATCGGTGATGCCCTGGATGCCCATGGCGATGCGGGCGACGCTGCCGAGATCGAGGTCCGGGTCTTCCAGCCGGCGCCTGACTATCGCCGTGCATTCGCCGATCAGCTTTTCACGCGATACGGTCAGCGTGTCGAGGCGCAGCTGCTCTTCGGCAACGATCTGTCCGGCATAGTCGATCACGGCGACGGAAAGGAAATTCAGCGACAGCACCACCGTCACCACCGCCGCCGCTTCGGGATTGAGCGCGAGACCGATCTGCGGCCGGCCGCGCTTCAGCGAGGCGGTCTCGCCTTTCCGCCTTTCCATCAGGATGCCTTCCTGGATCAGGTCGGCGGAGATCGCGGAAATGGTCGAATGGCTGAGGCCGGTGGTCGCGGCAATTTCAGTCCTCGATGGCTGGCCGGCTCTGCGTACGGCCGAAAGCACCATGGCGCGATTGCGCCGGCGCAGGTCATCGTGACGGATTCCGACCGACATGGGTTTGCGCATTTCCTCCCGGTCGTCGCGGCCTTGCGATCATGCCATGGGCCATCGGCGACGCGCTAGAGCGGTTCACCGTTCAAACAGAACATGGAACCGCTCGATCTTTTTGTTC
The DNA here is from genome assembly GCA_040755925.1 of Pseudomonadota bacterium. Taxonomy (GTDB): domain Bacteria; phylum Pseudomonadota; class Alphaproteobacteria; order Rhizobiales; family Rhizobiaceae; genus Mesorhizobium. The sequence continues at coordinate 3,576 of JBFLWR010000032.1, forward strand.
TGGCGCAATCCCGTACGGAAAACCGTTTCACACTTTTCCTGGAATTGCCCTGGGATAGTGGCAGAAGCCGCAAGCGATGTCATTATTTATTGCGAGCCTCGAAAAAAAGTCTATGCCACCTCAAAAACCATCAGAATCGTGGTTGACAGCGTCGCACGGTTGGCTCACTCTTTTTTCGAGGCTCGAAAAAAAGCCTCTGTGCCGGCCTTCGGGCCAGTTTGGTCGCGCCACACGCGGCGCAGGGAGGATATCATGAAGAGATTCGCAGCCGCCATCCTGGCGGGCGCCGCCATGTCGTTGATGCTGGCGTCGGCAGCAGACGCAAAGGGCAAGGTAATCGGCGTTTCGTGGTCGAACTTCCAGGAAGAGCGTTGGAAGACCGACGAGGCGGCAATGAAGAAGGCGATCGAGGCTGCCGGCGACAAGTATATTTCCGCCGACGCGCAATCCAATCCGGGCAAGCAGCTGACTGACGTCGAGAGCCTGATCTCGCAGGGCGCCAACGCGCTGATCATCCTGGCGGAGGACGCTTCGGCCATCGGCCCGGCGGTGCAGAAGGCGCTCGACGAAGGCATCCCGGTGGTTGGCTATGACCGCCTGATCGAGAACAAGGACGTGTTCTACCTGACCTTCGACAACAAGGAAGTCGGCCGCATGCAGGCCCGCGCGGTGTTCAAGGTCAAGCCGGAAGGCAACTACGTCTTCATCAAGGGCTCGGGCGCCGACCCGAACGCCGATTTCCTGTTCTCGGGCTCGATGGAAGTGCTGAAGGCGGCCATCGACGCCGGCAAGATCAAGAATGTCGGCGAGGCCTACACCGATGGCTGGCTGCCGGCCAATGCACAGAAGAACATGGAACAGTTCCTGACCGCCAACGACAACAAGGTCGATGCGGTGGTGGCGGCCAATGATGGCACCGCCGGCGGCGTCGTCGCCGCGCTGACGGCGCAGGGTCTGGCCGGCACGGTGCCGGTATCGGGCCAGGACGGCGACCATGCCGCGCTGAACCGCATCGCGCTCGGCACCCAGACCGTGTCGGTGTGGAAGGACGCCCGCGAACTCGGCAAGAATGCCGCCGAGATCGCCTCGCAGCTGGCCGACGGCAAGAAGATGACCGACATCGCCGGCGTGAAGGACTTCACGACCCCCGGCGGCAACACCGTCAAGTCGCTGTTCCTGACCCCGATCGCGATCACCAAGGACAACCTCAACGTCGTCATCGACGCCGGCTGGATCAAGAAGGACGAGGTCTGCACGGGCGTCACCGCCGGCAGCGTCGCCGTCTGCAAGTAACCGGCAGACACCCGTTCAAATGCGACGCCGCGGCCCCAAAGCCGCGGCGTTTCTCCAAGGGTTTTCCGCTTCAAATGAGCCGGGAAAGCAAATAGCATCGTGATCCGGCATCCGCGCCAGACGGGCAGGCCGGTGGGAGGATATCATGGCCGATACCACCTCTGACACGCCGGCAAACCCGGCCGCGGATCGCGCGCGCGCTTCCGAACTCGGCGCCATCGGCCGTTTCCTGAAAGCGACCGAACTCGACACCCGAATGCTCGGCATGGTCGGCGCATTGCTGATCATCTGGATCGGCCTGCACGTCATCTCGAGCTTCTTGGTCGGGGCTAATCCGCTTGATTTCGACAGCCGCACCTTCCTCACGCCGCGCAATCTGTGGAACCTGTCCGTGCAGACGTCCGCGGTCGCCATCATGGCCTCCGGCATGGTGCTGGTCATCGTCATGCGCAACATCGACCTCTCCGTCGGCTCGGCCGAGGGCGTGATCGGCATGGTGATGGGCTTTGCCCAGGTGCATTTCCTGGTGCGCTTCGTCGGGCTTGAGCTCGGCAACCCGTGGATCTGGGTCCTTGCGTTGCTCATCGGCCTCGCGCTCGGCCTGCTGATCGGGGCCTTCCAGGGGTTCATCATCGCCTATCTCGGGGTACCGGCCTTCATCGTGACGCTTGGTGGGTTGCTGGTCTGGCGCGGCGCTGCCTGGTGGGTCACAAGCGGTCAGACGGTAGCGCCGCTTGACGCGACGTTCCAGCTTATGGGTGGGGGGCCAGCGGGAGCCATCGGCGCAAGGTGGAGCTGGGCCGTTGGTATCGTCGCCTGCGTAGCCGTGGTGTTTGCGCTGTTTAACGGGCGGGCTCAGCGTAAACGCTTCCGCTTCCCCTTGCGGCCGATCTGGGCCGAAACGTTGATGGGCTCCGTCACCTGCGCGATCATTATGGGTGCGGTGTGGGTCGCCAATTCCTATCCTTGGCCGGTCGGCATCGTGAACCGCTATGCGGCCGCCAACAACATCACCGTCCCTGAAGGCGGCCTGTTCATCGCTCACGGTATTGCTGTCCCGGTGCTGATGGCGATCGCGGTCGGGATGGTCATGACCTTTATCACCAATCGCACCCGTTTTGGGCGCTATGTCTTCGCCATCGGCGGCAATCCGGAAGCCGCGAACCTCGCCGGCATCAACACGCGCTGGATCACCATGAAGGTGTTCATGATCATGGGCGTGCTGGCGACGATCGCGGCGGCGATCTCGTCCGCCCGGCTGAATTCGGCGACCAATGCGCTCGGCACGCTGGACGAGCTGCTGGTCATCGCCGCGGCGGTGATCGGCGGCACATCGCTCGCCGGCGGTTCGGGAACCGTCATCGGCGCCATGCTGGGCGCGCTTTTGATGCAGTCGCTGCAGTCCGGCATGGTTCTGCTCCACGTCGATACGCCACTGCAGAACATCGTCGTCGGCGCGGTACTGGTCATCGCGGTGTGGCTCGACACCATGTACCGCAAACGCGTTTGAGGGAGGAGGAGACAATCATGGCCGACAAGACCGCTCCCGCCGGCACGCCTCTGGTCGATATGCGCAATATTTCGATCGCGTTCGGCGGTATCCGCGCCGTCGACGACGCTTCCATAGATCTGTTCCCAGGCGAGGTGGTGGCGCTGCTCGGCCACAACGGCGCCGGCAAGTCGACGCTGATCAAGATCCTGTCAGGCGCCTACAAACGCGATGCCGGGCAGATTTTCATCAACGGCGAAGAGGCGTCGATCTCCAATCCGCGCGACGCCAAGAAATACGGCATCGAGACGATCTACCAGACGCTGGCGCTTGCCGACAATGTCGACGCCGCCGCTAACCTCTTCCTCGGCCGCGAGCTGATGACGAGCTGGGGCACGCTCGACGATGTCGCCATGGAGGCCGAGGCGCGCAAGGTGATGGGCCGGCTCAATCCCCGTTTCCAGCGCTTCAAGGAGCCGGTCATCAAGCTGTCGGGCGGGCAAAGGCAATCGGTGGCGATCGCACGCGCGATCCTGTTCAATGCCCGCATCCTGATCATGGACGAGCCGACGGCCGCGCTCGGGCCGCAGGAGACGGCCCAGGTCGGCGAGCTGGTGCGCCAGCTCAAGGCCGACGGCATCGGCATCTTCCTGATCAGCCACGACATCCATGACGTCTTCGAGCTCGCCGACCGGGTCTGCGTGATGAAGAACGGGCAGGTGGTGGGCACGGCGCGCACGAGCGACGTCACCCAGGACGAGGTTCTCGGCATGATCATCCTGGGCAAATCCCCGCCTGGCGCCATTCCCGGCCCCGGAGCGCTCAAGATCGCGGCGTGATACCGAAAGATAGCCGGCAAATAACTTTCCGGCCGCTATGCCAGCCGTCACCATGGCTTGGCCTCGCCATTGTATTGACCCGGAGAGTTGCTCATAAAGGTGGTCTATCGTCCATAGGCCGCGCCTTGCGTTGAAAAAGCTATTTCCGATCGTCGCTTTCATAGCCGTCGCGCTGATCAGCCTGACGATGGCGGGGTTCGCCTATTTCGCCACCCAGGAGGCGGCGCGCATCAAGTTCGAAGGGACGGCCGATGATGCGCTCAGCCGCATCGAGAGCCGCATCGACCTGCATTTGTCGCTCTTGCGTTCGACGCAGGCGCTGTTCGATGCCCGCAACGGTGATATCACACGCGGCGAATTCAAGGCCTTCTTCACGGCGCTGGATATCGCCGACAACTTCGCCGGCCTGCGCGGCATCGGCTTCCTGAAGCTCGCAAAGACCGGCGACGAGGCGGCGGTCGAGCGCGACATCCTGCACGACTACGGTTCGGCGCACCCCGTCTACCCTGCGACCACCCAGCAATGGCGAACGCCGATCTCGCTGTTCGAGCCGCTCGATACGTCCAACCAGTCGATCATCGGCTTCGACATGTTCACCGATCCGGTGCGGCGGGAGGCGATCGAGAAGGCGATGGCCGACGACCGGCAGCATGCGAGCGGAATTGTCCAACTCGGCCAGGGCGCCGGCGTGTCCCAGACCTTCACCGGATTCCTGGTTTTTGTCAGGCTCAACGTGGAGACGGCCCCAGAGGTCATCAATGCCAGCCGCTCCTCCACCGCCGGCCTCCTCTACGCCGCCTTTCGTGCCCGTGACCTGTTCGATATCGCGCTCAGCCAGGTGCCGCTCCTGCCGGTCAATGTCGAGGTCTTTGACGGCAAGCCGGATGCCGGGAACCTGCTGTTCCGCTCTGAGGCACCGTCGGCCGAGCCGATAGGTGAAAAGTTCGTGGCGCGCCGCAACATCGTCGTGGCCGGCAGGCCGTGGACTATTCTGTTCCATCCGACGAGCGCCTTTTCACCGCCGTCCTCGCGCGCGATCCCGGTCATGCTGGGTTTGTTCGGGCTGCTACTTGCTGGCGCCATCGCCCTGGTGGCGCGCTACCAGGAGCGTGCCTATGACGCCAAGTCACTGCTGCATGAGGCGACGGAGAAAAGCCT
>JBFLWR010000320.1:0-2471 GCA_040755925.1 Pseudomonadota bacterium
CTGGTGATCGCGCTGCCGCTGGCCTTTCTGGTCGCGGCGCTGGTTGGTCTCGCCATCGAGCGCGGCGTCATCCGCTTCCTCTACGGCCGGCCCTTGGAAACACTCCTGGCGACATGGGGCGTCTCGCTGATCCTGCAGCAGGCGGTGCGCACGATCTTTGGCCCCAGCAATCGCGAGGTCGGCAATCCATCCTGGATGTCGGGCTCCTTCGATGTCGGACAACTCGTGATCACCTGGAACCGGCTGTGGATACTTGTGTTCGCGCTCGCGGTGTTCGGCGTCCTGCTCTACGTGATGAAACGCACCCCCTGGGGCCTGCAGATGCGGGCCGTCACCGCCAACCGGCGCATGGCGTCATCGATGGGCATCAGGACGCCGTGGGTCGACGCACTCACCTTCGCGCTCGGCTCCGGCATTGCCGGCATCGCCGGCGTTGCGCTCAGCCAGATCGATAACGTCTCGCCCAATCTCGGCCAGAGCTATATCATCGACAGTTTCATGGTCGTGGTCTTCGGTGGCGTCGGCAACCTCTGGGGCACGTTCGTCGGCGCCTTCTCGCTTGGCATCCTGAACAAGTTCCTCGAACCCTATGCCGGCGCGGTGCTCGGCAAGATCGTCGTGCTCGTGCTGATCATCTTGTTCATCCAGAAGCGCCCGCGCGGCATGTTCGCGCTGAAGGGCAGGGCGGTGGAAGCATGATCACCGGCCGCTTCTTTGGCGCTGATCGCCGCATCGCCATCACGATCCTCCTGTTGCTGGCGGCTGCCATAATCGTGCCGCTGCTCAATCTGGCCGTGTCGCCGACGGGTGCCTTCTACGTGCCGTCCTACATGGTCGCGCTAACCGGCAAATATCTCTGCTATGCGCTGCTTGCCTTGGCGCTCGATCTCGTCTGGGGTTATTGCGGCATCCTATCGCTCGGTCATGGCGCTTTCTTCGCGCTCGGCGGCTATGCGATGGGCATGTATCTGATGCGCCAGATCGGCTCGCGCGGCGTCTACGGCAATCCCGTTCTGCCGGACTTCATGGTGTTCCTGAACTACAAGCAACTGCCGTGGTTCTGGACCGGGTTCGACCATTTCTGGTTCGCCGCGACAATGGTGCTCGCCGTACCCGGCCTGCTTGCCTTCGTGTTCGGCTCGTTCGCCTTCCGCAGCCGCGTCACCGGCGTCTACCTGTCGATCATCACGCAGGCGATGACCTATGCGCTGCTGCTTGCCTTCTTCCGCAACGACATGGGTTTTGGCGGCAATAACGGCCTGACCGATTTCAAGGATATTCTAGGCTTCAACGTGCAGGCGGATACGACCCGCTCGGCGCTCTTCGCGGTTAGTGCCGTGGCGCTCGCGCTCGCCGTCCTTGCCACATGGGCAATCGTCAGTTCCAAATACGGCAAGCTGCTCATGGCGGTGCGCGATGCCGAAAGCCGTACCCGGTTCCTTGGCTGGCGGGCGGAGAACGTAAAGCTGTTCGCTTTCATGGTGTCGGCGGTGATGGCCGGCATTGCTGGAGCGCTCTACGTGCCGCAGGTCGGCATCATCAACCCCAGCGAGTTCGCGCCGTCCAACTCGATCGAGATCGTCATCTGGGTCGCCGTTGGTGGGCGCGGCACCATCGTTGGGCCAATCATCGGCGCGCTGCTGGTCAATGCCGGAAAATCCTGGTTCACCGGCATGCTGCCGGAATTCTGGCTGTTCGCACTTGGCGGCCTGTTCGTCGCCGTCACGCTGCTCTTGCCGAAGGGCATCATCGGCATGTGGGATAGCTGGCGCGCCAAAGCCAAGGCGCTGCGCGCGGCCTCGTTTGCCGCAGGGGCCGGTAGCGATCCAGAGAGGCCGCAGCCGAAGATCGTGCGCACGGCGGCGAGAACGCCTGGTGCCTGGTCCGCCGTCGGTTCTGAACCGCAGCCGGCGGAGTTGCGACGATGAACAAGTCGAACACCATCCTCTATCTCGACGGCGTCTCGGTCTCCTTCGACGGCTTCCGCGCCATCAACGGTCTGTCGCTGGTGCTCGACAAGGGCGAGATGCGCGCCATCATCGGCCCGAACGGCGCCGGCAAGACGACGATGATGGACATCGTTACCGGCAAGACGCGGCCCGACGAAGGCGAAGTCTTCTTCGACGGGCAGGTCGACCTGACCAAGCATGACGAAGCCGAGATCGCCATGATGGGCATCGGCCGGAAGTTCCAGAAGCCGACGGTCTTCGAAAATCACACGATCGAGGAAAACCTCATGCTGGCGCTGAAGGGGCCGCGCTCGATCTTCCCGGCGCTGTTTCATCGCCGCTCGGTCAGCGAGGCGCGGCAGATCGACGATATCCTCGGCATCATCCGTCTCGGCGACAAGCGTGGCGAATTGGCCGCCAATCTCAGCCACGGCCAGAAGCAGTGGCTGGAGATCGGCATGCTCTTGGCACAGGACCCGAAGCTTCTGCTCGTGGACGAACCGGTCGCCGGCATGACCGACG
>JBFLWR010000321.1:0-16523 GCA_040755925.1 Pseudomonadota bacterium
TTCGATGGAGGGTTACCTCCATGTCGCGCCGGAGGGCACGGCGAGCGAAGACGACCTCGCCGGCTGGCTAGATCTCGCGCTGGCCTTCGTCGAGACGCTGCCGCCAAAGGTCAAATCCGCGCAGAAGCGAGTTTGAGGCAACTAATGCATGTCGCCCAAAAGTGGCAGCGGTTTTGGGACAACAACATGCATCAAAACAAATGCATGTCGCCCAAAAGTGCGCAGCGGTTTTGGGACAACGACATGCATCAAAACAAAGACTTAAGGCGCGTCCCGTGAATTCGTTCAAACGCGACGCGCTTTAGGCCGGCAAACGCCGGGCACAAAAAAAGCCGGGCGCGCGGCCCGGCTTTTCCGTGTCGTGGCTTGGACGACTTAGAACTTCATACCGACGCCGAAGGTGACGCGGTTGTCGGTCGACTTGACCTTGCCCACATCGGCGAAGTCCTTGCTGCCGAAGTCGGTGTAGCGATACTCGACGCGGCCGAAGACGTTGTCGGTGATCTTGATGTCGGTGCCGACACCGGCGGTCCAGCCGAACATGCCCTTGCTTTCGCTCGCGCCGGTCGTGTCATCCGTGATCTTCTGGTTCTTGGCGGCGAGACCGCCCGTACCATAGAGCAGGATTTCCGGGCTCACGGCATAGCCGAGGCGAGCGCGCAGCGAACCCTCAACGCCCGACTTGGCGCTGATGCCGTTGCTGGAACCCTTGGTGCCGTTGTAGCCGAGGTCAGCCTCGGCACCGTACACGAAGTTCTCCTGCTGCCAGTTGTAGCCGCCGAAGACACCGCCGATGAAGCCCTTGGTGCCGACATTGGTGCCGTCGTCCTTGGCATTGGCGTGGCCGCCGAAGCCGTAGCCGAGGTTGAGACCGGCATACGGGCCGGCCCACGAGGCGACGGGGAGTTCAGCAACCGGGGCGGGTGCCGGCGGCTCTTCCTGAACCACGTCCGCGGCATAAGCGGTACCGCCGAGGGCGAAGAGCCCGAGCGCAACCGCGATGGGCCGCGCGAACTTGAGATTGGCTTTCATTATTCTTTACTCCTTAAGCCACAAGACACTTAGGCTTGCTTGTTCATGAACGCCCCGGCCCGTCCGGGGGGATAAACGGGCCTGGCGCTCAACGGTTCCAAATGTCGTGCTGAAATGCGGCTGAAGCGAACCTGAACTTGGGTCATTCCCCGGCGCCAATAAGGCGGAACCTTGACGTTGCATCTTCGCAACAGCGAATGTCAGCAGGCTAATTATGTTGCGCTGCACACCGCTTGGTTCAAGGGGTGTAGCATCATATATTGCGGTATGACATGCCCGGCTCCGGGCCAGGTGAAAAGCGCGTCGAGGCCGCTTCGCCACATTCCCGCCGCAGGTGGAAATGGCATTTAACGTTTGGCCCGTCATATTGTGCCGGCTTCCCGGAATCGTGAAGCCGATTGAGGATTGACAAGATGAGACAAGCCGCTGGCGTGGCGCTGGTAACCGGTGGGGCGAAACGGATCGGCAAGGCGATCGTCGAGGACCTCGCCGCGCATGGTTTCGCCGTCGCCATCCATGCCAACCGCTCGAGCACCGAGGCCGGTGCCCTGGCCAGCCGTATCAAGGGCGAGGGCGGCCGCGCCACTGTCGTTGCCGCCGACCTCACCGACATGGACGCGGTCGGCGATCTTGTCGGCCGGTCGGAGGCCGCGCTCGGGCCGGTCACGCTGCTCGTCAACAACGCCTCCCTGTTCGTCGACGACAGTGTGGAGGATTTCGACTGGCAGGCCTGGGACCGCCACTTCGCCATCCATGTGAAGACGCCGGCCTTGCTGGCGCAGAATTTTGCCCGTGCCCTGCCGGAAGGCGAGGAGGGGCTGATCGTCAACATCATCGACCAGCGCGTCTGGCGGCCGACGCCTCGATATTTCTCCTACGCGCTGTCGAAGTCGGCCTTGTGGACGCAGACCCAGATGCTGGCGCAGGCGCTGGGTCCGCGCATTCGCGTCAACGGCATCGGTCCGGGCCCGACGCTCAAGAACAAGCGCCAGGACGACGAGGATTTCGGCAAGCAGGTCGAAGGACTGATCCTGAAGCGCGGCCCGCAATTGCCGGAATTCGGCGCCACCATCCGCTACCTCTGGGAAGCGCGTTCGGTCACCGGCCAGATGATCGCGCTCGACGGCGGCCAGCATCTTGCGTGGCAGACGCCGGATGTGACAGGCATGGTGGAATGAGTCCCGCTCAAAGACACAACCGCAACGGCGACGCCGACGATTTTCCGCCCGACATCGACCTCGAGGACGAAGCGGCCGAGGAGATCGTCGAGCCGGAGGCTCAGCCCTCCGGTCCCGATGTCGCCTTCACCGCGATAGACTGGACGCCGCATGCCGGCGATGCCGACGGCATGGTCGGCGCCGAGGTGATCCAGACCTTCGTCAAGCGGCTGCCCAACCAGCCCGGCGTCTACCGCATGATGAACGCCGCCGGCGACGTGCTTTATGTCGGCAAGGCGCGCAGCCTGAAGAAGCGCGTCACCAACTATGCGCAGGGGCGCTTCCACACCGCCCGCATCGGCCGCATGGTGCGCGAGACGGCGACGATGGAGTTCGTCGTCACCCGCACTGAGATCGAGGCGCTGCTGCTCGAAGCGAACCTCATCAAGCGGCTCAGGCCCCGCTTCAACGTGCTGATGCGGGACGACAAGTCGTTCCCTTACATCCTGCTCACCGGCGACCATGTCTCGCCAGGCATTTACAAGCATCGCGGCGCGCGCTCGCGCAAGGGCGACTATTTCGGGCCGTTCGCCTCGGCCGGCGCGGTCGGTCGCACCATCAATTCGCTGCAGCGCGCCTTCCTGCTACGCAGCTGCACGAACTCCTTCTACGAGAACCGCACGCGGCCCTGCCTGCTCTACCAGATCAAGCGCTGCGCCGGCCCCTGCACCGGCGAGATATCGCATCAGGACTATGCCGAGCTCGTCACCGAGGCGAAGGATTTTCTCTCCGGCCGCAGCCAGAAGGTGAAGACCGAGATTTCGGTCGCCATGCAGCAGGCTTCCGAAGAGCTCGATTTCGAGCGCGCGGCGATCTACCGCGACCGCCTCGCGGCGCTCTCGCATGTGCAGGCGCATCAGGGCATCAACCCGCAGACGGTGGAGGAGGCCGACGTCTTCGCCATCCATCAGGAGGGCGGCCAGACCGGCATCCAGGTGTTCTTCTTCCGCACCGGCCAGAACTGGGGCAACCGCGCCTATTTCCCCAAGGCCGATCCGGCGCTGGAGCCGGCCGAGGTGCTGGGCTCGTTCCTGGCGCAGTTCTATGACGACAAGTTGCCCGCGCGCACCCTCCTCCTCTCCCAGACGGTGCAGGACCAGGAACTGCTGGCCGAGGCGCTTTCCACCCGCGCCGGCCGCAAGGTGGCGATCTCCGTGCCGCAGCGCGGCGAGAAGAAGGACCTGACCGACCACGCGCTGCAGAACGCGCGGGAGGCGCTTGGGCGCAGGCTTGCGGAAACCTCGACGCAAGCACGATTGCTGCAGGGCTTTGCCGAGACGTTCGGCCTGGAAAAGCCGCCGGCGCGCATCGAGGTCTACGACAACTCGCACATCATGGGCACCAACGCGGTCGGCGCCATGGTCGTCGCCGGCGCCGAAGGCTTCGTGAAGAACCAGTACCGCAAGTTCAACATCCGCTCGACCGAGATCACGCCCGGCGACGATTTCGGCATGATGCGCGAGGTGATGCAGCGTCGCTTCTCGCGGTTGTTGCGCGAGCATGGCGACGCCCAGCCGGGCGCGGACGCGGAAGACGAGGGCGGCGACGACCTTGTCGGCGGCAATGGCGGCTTCCCGGCCTGGCCCGACGTGATCCTGATCGACGGGGGCCAGGGCCAGATGACGGCGGTGCGCCAGATTCTCTCGGACCTTGGCGTCGAGGACCGGGTGGTCGCCATCGGCATCGCCAAGGGACCGGACCGCGACGCCGGCCGCGAGCGCTTCTTCGTCAAGGGCCGGGATTCCTTTATGCTGCCGGTGCGCGATCCGGTGCTCTATTTCGTCCAGCGCCTGCGCGACGAGGTGCACCGCTTCGCCATCGGCTCGCACCGCGCTCGCCGCAAGAAGGAGATGGTGAAAAGCCCGCTCGACGAGATCGCCGGCATCGGCCCCGGCCGCAAGCGCGCACTGCTGCTCGCCTTCGGCACCGCCAAGGCGGTCAGCCGCGCGGCAGTTGAGGATCTGGTCAAGGTCGACGGCATTTCCGAGCATGTGGCGAAGCTGGTCTACAATCATTTTCATGAGAGCTGATGGCGGTTTCCAGGCACGGAAGTTTGATCGAGTAGCCTGCTGGTGTCGTTTCCACCGCAGATTGGCCGCAACGTCCACACACCCGGTGCCAATTTTCCCTGGCCAATCGAATCTCGGCTGTTGACCCCCCACATTGGCTTCTGATTTGAGTACCTGAAGTGGAAAGAGTTCCCGATCAGACATGGCCCAGCGCGCGTTCAACCTGCCGAACATCCTGACTTATGCCCGCATCATCGCGGTGCCGCTGGTCGTGCTGTGCTTCTTTCTCGAAGGTCATCTGAAGTCGTCCGATTTCGCCCGCTGGTCGGCGCTGGTGATCTTCCTGCTGGCCTCCATCACCGATTACTTCGACGGCTATCTGGCGCGCGCCTGGCAGCAGACCTCCAACATCGGCAAGATGCTCGACCCGATCGCCGACAAGCTTCTGGTCGCGACCTGCCTTCTGTTGCTTGCCGCCGACACCGACCGCCATGCCGGCATCGCCGGCTGGTCGCTCTGGGCGGCGATCATCATCCTGTGCCGCGAGATCCTGGTGTCGGGCCTGCGCGAATATCTGGCGGCGCTGAAAGTGTCGGTGCCTGTCACGCAGCTCGCCAAATGGAAGACCACCATCCAGATGGTCGCCATCGCCTTCCTGCTCGCAGGCCCCGCCGGCGACAAGATCTTCCCGCTCACCACGCAGGTCGGGCTGGTGCTATTGTGGGTTGCGGCGCTGGTGACGCTCTATACCGGCTACGACTATTTCCGCGCCGGCCTGAAGCACATCATGGACGAGTGAAGCGCGATGTCGACGAAGCTTATCTATTTCGCCTGGGTGCGCGAGCGGATCGGCAAGCCGGAAGAAGATGTCGAGCTGCCGGCCGGCATCGAGACGGTGGCCGACCTGTTGCGCTGGCTAAAGTCGCGCGGCGAGGAATACGAGAACGCGCTGCAATATCCGGACGTGATCCGCGTCGCCATCAACCAGGAACATGTCGGCCACCGCGAGAAGATAGCGGGCGCGCGCGAGATCGCGCTGTTTCCGCCGATGACTGGGGGCTGAGATGGCCGGCGCCGCCGTGCCTGCCATCCGAATCCAGCGCGAGGACTTCGACGTCGCCGCCGAGATCGCCGCGCTGACCAGCGGCCGCGCCGACATCGGCGCCGTGGTCACCTTCTCCGGCCTGTGCCGTGACGAGCAGGGCGCGCTTTCGGCGCTGGAGCTCGAGCATTATCCCGGCATGGCCGAGGCCGAGATCGGCCGCATCGCCGTCGAGGCCGTGGAACGCTGGCCGCTGCAGGGACTGACCGTCATCCATCGCCATGGCAAGATCGCGCCGGGCGAAAACATCGTGCTGGTGGTGGCGGCCTCGTCGCACCGCCAGGCGGCCTTCGAGGCGGCGAATTTCCTTATGGATTACCTCAAGTCGCGCGCGCCCTTCTGGAAGAAGGAGCATCTCGCCGACGGCTCCGAAGGCGGCTGGGTCGAGGCCAAGGAGGCCGACGACAAGGCTGCGGACCGCTGGAAATCCGGCGATTAAATCACGCCTCGGCCATTCAATGACCGCAATCCTTCCGGACCTTGCAAATCGGTTTGATTTGCTTGGCGGAGCAGCATCATGCTGGACAGGATCGCTGAATTCTTCATCTTCGGACTGGTGCCGCTGGTGGTCGGCGTGCTGGCCGTGCCGGAAATCTCCGGCGCCGCCGAAAGGACGATTGCCGGCGAGGTGACCTATCGCGAGCGCATCGCGCTGCCGCCCAATGCCGTCCTCTCGGTCGAGCTCGCCGATGTCTCGCTGGCGGATGCGCCGGCGATGGTGATCGGCCAGCGCAAGATCGTGCCGGCCGGCCAGGTGCCGATCAAGTTCGAGATCGGCTTCGATTCCAAGTCGATCCGCGCTGGCAGGACCTATGCACTGCAGGCCCGCATCACCGTCGACGACCGCCTGCTGTTCATCACCGACACCCGCCATCAGGTCGACCCGCTCGCCGGCAAGCCGCAGAACGTGGTGATGAAGATGGCGGCGCCCTCGATCGAACCGGAAGCCGCCGCCCTCTACGACCAGAGCTGGCTCATCGAGTATATCGACGGCATCGGAGCGATCGCCGAGCCGCAGGCGACGTTCCGCATCAGCGAGGCTGGAAAGGCCGGCGGCAAAGGCCCGTGCAACACCTATTTCGCAACCGCGAGCGTCGACGGGCACAAGATCGCCATCGGCGATATCGGCTCGACCTACATGGCCTGCGCGCCGAAGGCGATGGCCGAGGAGAGGGCGCTGTTCGATGCGCTCGGCAGGGCGGCATCCTACCAAATCGAAGCCGGCAAGCTCACCATCGCGGACAAGCACGGCCACGACATCCTGCGCTTCAACGCCGCGAGCTGAAGCAGGCGCCGGTCCGGTAGCTGAAGCGGCGCACCAGGCCTTAGAATTTGCCCCGTCGGCGTTCTGACCCACACACCGGACCGATAGGCCAATGCACGATTCGCATCTGCCGCAGATCGAATCTTAATTGACAAGATATCGATTTCTAATACTCTGAAATCGATATCTGAGCGAGGTTGGCGTGAAAAACACGGTTCCCCAGGATATTCGCGAGCGGCCATTCCTTTCCGGCCGGCCGAGGGCTCTCGGGCGTGGCAAACGCGCCGCCGTCACCGCCATTGTGGTCGTGCTGCTGTTGGTCCTGGCGCTGCGCATCGTCGCCAGCGGGGCGATCAACTGGCAGATCACCTTCGGCTTCTTCTTCCATTCGGCCATCCTCGACGGCCTTGTCATGACGCTAGAACTGACGGCGCTGTCGATGATCGTCGGCGTGCTGCTGGGCATAGCGCTCGCCGTCATGGCGATCTCGCGCTATCCGGCGGTGTCGGCCGCATCCGCCCTCTATGTCTGGGTGTTCCGCGGCACGCCGCTGCTGGTCCAGCTGATCTTCTGGTTCAACATCGCGCTCGTCTTCCCGGTGGTGGGCATCGGCCCGTGGCAGGTGCCCATCAACAGCCTGGTGACGCCTTTCGCGGCGGCTTTGCTCGGGCTTGGCCTCAACGAGGCGGCCTACATGGCCGAGATCGTGCGCGCCGGCATCAAGTCAGTCGACAGCGGGCAGAGCGAGGCGGCTGTCAGCGTCGGCCTCAACCGTCGCCAGGTCATGAACAGCGTGATCCTGCCGCAGGCACTCAAGGTCATCATCCCGCCGACCGCCAACCAGACGATCGGCATGCTGAAGAACACCTCGCTGGTGTCGGTCATCGGCGCGCAGGAGCTCCTGACCAAGACGGAAGACATTTACGCGCGCAATTTCCAGGTGATCGAGCTGCTGATCGTGGCCTCGCTCTGGTATCTGGTCCTGACCACCGTCGCGTCCGCCGTCCAGTTCTGGCTGGAGCGCCGGTTCGGGGATAGCCGCGCGGTCGAAGTCATCGCCGGTGTCCAGCCATGACCGTCGTCCCGTTGTCCGTGCGCCCGGCGGAAGGTGAGGCCGCGATGCAACCGACGCTCAGCGCGCGTCACATCGGCAAGGCGTTCGGGACGCATGTCGTGCTGACCGACGTCTCGCTGGACGTCGAACGCGGCGAAGTCGTGTGCATCATCGGCCCGTCCGGATCGGGCAAGAGCACTTTCCTGCGCTGCATCAACTTCCTCGAAGTGCCGGATGCCGGCGGCGTCTGGGTCGAGGGCGAGCGCATCGGCTGCCAGGAGGTGGACGGCGTGCTCTGGGAGGTTCCTTCGGCCGTCCTTGCGCGCCAGCGCGCCGCCATGGGCATGGTGTTCCAGCGCTTCAATCTTTTCGGCCATCTGACAGCGGTAGACAATGTCGCGCTGGCGCTGAGGCTGGTGAAACGCATGCCCCGGCAGCAGGCGCGTGAGCGGGCGCTTTCGGTGCTTGCCTCGGTCGGCATGGACCGCTTCGCCGGCCATCGACCGTCCCAGCTCTCCGGCGGCCAGCAGCAGCGCGTCGCCATTGCCCGGGCGGTCGCGATGGAGCCGAAGGTGCTGCTGTTCGACGAGCCGACCTCGGCGCTCGACCCGGAGCTTGTCCATGAGGTGCTCTCGGTGATGGGCAGCCTTGCAGGGCAGGGCATGACGATGGTCGTGGTCACCCATGAGATCGGCTTCGCGCGCGAGGTCAGCAACCGCACCGTCTTCATGGACGGCGGCAGCATCGTGGAGCAGGGCCAGTCGGCGCAGGTGCTCGGTCAGCCGTCGGAAGCGCGAACGAAAGCGTTCCTGTCGAAAATCAAATGAGGAGCAGCCTGCACCCGCAGGCAAGCAGAGTGAGCGGAATGAAAGCCAGGAAGATCGCTGTCGTCGGTGTCGGCGCGATGGGAAGCATGGCGCTGTGGCAATTGGCCAGGCGAGGGCACAACGTTGTCGGCTTCGACCGCATGGGCGTGCCGCACGACACCAGCGCGCACGGGGCGGAGTCGCGCATCTTCCGTCTCGCCTATCGTGAAGGCAAGGAATACATCCCGCTCCTCAAGCGCTCGCTCGAGCTCTGGCGGGAGTTGCAGTCCACGTCGGATCGCAAGTTCCATTTTCCGATAGGCTGCCTCTACATCGGCGAACGCGGCGCCGACTGGCTCGATGGAACCATCGAAGGCGCGCGCGAGCATGATGTGCGCCACGAAGTGCTCGACGAGCAGGAGCTTCGCCGGCGCTTTCCCCAGCACAGGCTCGACGGCGGCGAGTTCGCCCTGCTCGACACCGATGGCGCCCTGCTGCGGCCCGAACTTGGCGTGAGGGCAGCCGTGAGGGCCGCACAGGCTGCCGGGGCCACCTTGCACCAGGGCCAGGCGGTCGAGCGCGTCGTGCCCGAGGCCGACGGCGTGGCGATCACCGTGGCCGGCAACACCGAGCATTTCGACGCGGCGGTCGTCACATGCGGCGCCTGGGGCACGCGGGCGATCGAAGGCCCGTCGCCGCAATTCATCGCCAGGCGCCTCGTCGGCACCTGGTTCGGCGTCGACAACGTCGCCGCCTATCTGCCGGAACGCTTTCCGGTCTGTATTCGGCGCACTTCAGAAATCGATTACTCTGGCTTCCCGTCGATGGACGGATGGACGATCAAGATCATGCCGCCGGTCAATTTCCTGAGCAACATCGATCCTTCCCGGGTCGACCGCACGGTCTCCTACGAAGACACCGCCATAATGCGCCGCGTGGCGCTGACACTGCTCGAAGGGGTCGACCCGGAGCCGGTGCGCTCCGGCGTCTATCTCGACGGCTTCACCACCGACAACCATCCGATCATCGACCACCATCCCGCCAGCGAGCGGATCGTCATCGCGGCCGGCTTTTCGGGCCATGGCTACAAGATGGCGCCGGCGGTCGGTGTCGCCGTGGCCGACCTCATCGACAGCGGGGGAGACAATTACATCCGCCACCATTTCTCGGCCCGCCGGCCGACGCTCCAGGTGGCATGAGGCGTTCAAAACCGGCCGCAAGCCGGGGCAACCGACCGCGCCAAGCGGCAAACCAGAGGAGAACCGAAATGAGCATTCTTTCCACCGTGGCTAGGGCAGTCGCCCTGGCATCCGCGCTGGCGGGCGGCACCCTTGCTGCTGCAGCCGCGGATCTGAAGATCGGCCCCAATGGCACCGCGCTGACGGTCGATACCGCGGCCGATCTGGCCGCCAAGGTGCCGGACGCCTTCAAGGGCGGCACCCTCAAGATCGCGACCGATCCCAGTTCGCCGCCCTACACCTACTATCAGGCCGATGGCCAGACGCTGATCGGCTCCGACATCGATCTCGGCAACGCCGTCGCGGCCAAGCTCGGCCTCAAGGCCGAATGGTCGGCCGTCAAGTTCCCCGGCATCATCGCGGCGATCGAGGCCAAGCGCTTCGACACCGCGCTCACCGGCATGGGCGACACGCCGGCACGCGAGCAGAAGCTGGACTTCGTCGACTATTCCACCGATGGCAACGCCATCGTCGTGCTGAAGGGCAACCCGCTGGCGATCAAGACCATCGCCGACCTGTGCGGCAAGCATGTCGCCGTGCTCCAGGGCTCGGTCATGCAGGGGCTTGTCGAGAAGCAGGACGGCAAGTGCGCCGACAAGAAGATCGACATCCAGGTGTTCCAGGACATCAACCAGGCGCTGCTCCAGGTCCGCACCAAGCGCGCCGACGCGACGATGTACCAGTATGGCGTCGCGGCCTATGTGATCCAGACCTCGCCGGACGCCGCGGGCCTCGAAGTGCTCGCCTTCGAGCAGTACGGCACCGGCTACAACGCCATGCCCTTCCGCAAGTCCGACAGCGGCCTGCGTGACGCCGTGCAGGCGGCGCTGAGCGCGATGAAGGCCGACGGCAGCTACGAGAAGATCCTCACCGCATGGGGCATGCAGGCCAATGGCCTCGAAAAGATCACCGTCAATGACGGGCTGCGTTTCAACCAGCCGAGCAACTGAAGGCTCGCCGAAATACCGCAAGGAGAAGTGAAAATGGCAGTTCGAGTTCTGTATTGTGGGGACACCCAGGCCGAAACGCTGATTACCGCGAAAGGCATGGACACGTTCATCCACAATTACTACCGGGATTCGGCGCGTGTGCTGCGGGAGGCGCTGAGCCCGCGGCCGGGCATCGAACTCACCCATATGCCAGCCGACAAGATACGGGCCGAGTTTCCGATGACGCCGGAGCAGTTCTCGGAGTGGGACGTCATCATCCTCAGCGATGTCGGCTACAACAACTTCGCCCTCTTGCCGGGCAACCGCGAACGCCTGGTGCCGATGGGGCCGGACCGCATCGGCAACTTCCGCAAATGGGTCGAGGGTGGCGGCGGCCTCATCATGGCCGGCGGCTACACCACCTTCTCCGGCATCGAGGGCAAGGGCATCTGGGGCGGCACGCCGATCGAGGCGGTGCTGCCCGTCACGATCATGCGGGGTATCGACGACCGCATCGAGGTTCCGGACGGCGCCACCCTGGACGTCGCGGTGGCTGACCATCCGATCCTCAAGGGCGTCGCGTTCGACAAGGATCGCATCATCCTCGGCTACAATCAGGTCACCGCCAAGCCCGACGCCAAGGTGCTGATGAAGGTGCGCGGCGACGTCTTCATGGCGGTGGCGGAAGTCGGCAAAGGACGTTCGATTGCCTACACGACCGACCCTGTATATCACTGGTGTGGCAATCTTCACGAATGGGAAGCTTATGGCCTGATGTGGGAGCGCATGGCCAAGTGGGCGGCACGTGAAATCTAGGATTTTGACTTGTCGAGTGAAGCAGGCGGCGGACATTTCAGGGTTTCTTCGAAATCCCGAAGCAACGGCCGCTCGGGCTTCACTGATCTGAGGGGTTTATAGTTACAAGCGTCGGCCGACCTTTCGGAATCCGGCCGACGCGCAACATTCACCGCCATCGGGATATGATTTGACTACCACCATCTACGACGTGGCCCGTCATGCCAAAGTATCGGTCGCTACGGTCTCGCGCGTGGTCAACGGCCTCAAGGTACGCGAGGACCTCGCCGAGCGGGTGAAGGTTTCCGTGTCGGAACTCGGCTACCGGCCGAGCCGCACCGCCCAGCGGATGCGCACCTCGGCCTCGCACCTGTGGGCATTGATCGTTCCCGACTTCGAGAACACGTTCTTCACGCGCCTGGCGCGCGGCCTCGAGCAGGTTTGCCGACCGCGCGATACCTGCGTCTTCATCGGCAGCTCGGACGACGATCCGGAGAAGGAGGGCCACTATCTCGATGTCGCCCTGGCGGAGCGGGTCGGCGGCGTGGTGATCGCGCCGTCCTCGGACGCGACCGACCTGACGAAGGTCGCCGAGGCCGGGATTCCCGTGGTCGTCGTGGACAGGGCCCTGCCGGGCAACGCCTACGACACCATACTGACCAACAACCTCTCGGGCGGCGCGCTCGCGGCCGGGCACCTTGACGGCGCCGGCTTTCGCAAGGCGGTTTGCATCGCCGGCCCGCTGAATCCCACCAGCGACGCGCGCCTGCAAGGCTTCGTCGAGGCGGCGAAAGGCAAGAGCGGCCTCGATATCGTGCGCGTCGAGCATGCGAACAACCGGATCGACGGCGGCTATCTCGCCATGCGGCGCATCCTGGAGGAGCGGATGGCGTTCGATTGCCTGTTCGTCACCAACAACCTCATGGCCGTCGGTTCGATCAAGGCGCTCGAGGATGCCGCTCCGGGGCGCAAGGACGACATCGGCATCGTCGGCTTCGACCTCAAGGAAAT
Organism: Pseudomonadota bacterium; assembly: GCA_040755925.1. GTDB lineage: Bacteria > Pseudomonadota > Alphaproteobacteria > Rhizobiales > Rhizobiaceae > Mesorhizobium. The sequence goes on from JBFLWR010000321.1 coordinate 12,458, forward strand.
CCCGCTTCTCACCGGCAGGCATATCGCCTCGATCGACCAGGATCCTCATGAAATCGGCCGCATCGCCGGCGAGCGGATACTCGAGCAGAGGCAGGATGGGTCAGGCCCCGGGTGCTGGATCGAACTGCCGCCCACCTTGGCCACGTTCGATGCGAATCCGGTCCTTGCCGTCGCTCGCCGTCCATTTGGCACGTGAGGGCGTCCGCCGCGATTGACCGCGCCGCCGCCAACCCCTAGGCTCGGCCAAAAATGGGGATGGGGTTCCCCCGAAACCGCCCTTATGGGCTGATGACTCCTGCCAGGCGTGCGTTCGCGCGGCAGGATTTGTTTTTGCCGCTCGCATCGTGCCTGATCTCGGTGGGCGATTCCCTCGATGGGATCGCATTGGAAAGGCATTGATGCGATGACCCTTGCGGCTTGCGCCCTGGTCCTGATCGGCGGCTTCTTCGGCGGAATATCCCGCTTCTTCCTGTCGGGTCTCGTCGGCCGCAACGTCGGCGAGACCTTTCCGTGGGGCACGCTGATCGTCAATGTCTCCGGCGCGCTGGCCATCGGCGCCTTTGCCGGCGCCGCCCGCGCGGTCGGCGGCGTTTTCGCCAGCGATCTCGTGCGCGACCTGATCGTCGTCGGCCTGTTCGGCGGCTACACCACCGTCTCTTCCTTCTGCCTGCAGACGCTCAACCTCGCGCTGGACGGCGAAAGGCGGCTGGCTGCCTTCAACGTCGCCGCTTCGGCGGCGCTCTGCGTGCTGGCGGTCGCGGCGGGCTTCTGGGCCGTCATGCGGATGGCGGGGTAGGGCGCCATGTCCGGAAATGACAGGCAGGCATTGCGGCTTTACATGGCGGTCGGCTGCGGCGCGGCGATCGGCTCGCTGGCGCGTTTCCTGTCCGGCTACGTCATCGTCTCGGGGCTGGGCCTCAACGCGCTCTACGCCACCGCCTTCGTCAATATCGTCGGCTCGTGGGTGATCATGTTCTTCGCCACGCTGACCCGACCGGACGGCCGCCTGATGGTCGGACCTGCCGGCCGGCAATTCGTCACCGGCGGCTTCTGCGGCGGCCTCACCACTTTCTCGGCCATGAGCCTCGACACCTTCATTCTGCTTTTGGAGGGCGACCTCGGGCTTGCCGCGACCTATCTTGTCAGTGTGGTGGTGCTGTCGCTCGCGGCCGCCTGGCTCGGCTATCTCATGGCCGCCAGGCTGAACCGGCTGCCGGCCAGCGCATGATCAGGAGGAGACCATGGAACTTCCCAGCCAGTGCGTGCTGCTCAGGATCTTCTTCGGCGAGGACGACAGGTCGGCCGACGGCAAGCCGCTGCACGAGGCGATCGTCATGAAGGCGCGCGAGACCGGCATGGCCGGCGCCACCGTGCTGAGAGGCCCGCTCGGCTTCGGCCGCTCGAGCGTGCTGCACACGGCCAAGATACTGCGCCTGTCGCAGGACCTGCCTATCGTCGTGGAGATCGTCGACGCGCCGGAGAAGATCGACGCGCTGATCCCGCAGCTAAAGGCGCTGACCAACAGCTGCCTGATCACCAGGGAAAAGGTCGAGGTGATCCGCTACGGTGAAGGCGACTGAGCCCGAAAAAGGAAAGGGCCGGCAAAACACCGGCCCTTTCCTTGTTTCAAACCGATCGGCTCAGCCGACGATTTCGGTGTCCGAGAACCAGTACTTGATCTCCTGCGCGGCGGTCTCCGGCGCGTCCGAGCCGTGCACGGAGTTCTCGCCGATCGACAGCGCGTGCACCTTGCGGATGGTGCCATCGGCGGCGCTGGCCGGGTTGGTGGCGCCCATCACTTCGCGGTTCCTGGCGATGGCGTTCTCGCCTTCCAGCACCTGCACGATGGTCGGGCCCGACGACATGGATTCCACGAGTTCGCCGAAGAAGGGGCGTTCCTTGTGGACGGCGTAGAAACCTTCCGCCTCGCGGCGGCTCATCCACACGCGGCGCGATGCGACGACGCGCAGGCCGGCGTCCTCCAGCATCTTGGTGATGGCGCCCGTCAGGTTGCGCTTGGTCGCGTCCGGCTTGATCATCGAGAAGGTGCGTTCGATCGCCATAAGGTCGTCCTTGTTGGAGAGAGGAAATTGGAGTGGCGGGCTCTATACAGGCCGCTTCGCGCCTTGCCAAGGGGAGGCGGCGTCTGGTCAACGGCCGACATTTGCGGGATAATTAGACGGCTGCGGGAGCTGAATACGGAGACCGAGCCTCGCGGCGGACGCCGATGCGATGCGCAGGCCCTATCTCAAAGACGGCGATTTTGCAGGCATTCTGCTCACGGCTGTTGTTCTCGCCTTGGCCGTCCTCATGCTGCTCTTCTATCCTCCGCGCGGCGAGAATTTCGGCTTCGGCCCCGATTGGCAATGCGCACGCATGGAACATGGCGACCCCATCTGCGTCAGGCTGGTCGCCAAGGACACGCCAAGGTAGATGCTGAAGCAATTCTAGGAAAAATTGTGTAACGGTTTTCCGTCCGCAATTGCGTGGCTCTAAAGCTCGACCTCTATGGACAGCGCCGCCGTGTCGCCGGCCTTGAGATTCTCGCGCTGCCGTACTGAAGACTTGAGCGGCAGCAAGAGGCCGCCCGACGCCTTGTCGGGAAACAGCGACGTTCGCCACCGGGTCTTGCCGATGACGACCGTGACCCCAAGCGAGCCCCAGGGCCTTGCCAGGCCGGCCATCGCCATCCTTATCCGTGCCGCGAAGTCGGCCGGCAGCGTCACGAAATGCCAGCCGCCCTTGCCTGGATAGATCCAGATTTCGCCTTGCATCTCATAGTGCGGCATGCGCGGATCACGCGGCGGCCGCGACCTCTCTTCCGATTCCGCCATGCAGGTCGAGGCAGCGCTCGAACCACTGCGCCACGCTGTCGGCGTCGTCGAGCAACCGGTAGGGCGAGGCGATGCGGGCCCATTGCAGCGCCCCGAACACGATGTAGTCGGCGAACAGCGGCGATGCGCCGCCGATGAAGGGCTGGTAGGTGAGCATCGAGCGCAGCGGCTCCAGCGAGGCGCGGAAGGCGGCCAGGCCGGCGTCGCGGCCGGCCACCACGTCTTCCAGCCGCTTGCCCAGCCGCTGCTCGCGGCTCTCGCGGAAATAGGCGCGGTTCGTCTCGTCCTGCATCCGGTGCAGATCGGTGAGGGCCGCCGTCGTGACATAGGGATGGATGGTGAGTTGCGACCAGCGCTCGATGAAGCGCGCCATCGCTTTGCCGCCTTCGCCGCCGAACAGCGTCGGCCGGTCGGGATAGGCCTCGTCGAGGTAAAGCGCGATGGCGAAGGAATCCGCCACGACGCGGTCGCCGTCGCGGATCACCGGCACCGTCTTCGACACGCCGCCTTCGACCCTGGGCACTTCCAGGAAGCGCGTCGGCACCTTGGTGGCGTCAAGGCCCTTGTGAGCCAGCGCCATCTTCGCCTTCCAGCAATGCGGGCTGAAGGGGCGTTGGGCGTCGTGGCCGACGAGATCATAGAACAGAATGGTCATTGCCGTTCCTGCGGTTTACGAAGAGCCGGGATTCGTTGCGAACCGGTTGGATGATGAAACAGCATTTCATGATGTTTGCGGCCTATAATCAATGGGCCAACGGTCGCATCTACGATGCCGCCGCCGATCTCACCGAGGAAGAGCTCGGCCGCGACGTCGGCGCCTTCTTCGGCTCGGCGCTGGGCACGCTCAACCACCTGCTCGCTGTCGACCGCGTCTGGATGAAGCGCTTCACCGGCGAGGGCGATGCGCCCGCCAGCACCGCGGCGATCCTCCACCGCACACTCCCCGGCCTGCGGCTGGCGCGCGAGGCGGAAGACAAAAGGATCGTCGGATGGCTGACCGCCATGAGTGACAAGGCGCTCGCCGGACGTTTCTCCTACCTGACCCTGACGGACATGCGAACCGTCTCGCAGCGGCTGGCGCCCGCGCTCAGCCATTTCTTCAATCACCAGACGCATCACCGCGGGCAGGCGCATATGTGCCTCACAGTGCTCAATCGGCCATCGGTGCCGCTCGACCTGACGCTGTTCCAGCGTTCGGAAGAAGGCCGCGCCTACGCCTGAATATTCCAGGA
>JBFLWR010000322.1:0-2201 GCA_040755925.1 Pseudomonadota bacterium
GGAGATGTTCCTCGCCGACGACGAGACCAAGTCGATCATCATGATCGGCGAGATCGGCGGCTCGGCCGAGGAAGACGCCGCGCAGTTCTTGAAGGACGAGGCCAAGCGCGGCCGCAAGAAACCGATGGCGGGCTTCATCGCCGGGCGCACGGCGCCGGCCGGCCGCACCATGGGTCATGCGGGCGCGGTGATCTCGGGCGGCAAGGGCGGCGCGGAAGACAAGATCGCGGCGATGGACTCGGCCGGGATAAAGGTTTCGCCGTCGCCGGCGCGGCTGGGCACGACGCTGGTCGAAGCGATCAAGGGTTAAGGCAGTAGCGAATAGTGAGTAGCGACTAGCGGATAGGGAAAAGAGTAGCGGCGCGCGACTTGGGGAAATCCCTGCTCGCTAGTCGCTACTCACTATTCGCTCCCAAAAAGGAGACGGAGCCAGGCTCCGCAAACGAACATGGCACGACAAGATCAGGCCAACGACCAATTCTCGCTCACCTCGTTCCTTTATGGCGGCAATGCCGATTACATCGACGCGCTCTATGCCGCCTATGAGGACAATCCGGACTCGGTCGACCCCGAATGGCAGGATTTCTTCGCGGCGCTGAAGGATGACGCCGGCGACGTTCGCAAGAACGCCAAGGGCGCGTCCTGGGCGAAGCCTTCCTGGCCGTTGCAGGCCAATGGCGAGCTGGTCTCGGCGCTCGACGGCAATTGGGGCCTGGTCGAGAAGCACATCGAAAAGAAGGTCAAGGAAAAGGCCGTCGTCAACGGCGCGGCGCTTTCCGATGCCGACGTGCATCAGGCGACGCGCGATTCCGTGCGCGCCATCATGATGATCCGCGCCTACCGCATGCGCGGCCACCTGCATGCCAATCTCGATCCGCTGGGCATCGCCAAGCCGCTCGAGGACTATAACGAGCTGTCGCCGCAGAATTACGGCTTCACCGAAGCCGATTACGACCGGCCGATCTTCCTCGACAATGTGCTCGGCCTCGAGTTCGGCACCATCCGGCAGATGCTGGACATCCTGACCCGCACCTATTGCTCGACGCTCGGCGTGGAGTTCATGCACATCTCCGACCCCGAGGAGAAGGCGTGGATCCAGGAACGCATCGAGGGCGCCGACAAGGAGATCACCTTCACCGCCGCCGGCAAGAAGGCGATCCTGTCGAAGCTGATCGAGGCCGAAGGCTTCGAGCAGTATATCGACGTCAAGTACAAGGGCACCAAGCGCTTCGGCCTCGACGGCGGCGAGTCGCTGATCCCGGCGCTGGAGCAGATCGTCAAGCGCGGCGGCCAGCTGGGCCTGAAGGAGATCGTGCTGGGCATGGCCCATCGCGGCCGCCTCAACGTGCTTTCCCAGGTGATGGCCAAGCCCCACCGCGCCATCTTCCACGAGTTCAAGGGCGGCTCGGCCGCGCCTGACGAGGTCGAGGGCTCGGGTGACGTCAAGTACCATCTCGGCGCTTCGTCCGACCGCGAGTTCGACGGCAACAAGGTGCATCTGTCGCTGACCGCGAACCCGTCGCACCTGGAGATCGTCGACCCCGTCGTGATGGGCAAGGCGCGCGCAAAGCAGGACCAGCTGTCCGGCCGCGAGCGCGGCGAGGTCGTGCCGCTGTCGGAGCGCGCCAAGGTGATGCCGCTGCTGCTGCACGGCGACGCCGCCTTTGCCGGCCAGGGCGTGATCGCCGAGATCCTCGGCCTGTCGGGCCTGCGCGGCCATCGCGTCGCCGGCACGCTGCACGTCATCATCAACAACCAGATCGGCTTCACCACCAATCCGCGTTTCTCGCGCTCCTCGCCCTATCCGTCGGATGTGGCCAAGATGATCGAAGCGCCGATCTTCCACGTCAACGGCGACGATCCGGAGGCGGTCGTGCATGCCGCCAAGGTCGCGACCGAATTCCGCATGAAGTTCCACAAGCCGGTGGTGGTGGACATGTTCTGCTACCGGCGCTTCGGCCACAATGAGGGCGACGAGCCTGCCTTCACGCAGCCGATCATGTACCGCAACATCCGCACCCATAAGACGGTGGTGCAGGTCTATGCCGACCGGCTGATCGCGGAAGGCCACATCAGCCAGGCCGAGGTCGACAAGATGCGGGCCGACTGGCGCGCTCATCTGGAATCGGAGTGGGAGGTCGGCCAGCACTACAAGCCCAACAAGGCCGACTGGCTGGACGGCGCCTGGTCGGGCCTGCGCA
>JBFLWR010000323.1:0-3448 GCA_040755925.1 Pseudomonadota bacterium
CGGAAGGCGGCGTCGCCGTCACTCGGCGCGCCGGCGCTTGTGATCGCCCAAGCCGGAACGGAGGGCGGCGCAGAAGAGCTGGCGGTCGCGGGATCGAGGCGAATCATGATTTCGAGAGTAAAGTGCCGGTGCGCTTTTTGCCATGATTTTTATGCCAAAACGCACAGCCTGTCGGCGTGATAACACGAACGATAATATTGCATTATCGTTCGTTCTTGCGCTAGATGGGGAGATGGCCGTTTGTCAGCTGACCGGAATTCGTGAGATTCGCCGCCTTTTTGAATCGGATTTCGTGAGACTACGTGCACGGCGCTGAACCGGCCTGGCATTAAGCGATTGATTCAGCATCGTTATTGGCGATGGCCGCGCGTCGCCCGAGTTTGTCACGTGGTCTCACGATTTCCGACTCGGATGCAGGTAGTCTCATGATTTCCGCTCCATTCGGCGGGGGTGGAAGGCGGGTAACTTGAGCATCCGGCGTGCCTCGGGGCCACCTTTCGCACCCTGCCCGCGCTCGACGCCCCCAAAATTGCGCGCTTTCAGCCATAAACGCCGCTGGGCGCGTTTTGGCGCCTTTTTCGCGCCGTGGGCCATCCGAACCCCGAAATGCCGCTGTACGGCTGTTTATGAGGCTCGATAAAACACGTCTGCAACTGGCCGGTTGATCACAGCCGTCGATACTGTACAAACGGCCGTGAAACCTCCCTCGAAAGGCCGCCATGGCAAAGGCCCCCTCCCCTTCTCCCCCGCGACCGCGCCGTCTCATCGGCTACGCGCGGGTCTCGACGGAGGACCAGGTCACCGATGCACAGGCCGACGAGCTCAGGCAAGCCGGTTGCGCCGTCATCCACCACGAACAGGGTTCCGGCGCATCGCGCTCGCGGCCCCTGCTGGCGAAGCTGATGCGCGAGATCCGCGCCGGCGACGTCCTGGTCGTGGTCAGGCTCGACCGCCTCGCCCGATCGGTCAGCCATCTTCTCGAGGTGATCGAGACGCTCGAAAAGCGCGGCGCGCATTTCCGCTCGCTGCGCGATCCGATCGACACCTCGACGCCGCAGGGAATGTTCTCGCTGCAAGTGCTCGGCGCGGTCGCCCAGTTGGAGCGCGCGCTCATCGCCGAGCGCACGAAGGCCGGAATAGCCGCCGCCAAGGCGCGCGGCCGCCTGCCAGGCAATCCGGGTCTGCGCGAGCGCCGGCCGGAAAGCATCCGCGCCGTTGCGGCGGCCCGGGACAGCGTCTATGTCGGCGACCTTATCGCCTCGGCGCAAAGCTGGCTGCCGATCGTGCGGCGGCTGCGGCCCCAGCATAACTGGGACGACGTGGTGCGGGTCCTGAGCCACAAGGGGCAGAGCTGGACGGTGGAACGTCTTCGCCGCTCGGTCTATCGCCTGGTGCGCGAAGGCCTGGCGGAGCCTGAGCTTGTCCAGCGCGCGCCGCGGCGGCAGCCTGAGGACCGATTGATGACACTCGTGGCCGGCATCGCCATCGCCGACCCGGATCTCAGCCTGCGGGCGATCGCCGCGCAGCTCGAGGCGATGCGCGAACGGACCCCACGGGGCGGTTGGCAGTGGGCAGCCTCGTCCGTCAAGCATCTGCTCGATCGCGCCAGGCGTCTCGGCCTGAAGGTGCACGAACCCGCTGACGGCTGAGACGAACCCTTGTCGCCGCCCCCCTGCCCTCCCCTCTCGTCGTGATGTGGCGGTCGCCGCGAGCGACAGCGTTACGGATCCCGGTCGGCCAACGGTCAATCAGCCCCAACACTTTTTTTCGGCCGAACTCATCGGTGGTCTCCAGGATGTGGGCGACTGCGGTGGCCGGATTCTTCAAAAGCCGAGCAAGGCCGATTGCGATGGCGTAACGCTCCGCGAAGGGCGCATCGCGCAAGCCGGGAAGCGCACGCGGCAGAAGCTGGTTGTAGACCGGGACAGCGCTGTTGAATTCGGGCACGAGAATGCCGAGCACCGGCCGGGGACACGGTCGCGAAAGCTCCATCGCATGGGCCTGCTGATCGGAGCGCGCCAACCTGGCCAGTTCCCATGGCGCCGGCGGCGACGGCTTGCGATGCGGCGCGAGCAACAGGGAGATCGCGGCGTCGACGGGCACGACGGCGGTTTCGCCGCCTTTGGCCCAGTTGGACAGGATCGCGGCGCCGCGGCAAGCTGATCCGACATCGCTCAACACGCTAGCGCCCCTTGTATCCGGGCTTTGCAGTGGCTGACGGTGCCGATCGCAATAGAAGCTGAAGGCGAAAGACCACGTTCGCAACCTTGGCGGTCGCTGCATGCCGCGCGAGCAGACCGGGCAGATCTCACGAGCGTCGGGCCGAAGCAGGCTGCGACAGCGCGACGATGCGTTATGGAAGGTCATGGCGAACAGGCGTTCAACCGAGCTGTTCGTTGCAGCGGCGATGCGCTCCATGTCGGTCCGCACCGGATCGATCTCGAGTTGCAGCGCAGGCCGGGACCATCCGACATGGGCCTGTAGCTCGTCCAGGGAAACCAGATAGACGTCGGCGATCCGCTCCAGCCAGGAACTCAGCCGTTCGTCCCGAAAGGGCGGCGGCACGACCGGCAGCGGCGCCCTCCCCTCCCCCGCCATGAGTCAGGCCGCGAAAGTCGTCGGCGCGGTGACGCGGTGATCGAGGATCGCGGCCGACGTGATCCGTTCTGTGCCGTTGAGGATGGCGTCTGTCGCCAGACCCCTGACCATCTTGAAGATCGCGTCGGTGATTCCGCCATTAGCCTCGACGAGACGCTTGAGGGCGCTGTCCGTCAGCTCCGACGGCAAGCGCAACGGCAGCGAGTACAGAAGACCGCCGATCAGCCCGTGGAAGTCGGCATCGGGCCGCCACGGCGCCAAGCCGTAGGGTTCGAAGCGGCTGTTGAGATGGGCATCGCCCCGAATTGCATCGCGTGCCTCGTGCGACCCGAGGCAGATCAACGGAATCCGCAGCTCATTGCCGAGGAAGCGCAGCAGATTGAACATCCTACGCTGCTCGCGATAGGTGCCGGCGATCAGATTCTGGACCTCGTCGATGACAAGCATGCGCGGCGCGATCTCCTGGAGCAGCCGCAGCGCCTGTGTCTCGAGTTGCCCGAGCGTCGCGCGGGTCGGCGGCGGCGCGCCGATCACGGAAAGCAGGCGATGATAGAAACGGCCTTCGTCCGGGGAAGCGACCATCTGCACGACAATGACCGGCCGATGATGGATCCCGCTGCTCTCATCGAAGCTTGGCGGATTGGCGCGCACGAACTTCTCGATGATCATCGTCTTGCCCATGCCGGATGCACCGAAGATCAGCAGATTGGGCATGCGGGCGCGCTTGGGAAACAAAAACAGTTCCTCAAGCTTGGCGAGCGCCTGACGCGCACGCGGATAGTCGATCCACCGGTCCACCTGGATATGCTCGATACGCTCGCGATCGGGCAGATCGGCGTGGCTCTGAACG
>JBFLWR010000324.1:0-9598 GCA_040755925.1 Pseudomonadota bacterium
GATGCGGTGCCATTGCGCACTGCTGAGTTCATATCGACGAACCATTCATCGCTCTCCAGATCCAATCTGGAAGCCTATGAATCATGCATCAATCCAAATTTGAATCCTGAATGTCGATTGGTCCTAGAGCGGTTCAGCGTTTCGTGGAATCGCCGAACCGCTCTAACTCTTTGTTTTTACGCAATTCCGGACGGAAAACCGTTACACACTTTTCCTGGAATTGCTCCAGCGATTCTCGGGAGAACGGCTCCCTCTGCCGTCGGCCTGCACGGAAGCGATGGAATATCGCCGGCGTAACCCCACCTTGCCGCTCGAAGCGGTTCGCCGTTCCGCAGAACCGGCGAACCGCTTTTGTCTCTGACGTCTTAACGCAATCCCTGCCGGAAAACCGCTTCACGCTTTTCCCGGCGTTGCTTTACTTGCAAGGCGGCTCACCCGGATGCCCGCAGACAGGCTTCTTGTTGCCTTGCGGCTGTTGCGGCTTAGGCTGCTGCCGCCGCTCCTGTACCTGAGGCTTGGGCTGCTGCTGGATGCGGCGTTCCTGAACCTGAGGCTTCGGCGGGGCATGGAATTCCGGCTTCTGCGGCTTGGAGAGGACCTGCACGTTTGGCTTGTTGACCTTGTTCTGCTGGACGTTGCCGCCAGCACCGCCATCGCCGTTCTGCAGCTTGCGGAGTTTCTTGTTCCCGTTGGGCGCGCCCTGACCGTTAGGCTGGCCGGACGACAGATCCTTGCGGGTCAGCTTCTTCGTGTTGCCGTTGGTCTGTCCCGACAGCGCGTTCGGGTTGTTCTGGAGCTTCTGCTGGGCGTTCAGATCCTGCTGGGCAGGGGCGCCATTGACGGCAGGCAGCTTGCGCAACTTACCGTTCTTGCCCTGACCATTGCCGGTTCCGTTCTGCTGGCCATTGCCCTGGCCGGTACCGCCGTTTCCGGTGGTCTGCTGGTTGCCACCCAGAGTGCCCTGGTTGTTAAGCAGCTTCTTGGTCTTGTCGTTGGGCAGGTTCTGGCCATTGAGCACCGGAGGCTTGCCGTTGACGAGCGGCAGCGTCTGGCCATTGGCGCCAGGCAGAGCATGCTCGGTCGAAAGCGTCTTCGACAGCGGCGTCACCGCACCGGGTTGCTTGCCCTGCTGCTGAAGCACCGTGGCGCGCTTCTGCAAGAGCGGGGGCAGAGCCACCTTGGTGGCGAGCGCGGCCGCACCGAGCCCAACCGCGCCGGCGGTCAGCTTCTGGCCAGTGGTGAGGCCACCGCCCTGCCCGGCCTGATTGTTCTCGTTGATCGTCGTGTTGTTGATGATCGTGGTGTTATGGATGTTGTTGAAGATGATGTTGTTCGGCGGCGGCACGATGTCATGCGGCGGGTTGATCCAGGCCGGGAAAGGCACGAAGACCGGCGACGGCAGCACGAAGATACCAACCGGCTCCGGCGGCGGCGCCAGTACGATGAAATCCGGCGGAGGCGGCGGCAGGAAGACAACCGCGACCGGCGGCGGCGGCTCGAAATCGAAATCCGGATCGTCGAAATACAGCACAGGACGGTCGACGTAGACGATCTCCTCCGGCGGCGGCGGCGGCACGTCATAGACCACGACGCTGAAGCTCGGCGGCGGCTCTAGAGCAGCCTCGAAATGTTCGAGCCGGCGACGCGCGTCCCAGGCATGTGGTCCATGCGGATAGCGCTCAAGATAAGACCAGTAGGCATCGGGCGTATCGCGCAGCCAGGTCTGGCGCCAGGTGATCGCCTCGCGCCGCGCCGCGATGATGGCGCGCACGCGCTTGGCCATCGGGTCATGCGGATAAGCGACGAGGAAATCCTCGTAGCCGCGCATCGTGTCGCGGTCGAGGGCCGCGACATAGGCGTCGTGGGCGTCGAAATCGCGGATCTCCCTGGTCCGGTTGGCCTGGGATTCGGCCTCCGAAACCTTGGGCGCGGGCGCATCGGGAGCGCGGTCGAAGAAGACGAAGGGCGTAGTGATCTTGGAAGCGTCCCAAGGCACCTCGGCGCCTTGCGTCACTTCGTTGACGCGCAGGCGCGTACGATCGAACAGATCGTCGAGCGGCAGGCCGCCATCACGCATCATCTCAGCCAGCGCCTGGGCGTAGGCGCCATACGGCCCCTTGCCTTCCGGCGCGACGGTTCCCGGGGCGGAGTTGAAGGCGATCAGCATGTTCGGGTCGGGATCGACGAGCGCGAGGCCGCCGGCCAGTGGCTGATTGCCCTGCGGGATTGCATTGGGCCGCGCCGCGTCGAGCACCACGATGTTGACCTTCGTCGGCAGGGCGGCCAAGGGCTTGGTCAGATCGGAAATCCGCAACGCCTGGATCGGCACATCGGCTGGGTTCGCGATCTTGGCGTCGATCGGCAGGTAGTAGTTGTCGCCCTCGAACTGGGCGCCCTGACCGGCAAGATAGACGAAGACGACCGCGTCGGGACCGGCGGCCGAAACCTTGGCGAGGAAGTCACGGAAAGCGCCGCGAAGCGATTCCTGATCGACATCGCGGGCGCCGACCACGTCGAAACCGGCAGCCTGCAAGGTCTGCGCGATCAGTCCGGCATCGTTGGCGGAAGTCACCAGCGGGCCCGACGGATAAGCGGCGTTGCCGATGACGAAAGCAAGGCGTTTTTGCTGTTGCGCGAGCGCGCCCGTCGCCGATGTGGCGACGACTAGTAAGAGGACAAAGAAACTGAGGAATTTCTGTAGCATCCGCATTTCAGGCCACCATGGGTAAGAGCCAATGCTGACGAGGCCCTTCCCCTCCTCCAGCGAATCCAAAATAGACGGGCGCAAAGAGGCGGCTTTGCGGCGCGATTCTGGCACGGCATGCACGAGGCGGATGGAACCCGCGACCTCAAGGAAATGTGATCGCGTTCCACCTATGCGGGAGGAAAACCAATGCCTGTTAGCGGCGCTTCCTCGGCTTTTCCAGCAGCGCGACGGCCTCGACATGCGGCGACCACAGGAACTGGTCGATCGGCGTGACGCCCTTCAGTTGATAGCCGCCGTCGAGAAGGATTCGCAGGTCCCTTGCCAGCGTCACCGGATTGCAGGAGACAGCAGCGACCAGGGGGACTTCGGAACGGGCGATCTGCTTCGACTGTTCCTCGGCGCCGGCGCGCGGCGGATCGAAGACGAGGCCGTCGAACGCGTTCAATTCCTTGAAGGTGAGTGGCCGGCGAAAAAGGTCGCGCCGTTCATTGGTCACGCGCTTCAGACCGTTGGCGAAGCGAAAGGCACGGTCGAGAGCCGCCAAAGCCGGCGCATCGGCCTCGACGGCATGCACCTCGGATTTCGCCGCCAGCCGCAGCGCGAAGCTGCCGCAGCCGGCGAAGAGATCGGCGACCCGCTTTGCACGCGCCAGATGCTGCCCAACCAGGCTCGCCATGGTCTGCTCGGCGGCTTCGGTAGCCTGCAGGAAGGCGCCGGGCGGCATGGCGACGGCAACCGTCCCGAACTGCACCATCGGCTTCTTTGCCTCGACGACGATTTCGCCATCGACGGAAAGCCTGGCCAGACCCTCGGCCACGACGAAGTTGGAGGCGATGCGACGCTGATTGTCGCCAAGCTTGCCGCCATCCTGAACCGCAATGTCGAGACCGGAAGCAGTGGCCGTCACGGCCAGGTGGAAGGATTTCGACGTGGCGCAGACCAGATCGGCCAGAATACGCAGGCGATCGAGGGCGGCGACGATCGCCGGCAGCGAGATCGGACACTCCTCGACCGGGATGATTTCTGATGAAAGCGCGCGCACGAAACCGAGCAGCATGCCGGCCTCGGTGCGCCTTGCGCTGAAGACGACACGGCGGCGGGTTTCCGGCGCGCACGGCACCAACGCCTCGGCCTCGCAGGCGATGCCTTTGGATTTCAGCGCGTGGACGACCTTGTCGCGCTTCCACTGGCGATAGGCCCCGGCCTCCAAATGCTGGAGCGCGCAGCCGCCGCACTCGGTGAAATGGCGGCAGGCCGGATCGACTCGGAGCGGGGAAGCCTCCAGCACCGACATCAGCGTGCCGCGATCCTTCTGCCGAGCGGCCGTTACCGTCTCTCCAGGCAGCGTGAACGGGATGAAGACCTCGCCGCCTTCGGCCATGGCGACGCCGTCGCCCTGCGCGCCAAGCCTGGCGATGGTGAAGCGCGTGCTCATCGCGTGGTTGCGTCCTTGATCGCCGCGAGCAGGAACTCGCGATTGCCATCGCCGCCTTCGATCGGCGACGGAGTGAGCCCGAGCACGCGCCAGCCGGCAATACCGGCCAGCCAGTCGCGCAAACCGCCGGCAGTGCGTTCCGCTTCGGCAGGATCCCTGAGCAGACCGCCCTTGCCGATCGCCTCGCGGCCAGCCTCGAACTGCGGCTTGACGAGCAGCAATGCCCTTGCGCCGTTCGCGGTGAGCGCCAACGCTGGCGGCAGCGCCAGCTTCAGCGAGATGAAGCTGACGTCGCAAACCAGAAAATCCGGGACATGGCCGGCAAGATTGGCGGCTGTGAGGTCGCGGGCGTTGAGGCCCTCGATCACCGTCACACGCGGGTCGCCAGCGATATCGGCATGAATCTGGCCATGACCGACATCGATCGCCGTGACATGCACCGCGCCGCGCTCCAGCAGAACCTGGGTGAAGCCGCCGGTGGAGGCGCCGATGTCGAGCGCCTCAGCGCCCGAAGGGTCGAGGCCGAAATGGTCAAGCCCGGCGATCAGCTTCAGCGCGGCGCGCGACACATAGGCCTGCGCCGGGTCGTCAATCGCAAGAGCACAGTCCGACGCGACCGCTTGACCGGGCTTGCGGGCGATGGAGCCGTCAACGGTGACCGTGCCGCGCTCGATCGCGTCGCGGGCACGCGAGCGGCTGGCGAACAGGCCGCGTTCGACGAGCAGTTCGTCGAGCCTCAGGCGCGCATTTGCTGGCGAAGGCGAATTCATCGGCCTTCATTGGCGAAAGCCGGCCGCGAAGGCAATGGCACTTGTTGGCCCTTGTTGAATATGGCGCGGGACACGGCACAATGCGGATGCCGTGCGGCCAAGGGAGGAGCCAATGCTGAGGGGAACGTGCCATTGCGGTTCGGCCCACTGGACGCTCGAGGGCGATCCGGGCCCGATCACGGCCTGCAACTGCACGCTCTGCCGCCGCTACGGGACACTGTGGGCCTACGATTATGTAGACGAGCGAATCCGCATCGCAGGACCGATGGGTTCCTACACGCGCGCCGGGGTGGCCAAGCCGGTGTTGGAAATCCTGTTCTGCCCCACATGCGCCTGCGTGGTCGCCTGGCGCGGCCTGCGCCCGGACGAAAGCGGCCGGACACGGATCGCCGTCAATGTCAGGCTTGCTCCGCCCGAGGCGGTAGCCGACCTGCCCATCGACCATTTCGACGGCCTCGACACGTTCGACGATCTGCCCCGCGACGGGCGCTGCGTGCGCGATATGTGGTTCTAGTCTAGAAAGTCGCCCGGCGCTCGACGGCCGGCATCAGCCCGTCATTGCTGGAAACCTGCTTGCGGGACGGCTCGGGGACGACCGGCGGGGCCGGCGCCGCTTGAGGCAGCACGACGAACTGCGGAACCTGCTTGTAAGAGAAGCCGCCGCGGATGTTGCCCATCTTGCTGGCGACGATTTCCAATGCCGCTTTTTCGAGGTTGCGGTCGTAGCGCATTTCGGCTGCCGCCGGGACGGACATGGCCACCAGAAGGCCCAGCCCGCAAAGGAACGACTTCATTGTTGTTATCTCCCTGCCTGGGGTCAGGTCTTAGCAGGGCGCCGTTGAAAAACGGCCAAAGGACAGGGTAAGCGAACCGCCAAACCGAAGCGTTAACAAAACCTTACAGCTGGAAGCCGGCAAACCGATTCAAGGAGTTGACGTTTCGATTCAGGCGCGCTGGGCCTGAACGCCACGCCCCAGTGCGGCAAACACCGTCCGCACGATGCCGGCCGTATCGAGGCCCGCATCGGCATACATCTTTTCCGGCTTGGCGTGATCGGTGAATTCATCCGGCAAGACCAACGGACGCACCTTGAGGCCGCTTTCCAGCAACCCTTCATGGGCGAGGAAATGCAGCACCTGGCTGGCGAAGCCACCGACCGCGCCCTCCTCCACCGTCACCACGACCTCATGCGAGCGGGCGAGACGGCGAACGAGATCCTCATCCAGCGGCTTGGCGAAGCGGGCGTCGGCGACGGTTGTGGAAAGCCCGGCGGCGCCGAGTTCCTCGGCAGCCATCAGGCAATCCTGAAGCCGTGTACCAAAGGACAGAAGCGCCACCTTGGTGCCTTCCTTCAGGATACGGCCCTTGCCGATCTCCAGCACCGAGCCACGCTCCGGCATATCGACGCCGACGCCGTTACCGCGCGGGTAGCGGAAAGCGATCGGGCCTTCATCGTAAGAAGCGGCAGTCCGAACCATGTGGCGGAGTTCCGCCTCGTCGGCCGCGGCCATGACGACGAAACCGGGCAGCGATGCCAGATAGGTCGTGTCGAAGGCGCCGCAATGGGTAGCGCCGTCGGCGCCGACGAAACCGGCGCGGTCGATCGGGAAACGCACCGGCAGCTTCTGGATCGCCACGTCATGGACCACCTGGTCGTAGGCGCGCTGCAGGAAGGTCGAATAGATAGCGGCGAAGGGCTTGTAGCCTTCGGTAGCCAAGCCGGCGGCGAAGGTCACCGCGTGCTGCTCGGCAATGCCGACATCGAAGGTTCGCGAGGGAAACACCTCGCCGAACAGGTCGAGGCCGGTGCCGCTTGGCATGGCGGCGGTGATCGCCACGATGCGATCGTCCTCGCGGGCTTCCTGGATCAGGCTTTCGGCGAACACCTTGGTGTAGCTCGGCGCGTTGGCAGGCGCCTTGGCCTGCGCGCCGGTGATCACGTCGAACTTGTTGACGCCGTGATATTTGTCGGCCGCGGCTTCCGCCGGAGCGTAGCCCTTGCCTTTCTGGGTCACGACATGGATCAGCACCGGCCCGTGGGCATTGTCGCGGACATTCTTCAGCACCGGGATCAGGTGCTCGAGATTGTGCCCGTCTATGGGACCGATGTGGTAGAAACCCATCTCCTCGAACAGCGTGCCGCCGGTGACGTAGCCGCGGGCATGCTCGACGGCGCGCGTGATGGCGCGGTCGGCGCGCTTGCCGAGATAGGAGGTCAGCTTCTTGCCGACATCGCGCAGGCCGAGATAGGTCTTGCCGGAAGCGAGACGCGCGAGATAGGCGCTCATGGCGCCGGTCGGCGGCGCTATCGACATGTCGTTGTCGTTGAGGATGACGACCAGCCGCGCGTCGAGCGCGCCGGCATTGTTCATCGCCTCATAGGCCATGCCGGCCGACATGGCGCCATCACCGATGACGGCGATCACGTTGTTGTTGCCGCCCGAAAGATCGCGCCCCATGGCCATGCCGAGGCCGGCCGAAATCGAGGTCGAGGAGTGCGCGGCGCCGAACGGGTCGTATTCGCTCTCTGCCCGCCGGGTGAAGCCGGAGAGCCCGCCTTCCTGACGCAGCGTGCGGATGCGGTCGCGGCGGCCGGTAAGTATCTTGTGCGGATAGGCCTGGTGGCCGACATCCCAGATCAGCCGGTCCGCCGGCGTGTTGAAGACGTAATGCAGCGCAACGGTCAGTTCGACCACGCCGAGGCCGGCGCCGAGATGACCGCCGGTATGCGAGACGGCGTCGATCAGTTCGGCACGCAGTTCCGTCGCCAGCTGCGGCAGCTCGCCTTCGTCGAGCGCCCGCAAATCCGCGGGGATGCGGACCTTGTCGAGCAGCGGCGTGTCGGGCTTCTGGTTCACTCTGGGGTGGCCTGCTGAATCCTGAGCTTGCGCTAACCTTCACCAATAAGCGCTATGATCGTGCGCGAAATATGCCGCTGGCGGTCGAATGTAAATGCGTGTCAGTGACGCGGCTGGCACGCGGCCGCCCTTAGCTTAGCCTTCCGGCAGCGGAATGAATTCTTCCTCATCGCCAGGAACGATATCGAAGCGGCCCGTCTTCCATTCTTCCTTGGCCTGCTCGATGCGCTCCTTCGAGGACGAGACGAAATTCCACCAGATGTAACGCTTGGAACCAAGCGAAGCGCCGCCGAACAGCATGAAATGCGCGCCGCGCTCGGACGAAACAACGATTTCCTCGCCCGGCTTGAACACCAGAAGCCGCTCGGCCGGGAAACGGTCGCCGGCGATCGAAACCTCGCCTTCCAGGGTGTAGATGGCGCGTTCCTCAGCATCGGCGGGGATCTTCACGCTGGCGCCCGGCGCCAGACGCAGATCGGCATAGAGCGTATCGGAGGCCGTCGCCACCGGCGAGCGCAACCCCGAAAAGTCACCGATAACGACGCGGCCGCTGACGCCTTCGGCATCGATCTCGGGCAGACGGATCATCGCCGTGTTCGCGAACACCGGGTCGATCTCCTCTTTGCCATCCGGCAAGGCCAGCCAGGTCTGCAGGCCGGAGATCGACATCGGTGCGCCGCGCAATTCCTCTGGCGTCCGCTCGGAATGGACGATGCCGCGGCCGGCGGTCATCAGGTTCACGTCGCCTGGCGCGATAACCATTTCGGTGCCGAGCGAATCGCGGTGCCTGATCTTGCCGTCGAACAGATAGGTGACGGTGGAAAGCCCGATATGCGGATGCGGTCGCACGTCGAGCGCATGGCCAGCGCGCAGGATGGCCGGCCCCATGCGATCGAAGAAGATGAAGGGCCCGACCAGCCGGCGTTTTGCCGTCGGCAAGGCGCGGCGCACCTCGAAGCCGCCGATATCCTTGGCGTTCGGGACAACCATCAACTCGATCTGGTCGCAGGCGAAGGCATCGCCTGGCTCAGGATCGTTTCCCGGGAAAAAACTCATGGCGTCTCCTCAGGCGAAGCGGAGCGCCGACCTGGCCTTCGCCTTGGCGGCCTCTTCCTCGCGATTACGCGGCTCCTGGTTAGTTTCGAGCGAGTCGATCAATTCGCGAGCAATGGCGGCAATTGCTTCCACGGCATGGTGGAAAGCGTGCTCGTTGCGCTTCGAGGGCTTCGTGGAACCGCTCAGCTTGCGTACGAACTGCAAGGCCGCGTCATGCACCTCGTCGTTGGTGGCCGGCGGTTCGAAATTGGCCAGGGTCTTGATGTTTCGGCACATAGCTTGAACTCCTTACCTGCTTTTTTCTCTCCCACCGCCTTCCAAACTAGTCTGCGTCGAGCGGCTCCGTCCCCACCGGCTTGCCGTCGCGCGACAGCCTGATCTTCTCGACCTTATCCTCGGCCGCCTTCAGCAACCGGTCGCAATGGGCCTTCAGCGCCTCGCCGCGCTCGTAGATACGGATCGACTGGTCGAGCGGAACATCGCCGCGCTCCAGATCATCGACGATCTTCTCCAGCGCGTCGAGCGCCTGCTCGAAGCTCATCGCCTTGACGTCCTCGTTGCCTTCCACAGCCATACCTTATCCCTTCATCAGCCGCCCGACATGGGCGGCGACCGAAAATGCCAGTCCTTGCAGATCGTAGCCGCCCTCCAGCAGGCTGACGAGCCGGTTGCCGCTGTGACGCCCGGCGCGGTCCATCAGTTGGCCGGTCGCCCAGTCGAAATCATCCTCGGTCAGGTTGATCTCGGCGAGCGGATCGCGATGGTGGGCGTC
>JBFLWR010000325.1:0-6251 GCA_040755925.1 Pseudomonadota bacterium
GGGGCAATGATGTCTTCTATGGCGATTTCGCCCGCGAGCTAGAGCTGGCGGTGGCGCAGTCGCAACGCTTCCGGGGTGTGGCGACCGTCGACTTCGCAAGCTCGCTGGCGCCGGACGAGATCGCTCTCCAGATGCGCGGGCTCGCGGCCAGATCCAGGGCCATCGCCGTCGTCGGCCCGGACCATCCGACATTGACGGCGGTCGTGGAGGCTCTGAAGGCGAGGGGCCAGCCGGTGTTCTCGTTGCTTTCGGACTTCGCCGCCGGCATCCGCGAGGGCTATGTCGGCCTCGATAACCGCAAGGTGGGCCGCACCGCGGCCTGGATGATCGCCCGGGCGGCCAGCAAGCCTGGCAAGGTCGCGCTGTTCGTCGGCAGTCACCGCTTCCACGGCCATGAGCTGCGCGAGATCGGCTTCCGCTCCTATTTCCGCGAGCACGCGCCGGACTTCACTGTTATGGAGACCTTGGTCAATCTGGAAGCCAACCAGGTCACTCACGACGCCATGCTCGATCTCCTGGCGCGGCATCCCGATCTCGCCGGCTGCTACGTCGCTGGCGGCGGCATGGAAGGCGCGGTCTCGGCGCTGAGGACGGCGAGCCCGGCGGAGATGCCGGTGGTCATCTGCAACGAGATCAACGCCGTGTCGCGCGCCGCGCTCGCCGACAACATCTTGACCATGGTGATCTCGACCCCGCTGGCGGCGCTCTGCCGCGAGCTGGTCGGCTTGATGGCGCACGCCATCGAATCCGGCGCAGCCAACGCGCCGGGCCAGACCTTCCTGCCCTTCGACATCTACCTGCCGGAGAACATCTAGCTCGCGCTGATGTAATCCATCAGGTTGATAGGATTTTATCATGCCCTCGGTTGGAGCGGAAACCTGGCCAACAGGCCGGCTATCGCCTGCCGGGCCCCATCTCCGTGCCGGAATAGTACGAAATTCCGGCACGTCCGTTCCGAATCTCCCTTGACGTTCGTCGAACGAAATGGAATGAATATTTCACCAACTAGGCATTTTGGTTCTTTCGTTCCGGAACGTCTGTTTCAAACGGAGGATCACCCATTCCATTCGCGTGGAAGAAATGTCCGCGGAGCGGAACGGTCGTTGGGAGATTTCCCCGGGAGGTCGGGGATTCCGGTTCAATAGGTGACGCCGGACACCAAGTGGAGGAGAAACAAAATGAAGAAACTGCTTTTGGGTGTCGCGCTTTCGGCGCTGATGTGTTCGTCCGCCTTCGCCGCCAAGATCGGCGTCTCGATGGCGCGTTTCGACGACAATTTCCTGACCGTGCTGCGCAACGGCATGATCGCGCAGGCCAAGGGAATGAGCGGCGTCGAGCTCCAGGTCGAGGACGCGCAGAACGACGTGGCCAAGCAGCTCGACCAGATCAAGAACTTCGCCGCCTCGGGCGTCGACGCCATCATCGTGAACCCGGTCGACACCTCGGCCACGCAGGCGATGTCGGATGCCGCCGCGGCGGCCAAGATCCCGTTGGTCTATGTCAACCGCGAGCCGGTCAACGTCAACTCGCTGCCGGACAACCAGGCCTTCGTCGCCTCGAACGAGGCCGATTCCGGCACGCTCGAGACCAAGGAAGTCTGCCGCCTCTTCAAGGAAGCCGGCAAGAAGGAAGCCAACGTCTATGTCATCATGGGCGAACTGTCGAACCAGGCCGCGGTGCAGCGCACCAAGGACATCGATAACGTGATCGCCACGCCGGACTGCAGCTTCATCAAGATCATCGACAAGCAGACCTCGAACTGGCAGCGCGACCAGGCGCAGAACCTGATGACCAACTGGCTGTCGACCGCCAAGCCGTTCGACGGCGTCATCGCCAACAACGACGAAAGCGCCATCGGCGCCATACAGGCGATGAAGGCCGCCAACATCGACATGAAGACCATGATCGTCGGCGGCGTCGACGCCACCCAGGACGCGTTGGCTTCGATGCAGGCGGGCGACCTCAAGGTAACCGTGTTCCAGGACGCGGCGGGCCAGGGCGCCGGCGCGCTCGATGCGGCGCTGAAGCTCGCCAAGGGCGAGAAGGTCGACCACAAGGTCTACATTCCGTTCCAGCTCGTCACGCCGGCGAACATCGACAAGTTCCTTAAGAAGAACTGAGGCCGCGGGCCGATTGATACGGAGCGGCGCTTAAGAACGGTCGGCCGAACCGGGCGTCCAAAGCCAAGACACCAAGGACAGTGCCGCTCCTCGCTTCCACCCGCCCTCGGATGGCGGGTGGGCGAACGCGGCCCCGAGCATGATCCCGAAAAGTGGGACCCGATTTTCGGAAAAGATCATGCCCAAACAAGAAGAGATAGAGCGGGATGACGCTTCGAATGAAAGTCATCCCACTCTAAGGAGGAGAAGAACGTGGCACAGACATCGCATGGCGTTGGCGGGCTCAGTTATGATGCCAAGAAGCGCCCTTGGCCGCCCGAATTCAACGTTCTCCTGGCGCTCGTCATCCTGGTGGGCCTGTTCGAATTGATTGGCCGGGTCTTCCTCGGCGACAGCTTCCTGTTCAACACGCGTCCGAACGTCGACGCGATCTTCAACGAGCAGCGCCTGCAGATCATCATCCTGCAGGTGTCCATCGTCGGCATCATCGCCATCGGCGTCACGCAGGTGATCATCTGCGGCGGCATCGACCTGTCCTCCGGCTCGGTCGTCGGCGCCACCGCCATGATCGCCATGAGTTTCGCCCAGGTGGCGACCGTCAACGGCAACCCCAACCCCAAGGCCATGTTCCTGTCATATGGCTGGATCGACCTGCCGGTCATCGTGCCTCTGCTGGTCGCGATAGGCTGCGGCCTCATCGCCGGCCTGGTCAACGGCCTGCTGATCGCCTACACGCGCATCCCGCCCTTCATCGCCACGCTGGGCATGATGGTCACCGCGCGCGGCGTCGCCAAATGGTGGTCGAAGGGCGAGCCGATCTCGTTTCCGACCGAGAGTTTCGCCGCAATCGGCAAGGGGCTGATGCCGGTCGTCATCTTCATTTCGCTGGCGATCCTGTTCCAGCTGATCCTGACCTACACAAAATACGGCAAGCACTGCTACGCCATCGGCTCCAACGAGGATGCCGCGCGCATGTCCGGCATCAAGATCGCCAACCACAAGGTCTTGGTCTACGTCATCGCCGCAATCCTCGCCTCCTTGGCCGCGGTGGTGCTCTGCTCCAAGAACCTCACCGCCCAGTCCGGCATGGGCGTGATGTACGAACTCGACGCCATCGCAATGGCGGTCATCGGCGGCGTCTCGCTGTCGGGCGGCCGCGGCTCGATCATCGGCACGGTGATCGGCTCGCTGATCTTCGGCGTCATTATTTCCGGCTTCACCTTCCTGCGCCTCGATGCCTACTACCAGGAGATGGTCAAGGGCGTGATCATCGTCGGCGCGGTCGTTCTCGATCAATGGCGCCAGCGCCGCCGCGCGATAGGAGCTTGACCATGTCGGACGTCGTTCTGAAGACAGAGAACCTCACCAAGCACTATGGCGGCGTGCACGCGCTGCAGGAGGCGAATTTCGAGCTGCGCAAGGGCGAGCACGTCGCCATCATGGGCGACAATGGCGCCGGCAAGTCGACCTTCGTGCGCCAGATCACCGGTGTCGAGCAACGCACTGGCGGCAAGGTCTGGTTCGACGGCAAGGAGGTCAACTTCGCCGGGCCGATCGAGGCGCGCGAGGCCGGTATCGAAACCGTGTTCCAGAACCTCGCTTTGGCCGACGATCTCGACGTCCCGTCGAACCTCTTCCTCGGTCGCGAGAAGGTGCTGATCAACCTCGGCCCCTTCTCGATCCTCGACCGCAAGGCGATGCGCAAGGCGACCGAGGCGGCGCTGATCCGCACGGCGGTGAAGATCCCGAACCTCTCGAGCACCATCCGCCACATGTCCGGCGGCCAGCGCCAGTGCGTGGCGATCGCCAGGACCGCCACCTTCGCCTCCAAGCTGATCATCATGGACGAGCCGACGGCGGCGCTCGGCGTGCAGGAGACCGCGCAGGTCGAAAACATCATCCGCACGCTGAAGGAGAACGGCGAGCCGCTGATCCTGATCAGCCACAACATGCGCCAGGTGTTCGACCTGGTGGACCGCATCGTCGTCTTCCGCCGTGGCCGCATCGTCGCCAACCTGCGCAAGCAGGACACCGACGGCAATGATATCGTCGCCTACATCACCGGCGCCAAGACCGGGCAGGCGGAACTCCAGGCCGCCTGACGGCGTCACGACGAACCAGCCAATAATCCGCGCCGGGCAGGCGCGGATGCCTTTAATCCCCATCCTCGAAGGACTTTTCATGACCCTCCGCTTCGCTCTTCTCGGCGCCGGCCGCATCGGCAAGGTGCATGCCCGCGCCGTTGCCTCCAACCCGCAGGCCAAACTGGTGGCCGTCGCCGACGCCTTCGAGAAGGCCGCGACTGAGCTTGCTTCCGCCTACGGCGCCGAGGTGCGCACGATCGACGCCATCGAGAAGGCCAAGGACATCGACGCCGTCATCATCTGCACGCCGACCGACACCCATGCCGATCTGATCGAGCGCTTCGCCAAGGCCGGCAAGGCGATCTTCTGCGAGAAGCCGATCGACCTCAGCGTCAAGCGCGTCGAAAAATGCCTGGCCGTGGTCGAGAAGACCGGCGCCACGCTGATGGTCGGCTTCAACCGCCGCTTCGATCCGCATTTCGCCGCCGTCCGCAAGGCGATCGACGACGGCGCCATCGGCGCGGTCGAGATGGTCACCATCACGTCCCGCGATCCCGGCGCGCCGCCGCTCGACTACATCGCCCGCTCCGGCGGCATCTTCCGCGACATGACCATCCATGACTTCGACATGGCGCGCTTCCTGCTGGGCGAAGAGCCGGTGGCCGTCAGCGCGCATGCCTCGGTGCTGGTCGACAAGAAGATCGGCGATGCGGGCGATTTCGACTCGGTCAGCGTCATCCTCGAGACCGCGTCCGGCAAGCAGGCAATCATCTCCAACTCGCGCCGCGCCACCTATGGCTACGACCAGCGTATCGAGGTGCATGGTTCGAAGGGCATGGTGGCGGCCGAGAACCAGCGTCCGGTGTCGATCGAGCTTGCCAACGACAAGGGCTACACCCGCCCGCCGCTGCACGATTTCTTCATGACCCGCTATATCGACGCCTACGCCAACGAGATCGCGGCCTTCATCGCGGCCAAGAGCGCCGGCAAGGCAGCATCGCCGAGCGGCAAGGACGGGCTGGTTGCGCTGAAGCTGGCCGACGCGGCACTGAAGTCGGCCCAGACGGGCAAGACCGTCCGCGTCGATTGAACGTTTGAATCCGATTACAGGAGCAGAGCGATGAGCGGTTTGGCCGGTCGCAATCATGAAACGCGCGCCATCGTCACTGGCGGCGCGCAGGGCATCGGCTTCGCCGTCGCCGAGGCCTTGGCGGACGAGGGTTGTCGCGCGCTGGCGCTCATCGGCCGGTCGCAGGAGAAAGGCGACAAGGCGGTCGCCGTGCTGAA
This sequence comes from Pseudomonadota bacterium, assembly GCA_040755925.1. GTDB lineage: Bacteria > Pseudomonadota > Alphaproteobacteria > Rhizobiales > Rhizobiaceae > Mesorhizobium. Next base: position 5,492 of record JBFLWR010000325.1, read on the forward strand.
GAAGAACGGCGTCGATGCCATCTTCATCAGCGCCGACGTCGCAAAGGTCGCCGACTGCAAGCGCGCCATAGCTGCGGCGATCGCTCATTTCGGCACCTTGAATGCGCTGGTCAACGCCGCCGCCACATCCGCGCGCGGCTCGCTGGTCGAAACCTCCGAGGAGCTTTTCGACCAGATATTCGACACCAATGTGCGCGGTCCCTTCTTCCTCATGCAGGGTCTGGTCGCGCATCTCCTGGAGCGCAAGGCGCCGGGCTCGATCGTCAATGTGCTGTCGATGTCGGCGCATGCCGGCCAGTCGTTCCTGACGCCCTATTCGACCAGCAAGGGCGCGCTGATGACGCTGACCAAGAACGTCGCGAGCGCCTATCGGCGGAACCGCATCCGCTGCAACGCCGTGCTGCCCGGCTGGATGGACACCGAAGGCGAGGATATCGTGCAGAAGAAATGGCACGACGCGCCGGACGACTGGCTGGAAAAGGCCGAAGCGGCGCAGCCGATGGGCCAGCTTGTTAAGCCGGCTCAGCTTGCCCGGCTGATCACCTACATGGTCAGCCCCCAGGCCGGCGTCATGACCGGGTCGCTGGTCGACTACGACCAGAACATAGCGGGCGTAATTGGAGAGTAGTGACAAGCGCGCTGACATCGACTATATGAGCCTCATGATCCACCTGTCCGCCTCGTTTTGGTACTTTTATTACGGCACCTCGCTGGCGGCGGGAAGATTGCGCTCGATCTGAAGATTGCAGCATCAAAATCC
>JBFLWR010000326.1:0-4820 GCA_040755925.1 Pseudomonadota bacterium
GTCGAGCTCCTCGTAAAGGCCGGTTGCCTTGAGCTGGTCGCGGACGTAGCGAAGGGCTGAAAAATCCTCGGTGGCGAAGCCGACGGAATCGAACAGCGTGATCTGCTCCGCCGTCCTGCGGCCTGTTGCCTGTCCGGTCATCACCTGCCACAGCTCGGTCACCGGATGGTCGGCGTCGAGCTGCTGGATCTCGCCTTCGATACGCGTCTGCGGCGGGAACTCGACGAAGATGTCGGAGCGCAACAGGATGTCGCGATGCAGCTCCGTCTTGCCGGGACAGTCGCCGCCGACGGCGTTGATATGCACGCCGGAGCCGACCATGTTGTCGGTCAGGATGGTGGCGTACTGCTTGTCGGCCGTTACCGTGGTTATGATGTCGACGCCTTCCACCGCGTCCTGACCGGTGGCGCAGATGGTGATGTCGAAGCCCTTGCCGGCGAGGTTGCGCGCGCATTTTTCCGAGGCGGAGCGGTCGATGTCGTAAAGCCGCAGCCGGTCGATGCCGAGCAGCGCCTTGAAGGCGATGGCCTGGAACTCGGACTGGGCGCCGTTGCCGATGATAGCCATGGAGCGCGAGCCCTTCGGCGCCAGGTACTTGGCCGCGACGGCGGAGGTGGCGGCGGTGCGCAGCGCGGTCAGGATGGTCATCTCGGTCAACAGCATCGGATAGCCCGAGCCGACATCGGCCAGCACGCCGAAGGCGGTGACCGTCTGGCGGCCCTCGCGCATGTTCTTGGGATGGCCGTTGACATATTTGAAGCCGTAGAGGCGGCCGTCGCTGGTCGGCATCAGCTCGATGACGCCGTCATGGCTGTGCGAGGCGATGCGCGGCGTCTTGTCGAACAGCTCCCAGCGGCGGAAATCCTCCTCGATATAGGCGGCAAGCTCGGTCAGGAACCGCTCGACCCCAACGGTGAGCACCAGCTTCATCATGCGGTCGACGCTGACGAAGGGGACGATGGCGAGGCGCGAAGGCTGGGTCATGGGTCAGATGCTTCCGGAGTGGCTGCGGGTCGGGCGGTCCATGATGCGGCGGCCCATCAGGCTGGCGGTGAGGTCGACCATCAGGGTCGCGGTGCGGCCGCGCTCATCCAGGAACGGGTTCAGCTCGACGAGGTCGAGGCTGGAGACGAGGCCGCTGTCCGACAGCATCTCCATCACCAGATGCGCCTCGCGGAAAGTCGCGCCGCCGGGAACAGTGGTGCCGACCGCCGGCGCGATCGACGGGTCGAGGAAGTCGACATCGAGGCTGACATGCAGCAGGCCGTTTTCCTTCTCGACGGCCGCCAGGAAGGCGCGCAGCAGCGGCGCGATGCCGTGCTCGTCGATGGCGCGCATATCGTGCACGGTGACGCCCGCCTCGCCCAGCGCCCGGCGCTCGGCCGGATCGACGCTGCGCAGGCCGATGGCGCAGACACGGGCGGGATCGACGGGGGCGGCCAGGTCGGGGAAATAGCCCTGGAAGCCGTGGCGCCCACTGGCATAGGCCAGCGGCACGCCGTGCAAATTGCCGCTGGCGGTGGTGTCGAGCGTGTGGAAATCGGGATGGGCGTCGAGCCAGAGCACGAAGAGCGGGCGGCCGCGCTCGGCGGCGCGGCGCGCTACGCCCGACACCGTGCCGGCGGAGATCGAGTGGTCGCCGCCGAGGAAGATCGGCATGGCGTTTAGGGAAGCCTCGTAAGCGGTTTCGGCGATCGCCGTCGTCCAGGCGGCGATCTCCGGCAAGGCCTTCAGCGCGAGATTGCCATGGATGACCGGGCGGGCGACCGCTTTCTGCACCGCGCCCCAGTCCTCGACCTCGTGGCCGAGTTCGGAAAGCACCGAGACCAGCCCCGCGGTGCGCAGCGCGCTTGGCCCCATCTCGCATCCCATCCTGCCCGCGCCGTCCTGCACCGGCGCGCCTACGATCCTGCAGCGCATGATTTTTCCGCCTTTCGATTGATCGCGCGATTGGATCATCGAAGCCTGGCGGTTTGAACAGGTAAAATTGGCATTTCGCCAAGAATGGCCTATCATATTGAACATATGATCTGATCGAAATGGACAATCATGGATGCGCTCGACGAAAGACTGGTGACGCTGCTGAGGCATGACGCGCGGCGCAGCGTCTCCGACCTCGCGGTCGACCTCGGCGTGTCGCGCGCCACGGTCAGGGCGCGCATGGAGCGGCTGGAAAAATCCGGCGAGATCATCGGCTACACGGTGGTGCTGCGCGCCGACGCGGTCGACCAGCGCATACGCGGCGTCATGCTGATCGAGATCGAGGGCCACGCCGCCGACCGCGTCATCCGGGCGCTGGGCGGCTTTCCGGAAGTCTCGACCATCCACACCACCAATGGCCGCTGGGACCTGGTGGTGGAGCTCGGCACCGCCTCGCTCACCGACTTCGACGCGGTGCTGAGAAGGATAAGGCTGATCCCGGGAATAACGGGAAGCGAGACGAGCCTGCTGCTGGCAACGCCGAGGACGACTAGGGCAAGGCTGGGGTAGATCTGAGACGGGTGCAGGGCAGCCAATGGAGTTGCGAGGCATCAGGTCTACGAGACCCGGGATTAATGATGGTGCGAAAAGCGTTTCTGATGTTTAACCGCCGGGTGCGCTCAAGACCCGAGCGCGCCTCCTGAAATCCAAACGCTTTTAGGAGAACATCATGAAACATCTCCTCGCACCGATAATGGCCGGGCTGTTCGTAGCTTCCACCGGCATGGCCCTGGCCACCAATGTCCACACCGTGACTGGCACGACAGGCCAGCCCAGCCAAACGATCGGCAGCCTTCAGACGGGGAGCGCCACGCCGGGCCACGCCGCCTCCGCCCCAGGTTCGGCCTTCAACCCCGATGGGAACGCCGGAACGCACTATGCGGGCCAACAACCGCAGAACTCGAATAATTCGAAGAGCGTGGCTCAGTACGACGTTGCCGGGTTCCAGCAATCGCACAATCACTAAGTGGCGGCCTGAAAGCGAAAAAGCCGCGGCGAACCGCGGCTTTTCGTTTGCTTGATCCCCTGAGGGAAACTGGAGCGGGTGAGGCGATTCGAACGCCCGACCCCAACCTTGGCAAGGTTGTGCTCTACCCCTGAGCTACACCCGCTCGCGCGGCTTTGGGCCGCAAGCCGCGCCTATATGGCCGAAGAGCGCGGCGATTGCAACAGGGAAATGACGGTCTTTTTGACCGCGGCCAAAACGCGCCGGCGGGATGGATATCAGCACGCTGATCGTCCTGGTCGCCCATGCCGGTCTTGCCCCATTGCCACCATTGGCCGTAAACGGCATGACCCTGCCGGATGCTGTGAGGACCGATGCCGAAGACCGAAGCCGAGCTCAACGCCTTTCTTGCCGATCTCGGCATTTCCGTCACGACGGTCAGGCACCCGCCGCTGTTCACGGTCGCCGATTCGCAGGCGCTGCGCGGCGAGATCCCGGGCGGCCACACCAAGAATCTCTTCCTGAAGGACAAGAAGGACAATTATTTCCTCGTCACCGTCGGCGAGGAGGCCGTGGTCGACCTCAAGCAGATCCACCAACTGATCGGCGCGTCCAGCCGGGTTTCGTTCGGCAAGCCGGAAATGCTGATGGAGCTGCTCGGCGTCATTCCCGGCGCGGTCACCGTTTTCGGCCTGGTCAATGATCCGGCCGGGCGGGTGAAGGTCGTTCTCGACCAGGAGTTGATGAGTCACGACGTCATCAACGGCCATCCGCTCACCAACGAGGCGACGACGGCGATTGCCGCCGCCGATCTGATCAGATTCGTCGAGGCAACCGGCCACGATCCTGTTATCTTGAAAGTCTCGGGCTGATCGCCACATGTGGGCGAAACCGAAATCCGACAATGACGCGCCGCGCCCTGTTGCCGGCGGCGCGACCGAAAGGGCGACGACATGAGTGACAACAACCCGTTCAACGGCTCGTTTGGCGCCAGCGGCGGCCAGTACGCCCAGACCGTCCAGTATGGCGGCGCGGAGGGCGAGAAGGCGAAGCTCTCGCTTGGCGAGGCACCGACGGCGGCGGAGTTGATCAAGGACACGACCACGGCGACCTTTGCGGCGGACGTCATCCAGGAATCGCGCCGCCAGCCGGTGCTCGTCGACTTCTGGGCGCCGTGGTGCGGACCCTGCAAGCAACTGACGCCGCAGCTCGAAAAGGCGGTCAAGGCCGCCGGCGGCAAGGTCAAGCTGGTCAAGATGAATATCGACGACCATCCCTCGGTCGCCGGCCAGCTCGGCATCCAGTCGATCCCGGCGGTCATCGCCTTCAAGGACGGCCAGCCGGTGGACGGCTTCATGGGCGCGGTCCCCGAGAGCCAGATCACGCAATTCATCCAGAAGGTCGGCGGCAAGGGCGGCGGCGCGCCACAGATCACCGATGCGCTGGCGGCGGCCGTTGAGGCGCGCGCGGCCGGCGACGTCCAGACCGCCGCCGAGATATATGACGCGATCCTGGAACAGGCGCCGGAGACGGTCGAGGCGATAGCGGGCCTGGGCGAGATCCTGTTCGATGCCGGCGACGCACAAGGCGCCGAGGCCGTTCTGGCGCGCGCGCCGGAGGACAAGAAGGACGCGCCGGCGCTTGCCGCGCTGCGCGCCAGGATGACGCTTGCCGCGCAGGCCGCGGCGCTCGGCAACCCGGCCGAGTTCGAGCGCCGGCTCGTCGCCGATCCGAACGATCACCAGGCGCGCTTCGACCTGGCGATGGTCCAGAACGCGCATGGCGAGCGGATGCAGGCTGCCGAGAACCTGCTGGCGATCGTCAAGGCCGACCGGACATGGAACGACGACGGCGCGCGGGCGCAGCTGTTGAAGTTCTTCGAAGCGTGGGGAAT
>JBFLWR010000327.1:0-19593 GCA_040755925.1 Pseudomonadota bacterium
GATGCTGATCGCGAGCTTCGACAATCAGGAAATCTGCAACGCCTTGAAGCAGATCGACCGCATGGTCGGCGAGGATCACATCTACGAGGCGCTGAAGGCGATCCGCGCCCTTTATGCGCTCGAGCGCCAGGCGCTCAACGGCAATGACGACATTCCGGAAGCGCCGCGCGCGCTGGCTGTAGGAGCATAGAGCGATGGCCGTGGACATGACGACGACGATACCGGTGGGCGCCAACTCGAGCACCACGGCGACTTCGAAGACGGCGGTCGACTACCAGTCGTTCCTGAAGCTGCTGATCGCCGAGATGAAGAACCAGGATCCGACCAAGCCGATGGACTCCACGCAGTATGTCGCGCAGCTCGCGACCTTCTCGCAGGTCGAGCAATCGGTCCAGACCAACACCAAGCTCGACCAGATCATGCAGTCCTCGGCCCTGTCCCAGGCCGACGCGCTGATCGGCCGCTCGATCACCTCGGCCGACGGTAAGACCACCGGCACGGTGGCATCGGTGACGCTCTCCAGCAGCGGACTGATCGCAGTGCTGCAGGACGGCACCCAGGTTCCGGTCGGCGCGGGCGTCTCGATCAAGCCGGCCGGCTAAGCCGGTTTCCGCGAGGGGTGCGCCAGCATGAATGAGGCCGACGCCCTCGATATCGTGCAATACGCCGTCTGGACGGTGCTCACCGCCTCCGCTCCCGTGGTGCTGGTGGCGATGGTGGTCGGCATCGGCATCGCGCTGATCCAGGCGCTGACGCAGATCCAGGAAATCACGCTCACCTTCGTCCCGAAGATCGTCGCCATCATGCTGGTCGTGGCATTGACCGGTCCATTCATCGGCGGCCAGATCGCGGCCTTCACCAACGTCATCTTCGAACGGATCGAGCACGGCTTCTGACAAGCGCTCGTCGCTGCTCCGAAGCGCTTCGGCCTGGGCTGGAAGACGGCTTGCGGCCAGGTTTGTTGCCGCTAGATTGTCGGCTACGCCCCGCGCCAGCGGGGACACCGAGTTTCAGGCGATCTCAGAGAAGCGATGGATCAGGCAAAAGCGGTCGTCGAGCCATGTGCGGAATAGCAGGCGTCTGGCGCAAGCGTGATCCGATCGTCACAGCCGACCTGAAGGACGTCGCCGCCATGATGCAGGCGCTGGCGCATCGCGGTCCTGACGACCACGACAGTTGGAACGACGCCAGACTGGCGCTCGGCCATCGCCGGCTCACCATCATCGACCCCTCCCCCGCCGCGCGCGAGCCGATGCGGACGACAGATGGCGCGGGTATCCTCTGCTACAATGGCGAGGTCTACAATTACCGCGCGCTCCGCAAGACGCTCGAGGCGGAGGGCCTGAGGTTTCGTTCAGTTTCAGACACGGAGGTGGTGCTTCAGGCCCTGCACCACTGGGGCCCCGACAAGGCGGTTCCGCTGTTCGACGGCATGTTCTCGCTCGCCTATTTCGATGCCCGCGCGAGCGCCCTGTGGCTTGCCCGCGACAGGCTGGGCATCAAGCCGATGTCCGTCGCCGAGACGGGCGAGCGGATACTCTTCGCCTCCGAGGACAAGGCAATCCTCGCCTGCCATGACTTCGCGCGTGGCATCGACACACGCGAACTCACCTTGCGGCTTGCCTGGCAGAGCCGCGATTCGAGCTACAGCGTCTTTGACGGAATCGAACGCTTGCCTCCCGCCGGCCTCTGGAAAATCACCGGAGCCGGCGTCGAGAAGCGCCGCTTCTGGCATGTCCTGGACGTGCTGGAGACCTCTCGCATCCTCGGCGACGGCGCCTCCGACGCCGAGCATACCGCCACGCTGGAGACTCTGCTCGAGCAGAGCGTCGAGTTACACTGCATCGCCGACACCAGCCTGGCGACGGCCTGCAGTGGCGGTGTCGATTCCGGCCTGATCACCGCGCTGGCCAGGCGCTACAGGCCCGGGATGCATGGCTATGTCGTCGACCCGCGGCTTGGCGGCAGCGAGGCCGAGAGAGCCGAGCGGACCGGCCGCCAGGTCGGCGTCAGCCTGCGCCGCGTGCCTGTGGACAGGGATCGGTTTCTCGAACTATGGCCGCGCGCGGTCTGGCATCTCGAAAGCGACGGCTGGCACGCCAGCGTGGTCGGCTTGCTGGCTCTCGCCGAGCAGTGCCATGCCGACGGCGTCAAGGTCCTGCTCACCGGCGAGGGAGCCGACGAGCTCTTCGGCGGCTACAAGTGGCAGGCCTCGACGATCCGGCTCTGGCGCATGTCATGGCTGCAGTTGCTCTTTCGCTCCAAGGCCGGACGGGAGCGGAAATTCCAGCGGCTTCGCCGCGCGCCGTTCCGCAATTCGATCGGCCGGGACGCGCCCTGGGACCGCAACGTCGTGTTGCGGGCGCTCTCGCCGGAACTGAACTTCCTGCAGACCAAGCTGTTCGACCGGCTCGACGGCGTCAGCCCGGCCGGCGATCGCGCTTTCCTGGCAGCCTGCTTCTACGACCTCTATTCGCACTTGCAGGATCTCCTGCATCGGCATGACCGCCTGAGCATGGCAGCCTCCGTCGAGCTCAGGGTGCCATTCCTCGAGAACCGGCTCATCGATTTCGCCATGCATCTTCCGAGGCGGCATAAATACCGCCACAGGACGAGCAAGTGGCTGCTGAAGAAGGTCGCCGAACGCCATCTGCCGCGCGAGAACGTCCATGCGCCGAAGAACGGCTTCGAGATGTCCGACGCCTTTTCAGCCGGGACCGAAGGCCTGCTGCGCGGCGGTTACCTGCGCGACGCCATGAAATGGTCGACATCCGAATTGGACGACCTCATCGACATGGCCAGAAGCCAGGAACCTTCGAGGCTGCGACTGGTCGGGATGGAGATGCTGCTCCGCCTTTACGTCGGCGGCGACACGACAGGCAGGCTCGGCGAGGCGCTGCTTGCCGAAAGCAGGGACGCCAAATGACCAAAGTTTGGTCCAGACCGGCAAGATGCTTGGTTTAAAGCTTCGCCGACGCATTTTCGCCTTTGCCTTCCTGTTGTTGGATCGCGATCCTTCGTGAGTCGCCAGCCTGGCACCGGCACGGCTTCGGGCGAACGCAAGGCAATGTTGAAGGCGGGACCGCGACCATGAACGACGACGAGCCGGAAAGCGAACGCGCCTCGGCTCTGGCGCCGTTCCGGCACGGCATTTTCCGCGCCGTCTGGTCGGCCAACCTGGTCTCGAATTTCGGCGGCCTTATCCAGGGCGTCGGCGCCGCCTGGATGATGACTACAATCGCCACCTCTCCCTACCAGGTGGCGCTGGTCCAGGCGTCGACCACCTTGCCGATCATGCTGTTCGCGCTGGTCGCCGGCGCGATCGCCGACAGCTTCAACCGCCGCAAGGTGATGCTGGTGGCGCAGACCTTCATGCTCGTCGTCTCGGCGTTGCTGACGGTCTTCACCTGGCAAGGCTGGATGACGCCGTGGACCCTGCTCGCCTTCACCTTCCTGATCGACAGCGGCACGGCGCTCAACAGCCCGGCCTGGCAGGCGTCCGTCGGCGACATGGTGCCGCGAGCCAAGGTGCCGGCTGCGGTCGCGCTGAACTCGCTGGGCTTCAACATCACCCGCAGCGTCGGCCCGGCCATCGGCGGCGTCATCGTCGCTGCCGCGGGCGCCGCGGCGGCCTTCGCCGCCAACGCGGTCAGCTATATCGGCCTGATCGTCGTGCTCACCCGCTGGAAGCCGGCCGTGCCCGAGCAGACCCTGCCGCGCGAGTCGCTCGGCGCCGCCATGGGTGCGGGCCTGCGCTATGTCGCCATGTCGCCCAACATCGCCAAGGTACTGGTGCGTGGTTCGGCTTTCGGCTTCAGCGCCGGCGCGGTGCTGGCGCTGTTGCCGCTGGTGGCGCGCGATGTCGTCAAGGGCGACGCCTTGACCTATGGCATCATGCTCGGCGCCTTCGGCATCGGCGCGGTCGGCGGCGCGCTGATCAGCGTCAGGCTGCGGCAGCTGCTCTCCAGCGAGACAATGGTGCGCATGGCCTTCACCGGCTTCGCGCTCTGCGCCCTCAACGCCGCCGTCAGCCACAATGCCTGGCAGACCTCCGCGGGCCTGCTCATCGGCGGCGCCTGCTGGGTGATCGCGCTGTCGCATTTCAACGTCACCGTGCAGATGTCGACGCCGCGCTGGGTGGTTGGTCGCGTGCTGTCGGTCTACCAGACGGCGACCTTCGGCGGCATCGCCCTGGGCAGCTGGATCTGGGGCGTGGTCGCGGATGTGCATGGCGCCGAAACCGCGTTGATCGCGGCGGCGATCGCGATGCTCGCCGGCGGCGCTATCGGCTTCATCCTGCCGTTGCCGCAGCAGAAGACGCTCAACCTCGATCCGCTCAACCGTTTCAAGGAGCCCATGCTGGCGCTCAACCTCAAGCCGCGCAGCGGCCCGATCGCCATCATGATCGAATACATCATCCGCGAGGAAGACGTGCCGGAATTCCTCGCCACCATGGCCGAGCGCGGCCGGATACGCCGCCGCGACGGCGCCCGCAACTGGACGCTCGCGCGGGACCTCGAAAATCCATCCGTCTGGATCGAGCACTACCACACGCCGACCTGGGTCGAGTATATTCGCCACAACCGGCGCGCCACCCATGCCGACGCCGTTGTCGGCGAACGCATTCGCGCGCTGCACAGCGGCGAAAACCCGCCGCGCGTGCGCCGCATGATCGAGCGGCCGACCACCGCCGGCACGGCAATCGTCTCGCCCAAGGGACCGATCGATCACTAAAGGGTGCCGCCCAAGGGCGTCATCCCTCGAAGCGAGAACAGCGATCAGCCCGCCGACTGGATCATGTAGAGTTTGCGCGTCCTCTCGCGGATCAGCCACTCGCCCTTCCAGCCCTGCGGCAGGACGAGCAGATCGCCCGGCCCCAGTTCGCGCATCTCGCCGTCGGCGCGGCTCACCTCGACCCGACCCGAAATGATGTGGCAGATTTCCGAGGAGCCCGAACGATCAGCCGTGAAGCGACCGGGCGTGCATTCCCAGATGCCGATATCGACGGTCCCGTCAGGCGATTGGAAGAGCGACCGCGCCGCCTCGACCTGATCTCCTTCGAAGGACGTCGGCTTGGGCGAGAAAGCGCCGATATCGGCCTTGGCGAGGTCGTGGAAAGTCGAAAGATCGATCAAGTCGGACTCCATGGTCAGTGGCCAGTGATGCTGTCGGCCAGCGCCGCGAGCTTCGAGGTGTGCGCAAGCCCCGCCGCCTCGCGCTGGTCGGCGATACGGTAGAGCTGGTACATCGAATGAACGCCGAGCCAGCGGAAGGGCTCCGGCTCCCAGGGCCGGACCTTGCGATTGACCCAGGGCAATCGCGTCAGGTCGCTGTCCTGGCCGAGAATAAGAGCAGCGAGCGTCCGCCCCGAAAGGTTGGAGCTGGAAACGCCGAGCCCGACATAGCCGCCGGCCCAGCCGATGCGGGTCCTGGGATCGAGGCCGACCGTCGTGCACCAGTCGCGCGGCACGCCGAGCACGCCGCACCAGGCATGCTCGATGCGGCTTCCCGAAGTCTGCGGCAGGAGCGTCGTCAGGATCGTGTGCAACTGGTCGATCGTTGCCTGCTGCGTTTGCCCGTTGACGTCGGTGCGCGACCCGTAGCGATAGGGCACGCCGCGCCCGCCCATGGTGATGCGGCCTTCACGCGTGCGCTGGGCATAGCAATAGGCGTGCGCGGCATTGCCGAGCAGCTCATGCCCTTCCCAGCCGATCTCGTGCCATAGCTCGGGCGACAGCGGCTCGGTGACGATCTGCGCGCTGTTCAACGCCAGCCACGTCCGCTCTTCTCCGGGAATGCCGGCGGTGAAACCTTCCGTGGCGCGGATGATGGTTTCCGCGCGCACAGCGCCTCTGTCCGTCGTCACGCTGCCCTTGGCGATCGCCGTCACCGTCGTTTTCTCGTAGATCGGCACGCCGAGGCGCTCGACCGCTGCCGCCAGCCCGCGCACCAGCTTGGCCGGCTGCACCCGCGCCTGGCCATGGATGACGAAGCCGCCCATGGCGTTCTTGATGTTGATGCGCGCGCGTGTCGCCGCTGCGTCGAGCGGCTCGATGCGGTCAGGGTCGGCATCCCAGGAACGGATCGTCTCACATTCCTCGCGCACCCGCTCCAGCTGCGCCGGATTGGTCGCGACGGTGAGGTTGTCGACGCGCCGGATATCGGCGTCGATGCCCTCTTGGGTCGCCACCCGGATCACCTCGTCGACGCAGCCGGCCATCGCCTTTTGCATGGCGACGACGGCCTGCCGGTTCGAGGTCTTGAGATATTTTTCGCGCGACCAGCCGAAGCCGCCCGACAACCAGCCGCCGTTGCGGCCCGAAGCGCCGAAGCCGGCGAACTCGCGCTCGAGCAGCACGACGCGAAGCGAGGGCTTTGCCTTCTTCAGATAATAGGCGGTCCAGAGCCCGGTATAGCCGGCGCCGACGATCGCGACGTCGGCTTCGATGTCGCCGGGCAAAGGCGGACGCGGTGCGGGAACCGCGCCCAGATCCGCATACCAGAAGGAGATATCGCCGTTGCGCTTGACTTGCATGGGAGGGCTTCCGCGAGAGCAGTTTCCGGGAAAAGTGTGAGGCGGTTTTCCGTCCGGAATTGCGTTAAAATAAAGAGTTGATCAGGTGAGCGTCGTGTCGGCCGTGCTGTCGTCGGGAAGCAGCTTGGCGTCGGCGCCGTCGAAGCAAAGCTCGACCTTGTCGCCATGGCCAAAACTCTCGCCGGTCAGGGGCGAGCGCACGATTGCCATCGAGCCGTCAGCGAGCTTCACTTCGTATTTCGACCCCGAGCCCAGATAGATCGCTTCGGCGATCGTCCCGGACAATCGATTGTTTTCGCCAGTCTGGCCTGGTCTTCGAATGGCAAGTTTTTCTGGCCGCAGCAGCATCACCGGGGTGGCCCCGCCATTGATGCGCCTTGGAGCCGTCACTGTCTCGCCGGCGACGGTCAGCGCGGTGCTGGTGCCGTCGCTCCTCGCCTCGCCGCGCAGCACGGTGGAGTCGCCGATGAAGCGGCCGACGAACAGCGTCGCCGGCTCGTCGTAAAGCTGGCGGCCGGTGCCGACCTGCTCGATCCGCCCGCGGTTGAACACCGCGATGCGGTCGGACAGCACCAGGGCTTCCTCCTGGTCATGGGTGACATAGACGAAGGTGGTGCCGAGCTCGCGGTGGATGCGCTTGATCTCGAGCTGCAGCCATTCGCGCAGCTTCTTGTCCAGCGCGCCGAGCGGCTCGTCCATCAGGAGCAGCGGCGGGTCGAAGACGATAGCGCGCGCCAGCGCGACGCGCTGCTGCTGGCCACCCGACAATTCGCTCGGATAGCGATGCGCGAAGTCGCCCATCTTGACCATGTCGAGCGCCTTTGCCACCCGGGCCTGGCGATCGGTCTTGCCAACGCCGCGCAACGTCAGCGGATAGGCGACGTTGCGGCCGACGGTCATATGCGGGAACAGGGCGTAGTGCTGGAAGACGACGCCGATGTTGCGCTTGTGCGCCGGCACGCCGACGACGCTTTTGCCCCCGACCAGAAGTTTGCCGTTGGTCACGTCGGTGAAGCCGGCGATCACGTTGAGCGTCGTGGTCTTGCCCGAGCCGCTCGGCCCCAGCAGCGTCATGAACTCGCCGGGCTCGATCCCGAGCGAGACGCCGTCCAGCGCCTTGAACGCACCATAGGCCTTGCTGACGGTTTCGAGGTCGATCGCCGCGCCGCGATTTTCCGGTCTCGGGTTCATGGGCGTCCCTTCCGCTCGCGGCCAAGAAGAAGCATGCCGCCACCGATCAGGGCCGTGGTGGCGAACAAAAGGATGGTGCCGACAGCGGCAACCGTCGGATCGGCATCGCGTGTAATCGAGGAGAAGATCTGCACCGGCAATGTCTTGAGATAGGGGTTGGTGATGAAGAGCGACACGACGATCTCGTCGAAGGATGTGGCGAAGGCGAACAGCAGCCCGGACAGCATGCCTGGCAGGATCAGCGGCAACGTCACCGTGCGGAACGTGGTGAGCGCGCCGGCGCCGAGACTTGATGCAGCCGTCTCCAGCCTTCTGTCGAACACTTCGAGATTGGCGGAAACCGCGATCAGCACGAAAGGCAGCGCAAGGATGGTATGGGCCAGCACGAAGCCCGTCAGCGTTCCGACGAGCTGGGCGTCGAGATAGACGGCGTAGATGCCGATGGCCAGCACGACGCCCGGCACCACCATCGGCGTCAGCATCAGCATCCGCAACAGATTGGCCGGCCGCGCCTTCATGCGGTCGAGCCCGAAGGCGGCGAGCGTGCCGAGCACCGTCGCCAGCACCGCCACGATCGAAGCGACCTTCAGCGAATTCAGGAAACTGGTCGACCATTCCGGGTTGGTGGCGAAGTTTTGGTACCACTGCCAGGAAAAGCCCTGCGGCGGAAAGGCGAGCGACTTGTTCTCGTTGAACGACATCGGCACGACGACGAGCGTCGGCGCCACCAGCCAGATCGCCACGAGCAGGCAGACGAGGCCGAGAACCACACGTGTGAGCGGCTTCATTTCCATCAGCGTCGCCCCGCTTCCCGATGCCTCGACCGCATCACCGGCGCCGCGAGCGCCAGGAGCAGGAAGGTCGTGACGAGCAGGATCACGCCCATCGCCCCACCGCGTCCCCATTGCAGCAGGCTGAGCACCTGGGTCTGCACAAGGGTCGAGAGCATGGTCGAGCGCGGTCCACCGAGCAGCGCCGGTGTGATGTAGAAGCCCAGCGCCAGGATGAAGACTATGATCGCGCCGGCATACACGCCCGGCAGCGACAGCGGCAGGTAGACCGTGAAGAAGGCGCGGGATGGCCGCGCGCCGAGGCTCCGCGCCGCCCGCACCAGCCTGAGGTCGATCCCCTTCATCACCGAATAGAGCGGCAGGATCATGAAGGGCAGAAGCACCTGCGCCATGCCGATCACCACGCCCGTCTGGGTGCGGATCAGGCGGATGCCGTCAAAGCCGGCGGCGCGGAGCAGTGAGTTGATGACGCCGGAATCCTGCAGCAGGATGACCCAGGATAAGGTGCGCACGACCCCGCTCACCCAGAACGGGATGAGGACGCAGAGCACCAGGACGAGTCGCACGCGCGGCCCGACCGCTGTCATGAGGTAAGCGTAAGGATAGGCGCAGATCACGCAGACCAGCGTGACCCACGCCGAGATCGTAAAGGTGCGCTGGAGCACCGTGAGGTTGACCGGGGCGCCGAAGAACCAGACGTAGTTCTGCACGCCCCATTGAGGCTCCGACAGGCTGCGCAGCACGATGGTGAGCAGCGGGTAGCCGATCACGGCCACCAGCAGGAGGAGCGCCGGCAGCGTGAGCGCGTACGGCCGCCATGCCCATCCTGCCCGTTTTTCGGCGGCAGGCGTCGTCGGTTCGAGCGCGCTCACTGGCCTGGTCTCCTGGTCAGCCGTTAGTTGCCGGCCATCAGGGCCGACCACTTCTCCTGCGCCACCGCGAAGTTCGGGACCCAGAACTTGAAGTTCTGCTTGTAGCCCTGCTTCTGGCGGTCAGGCGTGTTGGTCAGGAAGGCGGAGACGGAAGCGTCGACCTTGGGCTGCGCGTCGCTGTTGATCGGCGTGTAGGACGTCTTCTCCGCCAGGACCTCCTGCGACTGTTTGCCGAGATAGGCATTGAGCAGCGCATAGGATGCGTCGGTATCCTTGACGCCGACCGGGATCGTCATCTGATCCATCACCACCAGCCAGTCCTGCCAGGCCGGAGCATACTTGGCGCCGTTCTTCACCGCGGTCATGGCGCGGCCGGTCCACATCATCAGCATGTCGGCCTCGCCGGATTCGGCGAGCTGCTGCGATTCAGCACCCGTCTTCCAGAAAATGGTATCGGGGCCGAGCTTGCGAACAACGTCGATGGCCTTGTCGATATCGGCCACCGTCATCGCCTTGGGGTCGCCGCCGGCATACTTGAACGCCTGTTCCAGCAGGCCACCGGTCGGGCTGCCGGAGCCGTCGATCCCGCGCACGCCTGGGAATTTCTGCGTGTCGAAGAAGTCGGCCCAGCTCTTGGGCGGGTTATCCTTGTACTTCTCCTTGTTGTACATCAGCACGACGCCGTAGTTCATCGCCGGCACCGAGCATTCGCCGACCTGACCCTCTGGGATCTTCGAGACGTCGAGCTTCGTCAGATCGAGCTTCTGGAACAGCTTGCCGCAATAGACGTAAGGCGGCAGGTCGTCGGTGTCGACGACGTCCCACGTGACGTTGCCGGACTCGACCTGGGCCTGCAGCTTGGCGATCTCGGTCGGGCCGTCGTTGAGCAGCTTGACGCCGGACTTGTCGACGAATTCCTTCAGCGCCGCGGCCTGGCCGTCCTGATAGATGCCGCCATAGGAGACGAAGGTCAGGGTCTTGCCCTTGAGCGATCCCTCCTTCACCTCGCCCGCGACCGGCTTGTCCTGCGCCAGCGCCGCCGTCGCCAGGACACCGAGCGCCAGGATGGCGCCGAGCCCTGCATATTTCGATTTCAGCATGATCGATATTCTCCCATTGAGGCCCGCGTTCTCGAAAACGGCTACCTGGGCGCGAGCGGTTTCCAGGTCGTGTATTGGTCAAGCTCGGCGCGCACCGAGGTTGGCGGTGCGATGATCCACATCACCTCGGCCCGGCCGCTGCCGATGTTCTCGCTGCGATGTGGCGTCGAGGTCGTGTATTCGATGCTGTCGCCCTCTTCGAGGACATGACGCGCGTCACCGAGGGAAACCTCGACGATGCCGCGAAGCACGACGAGCATCTCGTGCGCGTCGCCGTGCGTGTATTGGTCGGATCCGGTCGAGCCGCCGATATCGAACTCGCCGACATAGACTTCCATGTCGCTCAAGGGCGGGCGCGAAAGCAGCATCTTGCGGCAGCCGTCGCTGGGCGGCAGGCTCGGCCGCTCGCTGCGCCTGAGAACCCCGTGGTTCTGCGCGGCGCTTTCCTCGAACAGCATCGCGACGCTGACCCTGAGCGCCGAGGCAATCTGGTTGAGCGAGGCGGTGCTGGCGCCGGTCAGGCCGCGCTCGAGCTGGCTGATGAAACTGGCGCTCGTCCCGGTCGCATCGGCGAGGTCCCGCAAGGACAGCCTTCGTGCGAGACGAAGGCTCTTGAGCCGCATGCCCAGCACCTGATGGGCATGGGTTGCGACCGAGCTGGCGCCGTTTGCTGCCGGAGCCTGGCCGTTATCTGAAGCCTTTGGCATCCTGTTCCCCTTCACTGCACAGTTTGTACAGTGGCACTGTACACATGGCAAGCGACAAGAAGCAGTTCCTGGCCTATCATCAAATGGGCCAGCCAGAATGGCCTTTGAGGACTATGGTCGAGAAAGTCCGGGTCAGCCCTCGCCGGCCAGGTCCCGGCGCGCCTTGTCGAGTTCCTCGGCGTAGCGGCGCATCAGGTGGCTTTCGGTGACAAGGCCCAGCACGATACGGTCGTCGAAATCCTCGACGACCGCCAGTTCTTCCGCCCCGGCGCGCTGGAACGTCTCGGCTGCAGTCTGGACGTTCATCGACGGCACCAGCACCGCGTCCTTGAACTGGGCCAACGCTCGCACCGGTGTCTCGCCGTCGGATACATCGCTGTGCAGTTCAGGCACCAGCAGCATGCCGACATAATGCATGCCTTGTTCGACGGCGATGACGCGCTGCCCGGAGCCGAGTGGAACTTCCTTGCGGAACTCGGCCAGCGTCGTCGATGCATCGATGGTCTGGACATTCTTGCGCATCATCGAGCCGACGTTGAGGCTGCGCATCCAGCCGACATCGTGGGCGCTGCGGATCGTCTCGCCGCGCAGGTGGAAGCGCCAGGTCGAGAAGGAGTAGCCGAAGGTCTCGCGCACCAGGATCGCCGACATGATCGACGCCGCCAGCACCACGCCCGTCAGCGTCAGGTCGCGGGTTGATTCCAGCGCCAGGAAGGTCATGGTCAGCGGACCGCCGACGACGCCGACGGCCAGCGAGGTCATGCCGACGACCGCGGCGACCGCCGGATCGATGCCCACGGAAGGCGCGGTCAGCGCCATGACGCCGGCAAAGAGCTTGCCGAGAAGGGCCCCCAGGAACAGCGAGGCAAAGAACAGGCCGCCGCGGAAGCCCGAGCCAAGCGAGATGGCGGAGGCCGCGAGCTTCATGACGAAGACGCTCGCCACCACGGGAAGCGCGTAGTTCATGGCGAACTCGCGGTGCAGCGCCCCATGGCCGCTGGACAGCACTTGCGGCGTGACCAGCCCGAGCAATCCGACCAGGATACCCCCCAGGAAAGGCCTGATCGAAGCATCGATCTTAAGCCGCACGAAGAGCCCCTCGATGATGCTCACCAGATGCATGATCGCGATGGACGCCGCGCCGCCAAGGAGGCCCAGCAGCAGGAACGGCACATACTCGCTGGCGGTCAGCGCCGGCAAGCCGGAGAGTTCAAGTGGAAACGGGACGCCGCCGAAAAACTCGGCGGTCAGCGAGGCCGCGATCGCCGCTGTCATCACCGGAGCGACATTGGCGACCGAGTAGATGCCGATGACCAGTTCGAAACCGTAGAAGGCGCCGGTGAGCGGCGCGTCGAAGGCGGCGGCGATCGCCCCGGCCGCGCCGCAACCGACCAGGATCCGGACATCGTTGCGGCGCAGCCGGAAGGCGCGCGCCAGCCGGGAAGCGAAGCCGGAGCCGATCTGCGTGTAGCCGGCTTCCAGACCGACCGAAGCGCCGAAGCCGCTGGAGATCATGGTCTGGACGACGATGATGAACGTATCGGTGAGCGACATGCGCCCGCCATAGAGCGCATTGGCCTCGATCGGGTCCACGGGCGTGCGGAACTTCCGCTTCTTTAGCCAGATTATCGAAAGGCCAAGCACAAGCCCGCCGATCGCCGGAAACATCGCCTGCACCGGATTGGTCAGCGAAAACATCGCTGATAGCCGACCTCCCGGCTGCACGTCGAAGAGCAGCCAGTGCATGCCTTGCACTATCGCGCTCATGCCGGTGACCAGCGCGCCCGCGATGACGCCGACCACACCCGCCATCAGCACGATCACGATCCCGCGTGCCTCGAGCACGGGGATCGATTTGATCAGCACCGCCCGCAACCGGCGGGCATAGACTTGCGGTTCGTTTCTGGCAGGCAACGGAGCGGCTCGCCGATATTTCATGAGTGGAAAGCTGCCGTGCTGATACGCCCGGCCGCATTGCGTGGCAATCGCAATGCCGACTGCTTGTGGCGCCATTTTGGCGCTCTGTCGATTAGGCGGGAGGCGGATACGCCGCGGCTTAAGCCGGCAAGCGGAAGTCGGCGCGCCAGCCAAGCTCGCTCACCGCCTTGCCGGTGGTGACAAGGCCGTTCGGCTCAGCGACGTTGAAGGCGCCCGGCGCGCCGCGCTCCACCGCGAGCAGTGCCGCATGGGCTGCCGCATCGACATGCACCGCCGGATCGGCAGCGGTCTCCGCGCCGGTGCCCGGCCCATGGAGATGACCATAGCGCAAGACGACGCCGGTCAGCGGCGCGGCCGCGAGCACCTGCCGTTCGAGCGCGATAACGCCGCCGACGCTGATGCCCCGGCCGCCTTCGGCGGCGCTATCGAGCGGGTCGGCCTCGCCATGCGGTTCAGGCCTTGGCGCATAGGCCCAGGCAATGCTCTGCGCGACCAGGCGTCTGGCCCCGGCCGCCTTCGCAGCCTCGACCAGGTTGCGGGTTCCCTCGTCTCGAATGCGGGCATTTCTGGTCACAGCCTCGCCCATTTTCGCAGGGTCGAGCCCTGCCGGCAGGTCGGTAAGCTGGTGGATGACGACCTCCGGATGCGCTGCCAGGACCGCTTCGCGCAGGCCAGCGGCATCGAACACGTCGACAACCACCGGCTCGGCGCCCAGGGCACGCAGTTCCTCAGCCTTCGCGATCTGGCGCGTGGTGGCCGCCACTTGATGGCCGGCATCCACGAGTAGCGGGATCAAACGCCGGCCGATCGCGCCGGAGCCGCCGGCAAGAAATATGCGATAACCCATCGTCTTCCAGCCCTCGCTACGCTAATATCAGAGCTCGAATAAGATATAAGAGCTCTTACATCATGCGCAAGCAGAATCCACCGCCGGCAATCCCTGCTCCCGGTGAGGGCAAGCGCGGCGAGGAAGGCTATCTCGGCTATCTCCTTCGCCAGGCGGCCGGCGCCTACCGGCTACGGGTGGAGCGGGCGCTTGGCGAATTCGCCGTGACACAGCCGCAATTCGCCACGCTCACCATGCTCTCCGCCTATCCGGGTATCTCCAATGCCGACCTCGCAAGGCTGGCGATGCTCACGCCGCAGACAGTCAGCATAATCGTCGCCAATCTGGAAAAGGCCGGCTCGCTGATCCGCAAGCCGCATGCCGTCCACGGACGTATCCAGCATCTCGACCTCAGCGATAGGGGCCGCGTCTTGCTCAGGAGATGCCGCGAGCGCGTGCAGAAGCTTGAAGGCGAACTGACCGTGAACCTGTCCGACGAGGAGGAACGCGCCGTTCGCCGCTGGCTGGTCGGCGTGGCGACAGCCGATGCGGCACAGCCCTAGGATACCTCAGGTCGGCGCACCGTCGCCGGTTTCGTAGAGCATAAGGTTCCGGTCGCCGATGCCGAGTTCTGCCCAGCTGGCCCGCCACGCCGCGATGTGCGCGGACTTCAAATGCGCTTCGAGCGAGGGGCGATCCAGCCACGCCTCGGAGACATGGATCAGCCCGGCATCGAGCACATCCTGCGCATAGGAATAGGCGAGGCAACCGGGCTCGGCGCGGCTCGCGGAGATCATCCGCTCCATGGCCGGCTTTGCCTGTTCGAGCTTGCCGGCTGGCAGCCGAACCGTGCCGATGATCAGTAACATGCATTCTTCCTCTCGCCCGGTCGGGATAGGGTCCCGTAGCCACTCTCCCACCTTCGCGCAAGCTTGGCCGGTTACGGTCGAGGGCCTGCCCTGTTGCCGGGCGGCTCTGGATTTGAGGACGACATGGCGATCAGCGAAACAATCCCGTCCGGCCTTGTGGCCAAGAACGGCCGCGACGTCTTCTTCGCGCTCGGCATCATCGTCATCCTGGCGGTGCTGTTCCTGCCGATCCCCGCTTTCCTCATCGATATCGGCCTTGCCTTCTCGATCGCGCTGTCGGTGCTGATCCTGATGGTCGCGCTCTGGATCCAGCGGCCGCTGGACTTCTCCTCGTTTCCGACGGTGCTGCTCATCGCCACGATGCTGCGGCTGTCGCTCAACATCGCCACCACGCGCATGATCCTGTCCCACGGCAACGAGGGCACCCACGCCGCGGGCTATGTCATCGCCGGCTTCTCCAGGCTGGTGATGGCCAGCGACTTCGTCATTGGCCTCATCGTCTTCATGATCCTGATCGTGGTGAACTTCATCGTCATCACCAAGGGCGCCACGCGTATCGCCGAGGTCGGCGCCCGCTTCACCCTGGACGCCATCCCCGGCAAGCAGATGTCGATCGACGCCGATCTTTCGGCAGGCATGATCGACGAGAAGACGGCGCAGCTTCGCCGCCGCGAGCTGGAGGAAGAATCCTCCTTCTTCGGTTCGATGGACGGCGCCTCGAAATTCGTGCGCGGCGATGCCATCGCCGGCCTCATCATCACCGCCATCAACATCGTCGGCGGCATCGCCATCGGCTATCTGCGCCACGGCATGGGCCTCGGCCAGGCGGCGGACGTGTTCATAAAGCTGTCGGTCGGCGACGGCCTCGTCACCCAGATCCCGGCCCTCATCGTCTCGCTCGCCGCCGGCATGCTGGTCTCGAAGGGCGGCACGCGCGGCTCCGCCAACCAGGCCGTATTCGGCCAGCTCGGCGCCCATCCGCGCGCCCTCTTTGTCGCGGCGTCGCTGCTGGTCATCCTCGGCCTGATGCCGGGCCTGCCGCTGTTCCCGTTCTTCGCGCTCGCCGGCGCCATGGCCGGCCTCGGTTACGTCATCCCGCTGCGCCTCAACCGCGAGCTTGCCGCCGCCGAGGCGCTCAAGAACCAGGAAAAGGCGAACAAGGCCGAGGAAGAGAAGAACTCGGTCAAGGCGTCGCTCGCCACAGCCGAGATCGAGCTGCTGATCGGCAAGCAGCTTTCGACCCGGCTCCTGGTGTCGCATCAGGAACTGGTGTTCCGCATGTCGAAGATGCGCAAGAAATTTGCCCAGCAATACGGCTTCGTGGTGCCGGAGGTGCGCGTCGCCGACGACTTCGCCATTCCGCCGAAGAGCTATCAGATCAAGGTCCACGGTACCGTGGTCGCCGAGTACCAGATGCGCGTCGGCGAGATCATGGTGCTGCTCGGCACGCGCGGCATCCCCGACATCCCGGGCGAGGAGATCCGCGAGCCGGCTTTCGGCATGCGGGCCTATTCGGTGCTGGAAACCTTCGCCGAGGATCTGAAGCGCGAGAACTTCACCTTCGCCGACAACATGTCGGTGCTGCTCACGCACCTCTCCGAGGTCATCCGCAACAACCTGCCGCAGCTTCTGTCCTACAAGGACATGAAGGCATTGCTCGAACGGCTGGACCCCGAATACCGCAAGCTCGCCGACGAGATCTGCACCTCGCATATCTCCTACCCGGGCCTGCAGGCGGTGCTGAAGCTGCTGCTCGCCGAGCGTGTCTCGATCCGCAACCTCCATCTCATCATCGAGGCCATCGCCGAGATCGCACCGCATGTGCGCCGCACCGAGCAGATCGTCGAGCATGTGCGCATCCGCATGGCGCAGCAGATCTGCGGCGACCTATCCGAAGGCGGCATGCTCAAGGTGCTGCGGCTCGGCAACCGCTGGGACCTCGCCTTCCACCAGAGCCTCAAGCGCGACGCCAAGGGCGAGGTGCGCGAGTTCGACATCGATCCGCGCCAGCTCGAGGAATTCGGCCAGGACGCGACCAAGGCGATCCGCAAGCACCTCGAAGCGGGTGAGCGCTTCGTGCTGGTCACCGCGCCGGATGCCCGCCCTTACGTGCGCATGATCATCGAGCGGCTCTTCACCACGCTGCCGGTGCTCTCCCACGTCGAGATCGCCAAGGGCGTCGAGATCAAGGTGCTCGGAACGATCTCGTGAACGCGCTCTCGCAAGGCGTCGTCATCGCCGCCTTCCTCGCCTTCTGCCGCATCGGCGCCTGCTTCATGCTGATGCCGGGCCTGTCCAGCGCCCGCGTGCCGCTCCAGGTCAGGCTGTTCGTGGCGATGGCCGCCACCGGCGGCCTGCTCGCCTTCCTGTGGGACCGGATCTACCCTTATGTCGACCCGCGGCCACAGATCCTGGCGCCGATGATCATCTCCGAAATCCTGGTCGGCGGGCTGATCGGCGCCATGACCAGGCTCTACATGGAAGCGCTGCGCTTCATGGGTTCGGCAATGGCCATGATGATCGGCTATGGCGGCACCGGCGGTCCGGCGATCGAGGAGCCCGAGCCGCAGGCGGCGCTCGCCGCCATCATCTCGTTCTCGGCGCTGCTGCTGCTCTTTGTCTTCGACTTCGATCACGAGATCATAAGGGCGCTCATCGCCTCCTACACGGTCGCCCCGGTGAACGTCTTCTTCAACCCCCAGGCAGCTCTCGTCGACGTCACCGACACGATCTCGGACGCCTTCTTCCTGGTCATCCGGCTTGGCAGCCCCTTCGTCGCCTATGCCATCCTGGTCAACCTGACGATCGGGTTCGTCAACAAGCTGACGCCGCAGATCCCGGTCTATTTCATCTCGCTGCCCTTCGTCATCGCCGGCGGCCTGATCATCTTCTATTTCGCCATCGGCACCCTTTTGTCGCTGTTCGTCGACGGCTTCGTCGACCTGACGTTGGCGAGGTAGGCAATGACCTCGCGCAAGGACCGCCTGAAGAAGCTGGTAGCGGTACAGGAGCAGCTGAAGGCGCTGCACGAAACACGCCATGCCGGCTTCCTCGCGGCGGCGGCCGCGGCGGAAGCCGAGGCCAGGCAGATCGTCGAGCACTTCGACACCGACGGCTCGCTGGCCAACGTGTTCCCGGAACTCTACCATCGCCGCATCGCCAACGCCCTCGACCAGCAGAAGGCCAGCCTGGAGAACGCCCGGCAGGAAGCGGCGCTGATCGCCACCGCGACCGCACGTACCAACATGGTCGAGCGCGCCTACAAGGACGCACGCCGCCGCGACGAGCGCGAGCGCTCCGACCGCGAACGGCTCGAACTGATCACGCAGAAACGCAGCGGCGGCTAGCCTGGCCGCAGCGCCGAGGGTCAGGGGGTCGCCGCTGACATCACGACCCGGTCGCCGGTTGTTCCGGACGCGTTTCAATGCGCGCCTTGCCTTGCGACATCAGGGTTTGAGCAACTCAGTGTGGAACTGGGGAGCCAATCCGGCAGCCTTGGCCAAGAACGCGCCGAACTCTTCCTTGCTAAGCTCCGGCGCGGTGGCGGTGCGGCTTGCGACTGGCGCGCCGACCATGGCAAAAAACTCTTCCTGGCCGGCCGGCGCACACAGGCACAACATGCGCGCATCCGAACCCGAGGCATTCTTGAAGAAATGCGGCGCGTTGGCGGGGATGTTGACCGTCATGCCGGCCCTCGCCACGCGCTTTTCGCCGCGGAAAGTGAACTCGATCTCGCCCTCGATCAGGTGGAACGTTTCCTCGAAATCGTGCCGGTGCGGTCCCGGGCCGCCCCCGTCAGGGACCAGCATGTCGATGAGGCAGAAGCGCCCCCCCGTCTGCGCGCCGGAAAGCAAGACCGTGTAGGTATCTCCCACCACAGCCAGATGCGGCAGCGACGGATCGTCGGGATCGATGACCGACAACTGGCGATCGAGATTGTCCGGAGGGATCGTGGGCTGAGGCATAGATGCTCTCCCATAGTGACGCGGTACCGTCGCGCGACTATAGCAAGCCGGTGCCTCCTAGCGAATGACGAAGCGGTGAATGCCCATTCGACTGATGCGGACGATTCAGGACAAGGCCGCCCTGGACGCCGCCGCAAGACCCTTGCCGCCGTCTTTGATGTGCCGAAACCGGACGCCATCGAGCCGGGCCGCAGCTCGTGGCGAATCACGCGCAAGCTCTCCTTCGATGCGCGCCGTTGTGAATTTCACACGCAAGGTCACCGCACCCGACCGACGCTGGCAGAGCGAACTTCCCGAGGCCGGCTGAACGGTCCGGCCGCACCTCGGATCACGGTTTCGTGCTGGCAAGCCTGCCACAAGCTTGTTCAGTCATTGTGCGGATAACAAACCTGCACAAAGGGCGGACTTTCTTGGCGATCTCTCCCCCCAGCGACATCGTGATGGACGTTGCCCGCGCAGCGGAGCCAGCCGATGTCGAGGCCGCACGGGCGGCTCTCATGAGGCGCGCGGGTGGCGCTCCGGGCACGTTCTCGGTCGACCCTGCCGCGACGGTCGATGCCGGCTCGGTGCTCTCGCGCGCGTCGGCCGACAAGGCGGAGGCATCTAACCCGGCCAAGAAGTATCAGCACTTCGAGGCGATGGTGCTGCAGACATTTCTCCAGAACATGATGCCGAAGGACGTCGAGAGCGTTTACGGCAAGGGGCTCGCTGGCGACATGTGGAAATCGCAGATGGCCGAGCAGCTTGCCAACGTCATGTCGAAGCGCGGCGGCATCGGCATCGCGAAATCGATGCTTGC
>JBFLWR010000328.1:0-4600 GCA_040755925.1 Pseudomonadota bacterium
GGCGGCACCGCCGGCGGCGACAGCTTCTATACGCCATCGGGCAAGCGCAACATCTCGGGCGCCTATATCCAGGACAAGCTGACCTGGGATTGGCTCGAAGTGATCACAGGTCTTCGCTACGACAGCTACAGCCTGAAGGATTCCAGCCACGAAACCTCGGGCGACCGGCTGTCGCCGCGCATAACCGTCGGCGTCTCGCCGTTCGAAGGTCCGACGCTCGCCGGCCTGCAGTTCTACGGCACCTATGCCGAGGGTTATCGCTCGCCTTCGCTGACCGAGACGCTGATCAGCGGCAATCACCCGGCAGGAGTCACGTTCCCGTTCCTGCCCAACCCGAACCTCAGGCCTGAGACCGGCAAGACCGTCGAGTTCGGCGTCAATTACAGCGCCAACGGCATTGTCGAGAGCAACGACGCGCTGCGGCTCAAGGCCGCCTACTTCCACAACAATGTCGAGGATTACATCGACGGTGTGACGCTCTCGCCCTTCAACCCGACAAGCGGCTGCCCGTTCGGTCCCGGCATCCCGATCTGCTTCCAGTACCAGAACTTCGCCAAGGCCAAGATCCACGGCGTCGAGCTGGAAAGCACCTATGACGCGGGTTGGGGCTATGCCGGCCTGTCGGCGTCCGTCACGAACGGGTACACCATCTCCTACAAGGGCGTGCGCGCGGATCTCGCCACCCTCCCGTCTTCCCAGGTCACGGCCCAGCTCGGCCTGCGCTTCCTCCAGGACAAGCTGACGGTCGGCGGCGAGGTACAGTACAACGGCAAGCCGCAGGGCAACGCGGCGGCGAAGAACTATATGCTGGTCAACGCCTTCGCGAGCTACCAGGCGACCGAGAATCTCAAGGTCGATTTCCGCGCCGACAACATCTTCGATGTCAAATACGCCAACCCGCTGAACGCCACAACCACGTCGACTATCTACGAGCCAGGCGTCACGCTGAAGCTGGCGGCGACGATGCGCTTCGGAGGCTGACCGACAATGGCGCGTTCGGCGACATCGCTTCGTCTCCTGACCTCGGCGCTGGCGATGTCGCTTGCGGCCACGCCGGCGTGGACCCAGTCCGCGCCGGCCCCTGCCCTGAGCCTCGAACTCAATGCGGCGCAGCCATCCGACAAGGGCTGCCGGCTGACCTTCGTGGTCAACAACGGGCTCGGCGCCGACCTGTCGAGGGCCGCTTTCGAGATCGCCTTGTTCAACGAGACGGGCGTCGTCGACCGACTCACCGTTCTCGACTTCAGGGACCTGCCGGCCGGCAAGACCAAGGTCACACGTTTCGACCTCGCGGGCGCCGCCTGTGGCAAGCTCAGCCGGGTGCTGATCAACAGCGCGACGGATTGCGCGGGCGCCGGTCTCGAGCCGGCGGCGTGCATGCGCGGTTTGAAGACCTCGACCAGGACCAGCATCGCTTTCGGAGTCTGAACCGGTCGTGGGCATGGAGCCGGCACTTTCGCGCAACGTCGTTCTCTGGCCTTTGCCTGGGATCCGTGTCGCGCCGCTTATGGCAACCGATCTTGATTTGACAATTTCACGCTTGTCGCGGCAGCTTCCGGCCCGTGCCATGCAGGACACCAGCGACATTCCCGACACCGACAGCGTTTTGACCGCCGCTCCAGGCGAGGCGTTGGCCGGGCCACGCCCGCGCGGTGAGCATGGCAAGTGGACGGTGGCGATCGCGGCCTCGTGCCTGATTCACAGCGCGGTGGCGGCGGCCTTGCTTGTGTCGACGTCGGGAAAGCCGGACCTCCAGGATCCGACACAGGCGGAAGGCAGCAATCGATCCGGCGCCAACGTTGCCGGCAGCGCGCTCAATCCTGAGCAGCAGTCGATCAATGTCGCCTTGGTGCCGCCTCCCCGGCCACCGGTGAAACCGGTGCCGCCAGCCGAGACGG
Source organism: Pseudomonadota bacterium (assembly GCA_040755925.1). Classification (GTDB taxonomy): domain Bacteria; phylum Pseudomonadota; class Alphaproteobacteria; order Rhizobiales; family Rhizobiaceae; genus Mesorhizobium. The sequence goes on from JBFLWR010000328.1 coordinate 1,899, forward strand.
CACCGCCGGCTGAAAAGACGCCGCCGGTCGAGGGTGAAAAAACACTGGCCGAGATGAAGAAGGCCTCGGTCGATCCAGACATACTCGTTGCCGACGCGCCCCGGACCGACTCCGACAGTGTAGCGCCGGACACGAAACCTCCCGCACCCACGCCCGCTCAACAGCAGGAAAGCGTCAGCCATCCGCCAACGCCGGCACAGCCGCCGGTTCCTGCGGCAAGGCCGGCGACCGCCAATCCGATCGTTGCCGAAAAAAGTGGCGCCGCGGATGGTCAAACCCGGTCCGAGCCCGCAGTCAGCATGGGCAAAAGGCAGGACGAGGCGGGCACCAAGGCGGAAGACAATTACCGCAGCAATGTGATCCGGAAGCTCGGCCGGGTGTATCGGGCCGTCCCGCCGTCGCTGCAGGCGGCGGCGCGCAGCAACACCGTCGTCGCCTTTGTCATAGGCAAGCAGGGCGCCATCGACGAGTTGCATGTTGTCGAGAGTTCGGGTTCGGACACTTTCGATCAGATCGTCCTTGGCTTTGTGCGCAAGGCCGCGCCCTTCCCTCCAATTCCCGCGAACGTCGGAAACCGCCTCGAATTCACTGGCGCGATCGGCCCGTTTTGAGGGCCTCCGCCTTCACACCGTCAATCCAACCTCGACATGAAAGGAACCCCATGTACATCGCCATGAACCGCTTCAAGGTCCAGAACGGCTCCGAGGAAGCCTTCGAGGATGTGTGGAAGAATCGCGATTCCAGCCTGGCCGAAATGAAGGGTTTCAAGGAGTTTCACCTGCTGCGCGGCCCGGTCAACGAGACCGAGGGCTATACGCTGTTTGCCTCGCACACAGTCTGGGCAAGCCAGGAGGATTTCGTCGCCTGGACGAAGTCGGAGAATTTTCGCGCCGCCCATCGCAACGCGGGCGGCTCGAAGGTGCACTACCTCGGCCATCCGCAATTCGAGGGCTTCTCCGTCGTGGAAGGCGCTTGAGGATGTCAATGCCGGCCGAGGATCCCGCGCGCTCGATCCCGATCCTGCCATCACCCGACATAGTGGCGACACGCGATTTCTATCGCGACGCCCTTGGCTTCGATGTCGTCGGACCGGAGATGGACGACTATCTGATCATGCGGCGAGGCGAGATCGAAATCCATTTCTGGAAGAGCGAAGATCGCAAGCTGCCGGAAGTCTCGTCCTGCTACATCAGGGGCGGTGAAGTGCCGGCGCTGCATGCCGAGTTTTCGGCGCGGCGCGTCGAAGGGCTCAGCCCGTTCACCGTGCGCCCCTGGAACATGAAGGAGTTCTACGTCCAGGATCCGCACGGCAATCTGTTGAAGTTCGGCTGCGCGCCAGAAGAGATCTGACGCAGCTTACCTTATGCGGCGGCAAGCAGGCTGGCATTGCCGCCCGCGGCCGTCGTGTCGACGCAGACAGCCCGTTCATGCGCGTAGGCCGCCGGGTTTAGCACTTCGCTCACCAGCGGTACGATCGGACCGGTGCGCTCTGCTATCACCTTGCGCACGATCCGCGCCGCTTCCGGCGTGCCCGAGAAAGCCACCACATCGACGCGCAGCGAACGCGCCTCGACCGGATCGGGCCGTCCGTCGATGGCCGCGAGCGGCAGGCCCTTGCCGGTCAGCGCCGAGAGCGCCGCCGGAGCACCCGGTGCCACCGCCAGCACAGCGTTGCCGGCGGCAAGCGCCTGGATGGTCTGCGCGAGCAGTGTCTCGGCGTCTGGGCCGAGGCACAGCACCCGACCGCGCGGCGACAGCGACAGCGTGTTCGCCTCGCCCGTCGGTCCAGGCAGGTCGACCTGACCGAAATCGAGACTCGCGGCCGCTGCGATCGCCGCGGCGCCCTTGCCGCGTAGATGCTTGCGCAAGATGGCGACGCGATCCGCCTTTGTCGACCAGCCACCCAGCGCCCGGTCCGGCAGATTGTCGGCAAGCTCCGTGGCGGTGACCTTGTGACCTTCGCCAACCTCGGTGCCGGCCTCCGGCCCCTTGCGGAAGCGGCGCAGATAGTGCGGTCCGCCGGCCTTCGGCCCGGTGCCCGACAATCCCTCACCGCCGAAAGGCTGCGAACCGACGACCGCGCCGATCTGGTTGCGGTTGACATAGATGTTGCCGGCATGGATGCCGTCGACGAAGTGCTGGACACGGCCCTCGATGCGGGTGTGCAGGCCAAAGGTCAGCCCGTAGCCTTTGCGGTTGACGGCGGCGATGACCGCGTCGATCTCATCGGCGTCGAAGGTCGCGACATGCAGCACCGGGCCGAACACCTCGCGCTCCATTTCCTCGATGCCTTTGACGCGGAAGACATGTGGCGCGACGAAGCGGCCGCTGGCCGGCGCTTCCAGCTTGGCGATCAACCGGCCTTCCTGCCCCTTCTTCTTGCAGTAATCGCTGATCGAGGCTTGCGCCTCATCGTCGATGACGGGGCCAACATCGGTCGAGATCAGCCAGGGATTGCCGACGTTGAGGGCCTCCATCGCGCCCTTCAGCATTTCCAGCATCTTCTTCTCCACATCCTTCTGAACGTAGAGCACCCGCAGCGCAGAGCAGCGCTGCCCGGCGCTTTGGAAGGCGGAAGCGAGGATGTCGCGCACTGCCTGTTCGGGCAGCGCCGTGGAATCGACGATCATGGCGTTGAGGCCACCTGTTTCGGCGATCAGCATGGCGTCGGGCGCAGCCGTCTCGGCGAGCTGCTTCTCGAT
>JBFLWR010000329.1:0-6979 GCA_040755925.1 Pseudomonadota bacterium
CCGGCCATCTCCCCCTCAAGGGGGGAGATCAGCAATTCTGGCGCACCGCGAACCTTTCAACGTTTAAGGTTGGCGAAGGCCGGGGTGACATCCAACCTTCCCCCTTGAGGGGGAGATGCCCGGCAGGGCAGAGGAGGGTGCCTGGACACGGGCATCGCAAATCATGCTAGCCCTTTTCCTCCGCGACATCCGCCTCTCGATCCGCGCCGGCGGCGGCGCGTTGATCGGCGTGATCTTCTTCCTTGCCGTCATCGTCACCATCCCCTTCGGCGTCGGCCCCGACCTCAACCTCCTGTCGCGCATTGGGCCGGCGATTCTCTGGATCGCGGCGCTGCTTGCCTGCCTGCTCGGGCTCGATCGGTTGTTCCAGGCCGACCGCGAGGACGGCTCGCTCGATCTCCTCGTGCTCAACCGCGACCGCCACATGCTGGCGCTGACGGTGCTGACGAAGTGCCTGGCGCACTGGACGGGCAGCGTGCTGCCGCTGGTGGTCGCCGCACCCTTGCTCGGGCTGTTCATGAACATGGAGCCGGTGGCCATCGGCGCGACGGCGCTGACGCTGCTCGTCGGCACCCCGGCCATCACCTTCATCGGCGCAGCGGGCGCGGCCGTGGCGGTGGCGCTGCCGCGCGGCGGGCTGCTGATCTCGGTGCTGGTGCTGCCGCTCACCATCCCGGTGCTGATCTTCGGCGTGTCGGCCAGCTATGGCGCGGTGGCCGATCCGGCGCCGTTCCTGCAGCCCTTCCTCATTCTTGCCGCGCTGACGCTGTTTCTTGCCATGCTCGGGCCGCTCGCGGCGGCGTTGGCGCTGCGCCATGGGACGGATTGAGGCGCACGGAACGGTTTCTGCTGCGACGTGGCGGCTGATTGCGCGAGCAAGGACGCATGTTTAAGGGAAGGCATGATCGAGCGAACCGGCACGAAATCCGCTGAAGGCCGCAGGGAGCGAGCATGAGCGCGCATGCCCTCTTCGTCACCGCCGCCTATATCATAACGGCCGTCGTTCTCGCCGGGCTGATCGGCTGGATCCTGCTCGACCAGCGCGCGCGCAAACGCGAGCTTGCCGCTCTCGAGGCAGCCGGGGTGCGCCGTCGCTCCGACAAGGCCGGGGGGTCAAAACAGTGAGCATGGAAACCGAAACGCCGGCGCCGCGCCGCCGCCTGTTCGTGCTTTTGCCGTTGCTGGTGTTCCTGGGACTGGCCGGGCTGTTCCTGTCGCAGCTTCTATCCGGGCGCGACGCCTCGGAAATCCCCTCGGCCCTGATCGGGCTGCCGGCGCCGCAGACCAATCTGCCGCCGCTCGAAGGAATGAATCTGCCGGGGCTCGATTCCAGGGCCTTCACCGGCAAGGTGACGCTGGTCAACGTGTTCGCGTCATGGTGCGCGCCGTGTCGTGAAGAGCATCCGGTGCTGCTGGCGCTGTCGCAAGACAAGCGCTTCACGTTTGCCGCTCTGAACTACAAGGACCAGCCGGAAAACGCCCGCCGCTTCCTTGGCGACCTCGGCAATCCGTTCCAGGCCATCGGCGTGGATCCGGCCGGCCGCACGGCGATCGACTGGGGTGTCTATGGCGTGCCGGAGACCTTCGTCATCGGCAAGGATGGCAAGATCGCCTACAAGCATGTCGGACCGCTGACGCCGGAATCGGCGCGCGACCTTTTGCTGCCGCAGATCGAAAAGGCTCTTGCGGCGCCGGGTTAGGCGCCGCTGTTCCTTCGCGTCCTAGCTCAGCCGTAGACCTGCTTGTGGACCTGGTAGAGCATTTCCGAACGGTCGGCGCGCAGATCGGCGAGATCGCGGCTCGACAGGTTCTCGATTTCGGCGACGAGGCGGTTGTAGTGGCGGCGCTTGGCGATGCTGGCGCGCGCGCGGGCGACGAGATTGTCTAACATGACGAGGTTCCTTTCATGCCGCATTGGCGCGGCGGGTTGTTCCTCCCTCATCGATTGCGAGCATGACATAGGAATGGTGCGCTGCAAAAGGAAGATGTTGCAATGCACCATTGCAATGAACGCATAGCCGGTTAATGGCGAGCTAACGAAGCCATGCAACGGAGCTTCGCAAATCGTGTCGTCCGTTTTGTCTTACAATTGTAGTCCTGCCGCTTGCCAGATCGATCCCGGGCTGGCTTGATCCGTCCGTCACGTGATGCCGGGAGGAAAAGCATGGCGGCCGCAGACTATTATGAAGTTCTCGACCCGCGCTTCGCGCGGCTGTTCAACGGCAGCGCGCAGGTCGAAAAACTGTTCACCGGATGCCGGTGGGCTGAGGGCCCGGCCTGGTTCGCCGCCGGCCGCTACGTCGTCTGGTCCGACATCCCCAACAACCGCATGCTGCGCTACGACGAGACCGACGGCAGCGTCAGCGTCTTCCGCCAGCCGTCCGGCAACTCCAACGGCAACACGGTCGACCGGCAGGGCCGGCTGGTGACATGCGAGCATTCCGGCCGCCGCGTCAGCCGCACCGAGCACGACGGCTCCGTCACCACCATCGCCGACAAATGGAAGGGCAAACGGCTGAACTCGCCCAACGATGTCGTGGTGAGGTCCGACGGTTCGATATGGTTCACCGATCCGAGCTACGGCATCGACACCGACTATGAAGGCGACAAGGCCGAGAGCGAGATCGGCGCCTGTTACGTGTATCGCGTCGATCCGGAGACGGGCGAGATCGAGGCCGTCATCACCGACATGGTCAGGCCGAACGGCCTCGCCTTCTCGATCGACGAAAGCCTGCTCTATGTCGTCGACACCGGCCGCACGCATGGCGAGAAGAATCCGGCGCATATGCGGGTCTTCAATGTCGGCAAGCACGGCAAGAAGGTTTCCGGCGGCAAGGTCTTCGCCGACTGCACCGCCGGCCTGTTCGACGGTTTCCGCCTCGATTCCGACGGCCGCATCTGGACGAGCGCCGAAGACGGCATCCATTGCTACGATCCCGACGGAACGCTGATCGGCAAGGTGAAAGTGCCGGAGGTGACCGCCAATTGCGTCTTCGGCGGCAGCAAGCTGAACTGCCTCTACGTCGCCGGCACCACCTCGCTCTACATGGTCAGGCTGATGGTAAACGGCGCTAAAACCTATTGAGGCGAGACAAAACGTCCGCTCCGGTTCTCGAATCCACCACCCATATGACTCGCCAGGGCGAATTTCGAAACAGTCTCAGAGCGGCGCCAGCCGATTGAAGGGAAGGACATCATGCCATTCGTCAACATCCGCATCGTCAAGGAAGTGATCGCCGCCGATCCCGCAGGCAAGAAGGCTGACATCGCCAGGAAGGTGACGGCGGCCATCACGGAAGCCACCGGCCTCGGCAATGACAATGTCTGGGTGGTCTTCGAGGAGGTCAACGCTCGCGACTGGTATGTCGGCAAGACCGATGTCGAGACACTGCGGAAGGGGTAGGGCGTCTTACACCGCGGCTTGGAAATTGCGATGGGTCGGCGGGACAGCGCCCCCACGAGGGGGGAGATCAGATGTCGCCCTGCTTTTCGCCAATCACTAGCGTTGCAGGAAGAGCGCCGGCGGCGAAACCGCCAATCTCCCCTCTCGTGGGGGAGATGCCCGGCAGGGCAGAGGGGGGCGCCAAGGAACGCGAGCGAAGCGGGTTAGCGGTCATCAGCGATAAATTCCACAAAATCCCGCACCGCCTCACGCATCGCTTGCCGGTTTGCCTGTTCCGCCATGATCGGCTCCACCTCAGCCGGCTTCTTCCCCAGCAGTGCGATCTCCAGCGTTTCCTCATACATCGCAAACGACATCGTGCGCATGATCTCGGCTAGCGCCGCCCGTGCATGGAGCGAGCGCTGCGAGGCGTGGACCAGCATCGCCGGCTTGCCGACCGCGGCGTCGCGCGACACCAGCCAATCGAGCGCATTCTTCATGCCGCCCGGAACGCCATGCGCATATTCTGGACAAGAGACGATGATGCCGTCGGCATGGGTGACGGCTTCTATCAGGAGGGCGGCTTCGGGTGGCGTGCGCTCGCCTTCGTCATCCGGGTTGAAGATCGGCAACCGGCCAAGGCCGTCATAGATTGTGACGCGGCAATCTGGCGGCGCGTTGGCGGCTAGCGCTTCGATCAGGGCCGAGTTGGTCGAGGCGGCGCGCAGGCTGCCGGAAATGGCGAGGAGCTCGATCAAGGGGATTTGGACGGAGCGAGTGAGTCGTCCCAGACTACCACAAGGTCTGGCGGTAATCCTCGTCCAGCTCGCGGTCGATCTCGCCGGCGCTTTCGGCCAGCGCCAGCTGGTCGCGGATGATCTGGCCGAGCGTCGGCAAGGTCGCGCGATCGTACCAGGTCTCCGGCTTCCAGAGATCGGAGCGCATGAAGGCCTTGGCGCAATGCATGTAGGCGGCCTTCACCGACACCACGATGATGCTCGGCGGCTCCTTGCCGTCGACGGCCAGGCGCTCGCGCAGGCCAGCATCCGCGGTGATGCGGGCATCGCCGTTGACGCGCAGCGTCTCGTTCATGCCCGGGATCAGGAACAGCAGGCCGACCGATGGGTTGCGGATGATGTTTTCCAGCGTGTCCAGCCGGTTGTTGCCGGGGCGATCGGGGATGGCGATGGTTGAGTTGTCGAGGATGGCGGTGAAGCCGGGCCGGTCGCCCTTGGGTGTAACGTCGGCATTGCCGGCGTCGTCGGAGGAGCCGATCAGCACGAACGGGCTCTTGGCGATGAAGGAGCGGCAATGGCCATCTAGCGTCTTGAGCTCCTTGCGGATGGAGCCGTCCGTCGGCCGGGGCGTCTTGTAGATCGTCCTCAACTCGTCATGCGTGGTGAGGAATTCCATGGCGCCCCCCTTGGTCCCTATTTGCCGGCTTTCTCTTCCTTGGCCTTTTCCTCCAGCGAGTGGCGCATGATCAGCGGCATCTGGCTGAAGGTGAAGAGCAGCGTGATCGGCATGATGCCCCAGACCTTGAAGGTAACCCAGGCATCGGTGGAGAAATTGCGCCAGACCACCTCGTTGACGATGGCCAGGAACAGGAAGAACAGACCCCAGCGGAAGGTGAGCTTCCTCCAGCCTTCGGCGTCGAGGCTGAAGGCGGAGTCGAAGACGTAGCCGAGCAGCGACTTGCCGAACAGAAGCCCGCCAAGCAGCACGCCGCCGAACAGCGTGTTGACGATGGTCGGCTTCATCTTGATGAAGATATCGTCCTGCAGGTAGAGCGTCAGCGCGCCGAAGATCAGGACGACGACGCCCGACACCAGCGGCATGATCGGCAAGGTGCGGGTGAGCGCCCAGGAGGCGATCAGCGCCAGCGCGGTGGCCGCCATGAACAGGCCGGTGGCGACGAAGATCGGGCCGCCGAACTCGCCCAGCACCGGAAACTTTTGCACCAGCCATTCGCCACGCGCATTGGCGAAGAAGAAGACCAGCAGCGGCCCCAGCTCGAGTACGAGCTTGACCAGCGGGTTGACGCCTTCCTTCTTGTGCTTTTGCGGGTCGGACGGGTCGCGTTCGAGGATGTTCATGAGGATCCTTGTTGCCCCAAAAGTCGGCGCTTTTGGGATTGTTCAGGCCACGCCGGCGATCGCTCTCGCGAATTCGCTGGCGGAAAAGGGTTCGAGGTCGTCGACCTGTTCGCCGACGCCGATGAAATAGACCGGCAATCTGTGCTTGGCGGCGATCGCGACCAGAATACCGCCGCGCGCCGTGCCGTCCAGCTTGGTCATCACCAGGCCGTTGACGCCGGCGACGTTGCGGAAGATCTCGACCTGGCTGAGCGCATTCTGGCCGGTGGTGGCGTCGACCGTCTGCAGCACCGTGTGCGGCGCCTCCGGGTCGAGCTTGCCCAGAACACGCACGATCTTCTCCAGCTCCGCCATCAGCTCGGTCTTGTTCTGCAGGCGGCCGGCCGTGTCGATGATCAGCACGTCGGAGCCGGCCTCCTTCGCCTTCTCGAAGGCGTCATAGGCGAGACCGGCCGCGTCAGCGCCGAGCTTGGTCGCGACGACGGGCGACTTCGTACGCTCGCCCCAGATCTTCAACTGTTCGATCGCCGCGGCGCGGAAGGTGTCGCCGGCCGCCAGCATCACCTTGAGGCCGCCGTCGGTCAGCTTCGCCGCCAGCTTGCCGATGGTGGTCGTCTTGCCGGTGCCGTTGACGCCGACGACCAGGATGACATGCGGCTTATGGTTGAGATCGAGCTCGAGCGGTTTCGCAACCGGTGTCAGCACCTTCTCCACTTCGGCCGCCATCACCGCACGGACTTCGGCGTCGGAAACGTCCTTGCCGTAACGGCTGGAGGCGAGCGAATCGGTGACACGGAGCGCGGTTTCGACGCCAAGATCGGCGCGGATCAGAACGTCTTCCAAATCCTGCAGCGTGTCCTCGTCCAGCTTGCGCCTGGTGAAGACACCGGCGATGTTGCCGGTGAGCTCGCGCGAGGAACGGGCAAGCCCGTCCCGCATGCGCTGGAACCAGGAACGCCGGAGCGCCGGCTCCGGCGCTTTTACCGGCTCCGCCTTCTGCTCGACTTTTTTCGCAACCGTCACCTTGCCGGTGGCGGGGGTGGGCTTTGGCGGCGGCACGGCCTCCGGTCCGGGTGCGATCTCGGCAAGGATCGGCTGCTGCTCGATGAGGGCAGGCTGTCGAACAGGAGGCGCGATTTCCGCGTCGGCCTCGGCGGAGGGTACTACTGAAGGCGTCTCGGCGGGGACCTCGCTGGGCGGCGTGGGCACTTCGGCCGGCGCGGGCTCAGGCTGTGGTTCGGGGCGCGAAGGATCGATTTCCGGCTCAGCCGGCTCGGGTGCGGGCACTTCCTTCGGAGCAGGCTCAGGCGCGGGTGAAGGCTCAGGTTGCGCCGGCGGCACTTCCTCCGGCGCGGGTGGCTCGGGCCGTTCAGGGGCAGGCTTCGGTTCCTGTTCCGGCTCGGGCCTCGGCTCCGGCTCGGGCGTTGGCACTTCCTGAGCAAGCTCGGGCGCAGCACCCACCTCCCCCTCGATGGGGGAGGTCCCGAGCGTAGCTCGGGGG
>JBFLWR010000033.1:0-24239 GCA_040755925.1 Pseudomonadota bacterium
GAGGTCAGAAAATGAACATCAAGAGCCTTCTTCTCGGCTCAGCCGCGGCCCTGATCGCGGTTTCCGGTGCTCGCGCCGCCGACGCTGTCACCGTCGCCGAGCCGGAACCGGCGGAATACGTCAAGATTTGCGACGTGTACGGCGCTGGCTACTTCTACATCCCCGGCACCGAGACCTGCCTGCGCATCGGCGGCTATGTCCGCTATGACGCCGCCGCCGGCGACATCGGTTCATTCGATGGCGCTCGGACGCCCGACGTCGTCAGCGGCAAGGACCAGGGCACATGGCTGAAGAACACCCGCTTCACGCTGAAGACCTGGACCGGCCAGGAGACCGAACTCGGCACCTTGAAGACCTATACCGAAATGCGCATGAATTTCGGCAACCATAATGCCGACACCTATCCTTACTCGAACTCTGCCGGCAACAAGGGCTTCGACCTGCACTTCGCCTGGATCCAGCTCGGCGGCCTGCGCGTCGGTCTCGACGAATCGGCCTTCGACACGTTCGTCGGCTACGCCGGCAACGTCATCAACGATACGCTCGTCCCCTACGGCGGCTTCCAGACCAATGAGATCCAATACTACTTCGACGCCGGCAACGGCTTCTCGGCGGTGGTCTCGCTCGAAGAGGGTTCCGGCGGCGCCGCAGATCCGAACGGCAACTATGGTATTGGCACGATCGACAGCTATGTCCCGCACGTCGTCGGCGGCGTGAAGTACACGCAGGGCTGGGGTGATGTCGTCGGTGTTGTCGCCTATGACAGCAACTACGAATATGTCTCCGGCAAGGTTCGCTTGGATGTGAACATCAACAGCCAGTTCTCGCTGTTCGCCATGTTCGGCTACGGCAGCAACGGGAAGCTTAACGATACGACCGCCTTTGAGACGGCCAACGGCCGCGGCTTCTACAAGCCGTGGGGCGGTCACTGGGCTGCATGGGCAGGCGCCACCTACAAGTTCAACGACAAGGCGTCGTTCAACCTCCAGGTGTCGGGTGACCAGTGGAAGGACTACGCCATTGCAGCCAACGTGGCTTACACTGTCGTTCCTGGCCTTACGATCACGCCCGAACTTGACTTCCAGCGAGTCGGTCAGGGTGCTATCGACGCCGGAAACGTTTGGGCCGGTGCCACCAAGCGGAACAACTGGGGCGGTATCATCCGCTTCGAACGCGACTTCTAAGACCAGATATTTCTGGGGTGACAGGAAAACCCGGCGAGCAATCGCCGGGTTTTTCTTTGCAAGCAAGCCTATGTGGGCACAGTTGTGGTCATCGCTGGCCGCGAAGCAGGGCGAAATCCAACTTTTGGGAGAGGACCAGGGGCCCTGTTCCGCCGTGAACCAATGTGGGTTTCGGCGGCGTCCAAATTCAGCGCAAGACAATCGGTAGCGCTTGCCGCTGGCAGGCGGGCTCGCTGTTCAGGAGCATGCGCCAGAATGGGTTTGTCGTTTCCGCGAAACGATGAACCCAGCCTGAAGCCGTTCAGCGTTTCATGGAACCGCCAAACTGCTCTAACGCTCTGTTTTCACGTAGTTCTGGACGGAGAGCCGTTACACACTTTCCTGCAACTGCTCTAACGGTCAGGTATCCGCCAGATCCCCCAGCGAGTCGATCAGCGGCTGAATCTCGCTCTCGTAATTCTTCCAACGCTTCACCGACGACTTGTAGATCGGCTGGCGAACCTGCCAGCGGCTGGGCGTGGTGACCGCCCCCTCCCTATCGAAGAAGCGAAGGCATGCGTCATCCCAAGGCAGGCCGAGATAATCGATGAGCCGGCGCGACTGCGCCTCCTGATCCTCCACGAGCGTCTCATAGCGATTCTCGAAGATACGGCCTGGGAAAACCTCGTTCCAGTGACGCATCAAGCGGTCATACTCCCGGTAATACTGGCCCAGTATCCGCAGGTCCGCATTGTAGCTGTGCGCCGAGCTGAACGGCAGGACATAGCATGACACGCAATTGTCGATGGCATCGCGGCGGCAATGAACGATGCGCGCATTGGGGAACAGAAGGGCGATAAGACCGATCAGCTCGAAATTGTGCGGCTGCTTGTCGACGACGCGAAGCGCGGCTGGCGCCCTCTCCCTCAGGTAGGACAGATGCTCTTCGCCCAGCATCCTGGTCAGTTCCGGCGTGAGGGTATTGACAGGCTCGGTCAAATCTCCAGCGGACGTTTTGAGGCCGATCGCATTTGCCACCCGCCTTAGTTTGGCGAGTTCTCCCGCGCCATGAACCTCGGGATGACTGGCCAGGATCTGTTCCGTCAGCGTCGTTCCGGAACGGGGCATGCCAACCACGAACACGGGGAGATCGGAAGGGTTGCCAAAGCTGGACGCGGCAGCAAACAGGCCCCGCGTGAAGGTCTCGATCGTAGCATCTATGAAACGACGATACTGATCGATGTCGAACTTGTAGCCGGCGGCCTGCTTCGCCTTGTTGAAATGGTCGAACGCCTCTGCATAGCGCTTGAGGTCGTTCAGCACCTTACCGGCGGCGTAGTTGAGACTCGCCTTGGCCTCCGGTTTAAGTCCCGGATTGCCAAGTTCGCGAACGATCGATTGGAGTTCCGGAGGCTCTTCGGTGAACTTCCGGCTCTGTACGAAGTCGTAGTACGCGGCCGGCGCGTCGACGCGGCGTTCGATCGCCTCTTTGAGATAGACGCCGGCCTCGTCCATGCGGCCAAGGCCAGTGAGCGCGGCGGCCATCCCGATCCGCGCCTTTGGGTGATCGCGGTTGACTTTCAGCGCCTTCTCATAAAGCGGCAAGGCGAGGTCCGGTTTGTCGAACTCGGTATAGACGCGCCCCAGGGCACAAAGGGCCTCGACAAGATCGGGCTGCACCTCCAGGGCATACTGGATGTGCTTGATCGCGGCCGAGAATTCGCTCAGCCTGCCATAGGCCTCACCGAGGCTCAGATGATAATAGGGATTTCTAGGCTCCTCGCCGACCGCGCGCGCAAAATAGCGCAGAGCCGCCTCGTCGTCGTAACCCAGACAAACGGTGCCCATGATGTAGAGCGCCAGCGGATGGTTTGGCGTTCGCGCCAGCACCTCAAGGCATAGATCCTGAGCCTCGGCCAGCCGTTTGGCTTGCTGGTGTTCATAAGCCTGCTTCAGCAACAGGTCGTCTGCCTGCGCGCTCGCGAAGGGATTTGCCGTCGTCGGACTTGGCTGGGGCGAGCGGGGTTTCGGCGCGGGAGCGGATTTGAGGTGCTTTGCCCAGGCGGGCGGAAGACGATTGTTCATCGAACCTCGCTAGCAAAAAGCCACGCGGGAATCCAGCCTTCGGCGACATTGGCGAGCTTGCGCCCTTCCAGCCGCCACGCTAGCAAGAAGTCCCAATTTTCAGCGAGCCCTTGCCATGCATCAGCGCCCTCCCCTCACGCCGGTCGTCGGAGCGCTTCCCACCACGGTGCCGTTCGTCGGACCGGAGGCGATGGAGCGCGAGCGCGGGCGGCCTTTTCGCGCCCGCATCGGCGCCAATGAGAGCAGCTTCGGCCCCTCGCCGCGCGTCATCGCCCGGATGGAGAGCATCGCCCGCGACATGTGGATGTATTGCGACCCGGACAATTTCGACCTGAAGGTCGCGGCCGCCGCTCACCACAACGTGAAGGTCGAGAACGTGGTCGTCGGCGAAGGCATCGACGGCCTGCTCGGCCTGGTTGCGCGCATGTATGTCGCGCCCGGTGATGCCGTGGTGACCTCGCTCGGCGCCTATCCCACCTTCAATTTCCATATCGCCAGCGTCGGCGGCCGCCTGGTGACGGTGCCCTACGCCAACGACAAGGAAGATCTCGAGGGGCTTCTCCGCGCGGTCGAGCGCGAAAAGGCGCCACTCGTCTATCTCTCCAATCCGGACAACCCGATGGGAAGCTGGTGGGAGGCGGCGGATGTCATCCGCTTCATCGAGGCGCTGCCAGAAACCACCATGCTGGTGCTGGACGAGGCCTATGGCGAACTTGGCCCCGCCTCGGCGCTGCCGCCGATCGACGTCTCCCGACCAAACCTCATCCGGATGCGCACCTTCTCCAAGGCCTATGGGCTCGCGGGCATACGCTGCGGCTACGCGCTGGCCGAGGAGGAAGTGATCCGCGACTTCGAGAAGATCCGCAACCATTACGGCGTCAGCCGCATGGCGCAGATCGCCGGCGTCGAGGCGCTTGCCGACCAGGATTATTTGAAATCAGTGGTGGAGCGCGTGGCCGCGGGGCGGCGGCGCATCGCGGCGATCGCCGAGCAGAACGGGCTGAAGCCGCTGCCTTCAGCGACCAATTTCGTCACCATCGACTGCGGCAAGGACGGCGCCTTCGCGCTGAAGATCATGCAGGCGCTGCTGGCGCGCGACGTCTTCATCCGCAAGCCGATGGCCCCTGGGCTCGATCGCTGCATCAGGGTCAGTGTCGGGCTGGACCACGAACTCGACATATTCGCCGAGGAATTGCCGGGAGCGCTCGCAGTAGCGCGCGGCAACTAAGCGGGCGCGCACGGACAGCTCCGGTACCGTTGCCTTTGCCGCGCGATGTGCCAGATTCGGCATGGAGCGCGGGCCAAACTCATGCAGGGCAAGCAACGAGCGGTACGGGTGCGCATCCGTGGCAGGGTGCAAGGCGTCAGCTATCGGGTCTGGACGCGAGGCGAAGCCGTGCGCCTCAGGCTCACGGGCTGGGTTCGCAATGAAAGCGACGGGGCCGTGTCGGCGCTGATCACCGGCGACGATGCCACGGTCACGGCCATGATCGACCGGCTTTGGCAAGGGCCACCGGGTGCAGCGGTCTCGAATGTCGAGATCGAGGAAGTCTCCGGCGACGCGCCTGCCGACTTCAGGATTATCGCTTAGACAGAGTGCCCCTCAGGGGAGGAAGTCAGGCCTTGAATTAATTGAACGTTCGTTTTATTAATCTCCAAGCAGGAACGAAACATGGCGCGCACTACCGGTTCCGACGGAGAAAAGACCGAAGCGGCCGTCCGCGAGGCGGCGGTCAACCTCATCGCGCGCCTTGGCTACGAGGCGATGTCGATGCGCCAGCTGGCGGCCGAAGTCGGCGTGCAGGCCGCCGCGCTCTACCGCTATTTCCCGACCAAGGAAGACCTTCTGTTCACCTTGATGCGGGAGCATATGGAGGGCCTGCTCCAGGCCTGGGACGCGGCACGCCCGGCGAGCGCCGACCCAGTCGCACGGCTCGCCGCCTATGTCGAAAATCACATTGCCTTCCACATCGAGCGGCGCCACGGCACTCATGTCTCCAACATGGAATTGCGCAGCCTTTCGCATGACCGTCTGACGCAAATCCTCAGGATGCGCACCGCCTACGAGAAGGAGCTGCGCGCGATCCTGCGCGACGGCGCCGAGGCGGGCCGCTTCGAGATCGACGATGTCGGGCTCACCGCCATGGCGCTGATCCAGATGATGACCGGCGTCATCGTCTGGTTCCGGCCGGACGAACGGCTGTCGATCGCCGAAGTCACCACGACATATCTTTCCATGACAATGCGGCTCGTCGGCGTGAAGATCGACGCCGACGGCGCCACACGTCCGTTCGAACGGGCAAAGGACGCAATAGCAGTTTGATTTCGCGCAACGTCCGCCCGAAATCGAATTCGATTTCGGGGTCATGCGCAGGGAGGCAGGCCATGTACACCAATACGCTGAGCTTCGGGCTTGACGCCGATATCGAGGCGCTGCGCGACAGCGTGCGGCGCTTCGCCCAGGACAGGATCGCGCCCCTCGCGGCCGAAATCGACCGCTCCAACGAATTCCCAACGCATCTGTGGGGCGAACTCGGCGCGCTCGGCCTGCTGGGTATTACCGCCGACCCTGATTTCGGCGGCACCGGCATGGGCTATCTCGCTCATGTGGTGGCGATGGAAGAGGTTTCCAGGGCATCTGCCTCGGTCGGCCTTTCCTACGGCGCGCACTCCAATCTCTGCGTCAACCAGATCAACCGCTGGGCGACGCCGGCACAGAAGGAGAAATACCTCCCTGCCCTGTGCTCGGGCGAGCATGTCGGTGCGCTGGCGATGTCGGAGCCGGGCGCGGGCTCCGACGTTGTCTCGCTGCGGCTGCGCGCCGAGAAGCGAAACGACCGCTATGTGCTCAACGGTTCGAAAATGTGGATCACCAATGGCCCTGACGCAGCCACCATGGTGGTCTATGCCAAGACCGATCCCGAGCGCCATTCGCGCGGCATCACCGCCTTCATCGTCGAGAAGACTTTTGCCGGCTTTTCCGTGGCGCAAAAACTCGACAAGCTCGGCATGCGCGGCTCCAACACTGGCGAATTGGTGTTCGAGAATGTCGAGGTGCCGTTCGAAAACGTGCTGCATGAGGAAGGACGGGGCGTCGAGGTGCTGATGTCGGGGCTCGACTATGAGCGCACGGTGCTTGCCGGCGGGCCGATCGGGCTGATGGCGGCGTGTCTCGACGTGGCGATCCCTTACGTGCATGAGCGCAAGCAGTTCGGCCAGCCGATCGGTTCTTTCCAGCTGGTGCAGGGCAAGCTAGCCGACATGTATTCGACGATGAACGCCGCACGCGCCTATGTCTATGCGGTGGCCGCCGCCTGCGACCGTGGCCAGACCACGCGCAAGGACGCCGCCGGCTGCGTGCTCTTCGCCGCCGAAAAGGCCACACAGATGGCGCTCGACGCCATCCAGCTGCTCGGCGGCAATGGCTACATCAATGATTATCCGACCGGCCGGCTGCTGCGCGACGCCAAGCTCTATGAGATCGGAGCCGGCACCAGCGAGATCCGCCGCTGGCTGATCGGCCGCGAGATCATGGCGGAGGGCGTGTGATGCCGCCCTCCGCGACTTCAGCCGAACGCCTTGGGCAGGTCGTCCGTTGGCTTGGCGACGATCTGGTGCGCGTCGCGCCACAGAATCTCGCGCTGGCGCGTCGACGTGATCGGCCGCACCGGCAAGCCACCTTCCTCGATCAGCCATGCGCAATAGCGGGCGCGACTGATCGCCTCCCTGGCGTCCGGATGGAACCAGCAGATGCCCCAGATCGAATTCCGGCGCTTGAAATGGCGACCGACCCGGCCAGGTATCGGCAAATACTCGTTGAACCAGTCGAACTGCTCCCGCAGCTCGCCATGAATCCAGCCGGGGCATCCGTTCCGGTTCAGGTACCAAGACGCATGGAAAAAGCCGGTCTCCACCCGGCTGTCCGGATGGATGAGCGGCGTCACAAACCGCAAATACATTTTGACACCCACGACGCTCGCCGGCGCCGTGTTCCTCTTGCTCAAAATCGGGACGTGGAGAGCCGCCCTTCGGCGGCGTCAGGCCATGGCCGAAGGGAGACATCTGGTGAAACGCATATCCATGCTTTCCATCGTCGCCTCCTGAGGGTGTCATACGCACAAAAGATGCCGCGCTTGGCAGGCTGCATCCGGGCGCGGGCTGTTACACTGGTTCCGCAACGGCATCAAGAGGTTTGAGGAACAAATTGGCCACGCTGCAAACCCAGATATCCCCCTCCTCCGAAGCCTTCCGCGCCAATGCCGAGCGCATGCGCGCGCTGGTCGCCGACATTTCCGACAAGGCGGCAAGTGTCGAGCGCGGAGGCTCGGATGAGGCGCGCGAACGTCACGTATCGCGCGGCAAGCTGTTGCCGCGCGAGCGGCTGGCGCAATTGCTCGACACCGGCTCGCCGTTCCTCGAGGTCGGCCAGTTCGCGGCATGGTCGATGTATGGCGAGGACATCCCTTCGGCCGGCATCATCACGGGTGTCGGCCGCGTCGAGGGCCGGGAGGTGATGGTCGTCGTCAACGACGCGACGGTGAAGGGCGGCACCTATTATCCGCTGACGGTGAAGAAGCACCTGCGCGCGCAGGAAATCGCGCTGCAGAACAATTTGCCCTGTGTCTATCTGGTCGACAGCGGCGGCGCCAACCTGCCCAACCAGGACGAGGTGTTCCCCGACCGCGAGCATTTCGGCCGCATCTTCTACAACCAGGCCAACATGTCGGCGGCCGGCATCCCGCAGATCGCCTGCGTCATGGGCTCCTGCACGGCGGGCGGCGCCTATGTGCCGGCGATGTCGGACGAGACGATCATGGTGCGCAACCAGGCGACCATCTTCCTCGGTGGGCCGCCGCTGGTGAAGGCCGCCACCGGCGAGGATGTCAGCGCCGAGGAACTCGGCGGCGCCGACGTCCACACCAGGCTTTCGGGCGTGGCCGACCACTACGCCATGGACGACGAGCATGCGCTTGCCATTTGCCGGCGCATCATCCGGAACCTCAATCGGAACAAGGCCGTAGGCCTCAATCTGCAGAAGCCGATTCAACCGCTCTACGATCCGCGAGAGCTCTACGGTATCGTGCCGACGGACCTGCGCCAGCCCTATGACGTGCGCGAGGTGATCGCGCGCTTGGTCGATGGCTCGGAATTCGACGAGTTCAAGCAGAACTACGGCACCACCCTGATCACCGGCTTCGCCCATCTTCACGGCATGCCGGTGGGCATCCTCGGCAACAATGGCGTGCTGTTTTCCGAAAGCGCGCTGAAGGGCGCGCACTTCATCGAGCTCTGCTGCCAGCGCGGCATTCCGCTGGTCTTCCTGCAGAACATCACCGGCTTCATGGTCGGGCGAAAATACGAGGCCGGCGGCATCGCGAAGGACGGCGCCAAGCTGGTGATGGCGGTGGCCAACGCGAAGGTGCCGAAGCTCACCGTCATCATCGGGGGCTCCTTCGGCGCCGGCAATTACGGCATGTGCGGCCGCGCCTATTCGCCCCGCTTCCTGTGGATGTGGCCGAACGCGCGCATCTCGGTGATGGGCGGCGAGCAGGCGGCGACCGTGCTCGCCATGGTCAGGCGCGAGGGCATCGAGCGCAAGGGCGGGCAATGGAGCGCCGACGAGGAGGCGAAGTTCCGCAAGCCGATCCTGATGAAATACGAGCATGAGGGCCACCCGCTCTATTCCTCGGCGCGGCTCTGGGACGACGGCATCATCGACCCGGCCAGGACGCGCGACGTGCTGGCGCTCAGCCTCTCGGCCGCGCTCAACGCCGGTATCGAGGAGACGAAGTTCGGCGTGTTCAGGATGTGACGATGGGCGCTCCCGGCGACAGGATCCGCATTCACACCGGCGACATCACGAAGCTCGCCGTCGACGCCATCGTCAATGCCGCCAATTCCTCGCTGCTCGGCGGCGGAAGCGTCGACGGCGCCATTCACCGCGCCGCCGGACCGGAACTCGAATTCGAATGCCGTATGCTCCACGGCTGCAAGACCGGAGACGCCAAGCTGACCAAGGGCTACCGGCTGCCGGCGCGTTATATCATCCACACCGTCGGGCCGGTCTGGCAAGGCGGCGGCGAGGGCGAGGCCGGGCTGCTTGCCTCCTGCTACCGGCGCTCGCTCGAGATCGCCAGCGCCCATGACTGTCGCACGATTGCTTTCCCGGCAATCTCGACCGGCATCTATCGTTTCCCGAAGGATGAGGCGACCGATATAGCCGCCGGCATCGTAAACGGCTTCCTGCAACAAAACATGCTGCCCGAGATTGTTACTTTCTGCTGCTTCGACGACCGGGCCGCCGAACTATACAGGCTGGCCATTGCTGGCCTCGGGGAGCTCTGAACTTTATGGACCAAAACATTTTCCTTCACAGCGATGCTCGAATTGCTCGCCGCGAACTAGCCTTTGCGGATAACGTGCGTTATTGCTCTTCCTGCATAGGGCAGTTGGGGTTTTGCAGAAATGATCCTGAAATACCGCCGCAAGTCAGCGGCTTCTATACTTGCGGCTTTTCTAATGTTTGCGGGGTCGGGCGCGCAAGCGGCCGGATCGCTCGCCGGCAAGGAAGGCGACGTGCGCTACGCGGTCACCATTCCGACCGGAGCCATTGGCGGATGCGGCAAAGCCTACACGGCATATCTGGCGGCTTCGGGCCATTCGGCCTTCGCCGCAACGCCGATTGTGCCGGCAATCGAGTATTTCATTTGCGGGGCGAGATTGAACGCGCCGTCTCAGAAGGCGGCCGAGGATCTGGCGTTGAAATCCTGCCGGGCCAGCAAGAGCAAATACAAGGTCACCGTCGCCGGCGACTGCAGCATCGCCGCGTCCAAGTAAGCGACCGGTCGAGACTTTTTGCCTGGGAGGGGCTGAATGAAATCCATCATCGTCAAACGCATTATTGCATCGGTGCTGGCCGGTGTGCTCGCGCTGTCAAGTTTCACCATCGCGTCGGCGGGCTCACTGGCAGGCAGCGTCGGCGACAAGCGCTTTCCGCCGGCTCTGTCGCTCGATCCCAAAAAGCCCTGTACCAAGGCTTACAATTCCTATGTCGCGGCAAGCGGCCACTCGGCATATGCAACGACGTTCTATTCGCGTGTCGTCGACCTCTACATCATTTGCGGTTCGAAACTGAACGCGCCTTCTCAGAAGGCAGCGGAAGACGTGGCGATGCAAAGCTGCATGACCGAACTGAAGAGGTTGAAAGTCAGGACTGCAAGCGGCGGCTGCGCGATCGCGGCTTCGAAGTAACAAGCAAGCGGCAGCTTTGGCTTTGCCAAGAGGAATTGAATGAAATTCGCAAGCATGAAGTCAGCGGTTGCCTCGATGATGGCGGCGGCACTGGTTTTGGCGGCGCCGGGAATCGGCATGGCCGGCTCGCTGGCGGGAAGCGAGGGAGACAAGCGCTTTCCGCCGCCCCTGGCGATGAATCGCAAGGATCAATGCAGAATTGCCTACAATGCGTATGTCGCGGCGGGCGGTCACTCGGCCTATGCAACGACGTTCTACACGCGCGTGAGGGACCTTTATGTCGTCTGCGGCAAGGGGCTCAATGCGCCGTCCCAGAAGGCCGCGGAGGATATCGCAATGCGCAACTGCCAAGGCGGCCTGAAGAAGTGGCGCCTGAACACGGCGAGTGGCGGCTGCGCAATCGCGGCGTCGAAATAGGCAGACGCCTGCAGGACCGGCGCCGCCCAAGACAAAACCGGGAGGCTCCATGTTCGGCAAGATCCTGATCGCCAATCGCGGCGAGATTGCCTGCCGCGTCATCCGTACCGCTCGCAAGCTCGGCGTGCGCACCGTGGCCGTCTACTCGGATGCGGACGCCCGCGCGCTGCATGTGGGGATGGCCGACGAGGCGGTGCATATCGGCCCCTCGCCTGTCGGCGAAAGCTACCTGCGCGGCGACAAGATCGTTGCGGCGGCACTCGCAACGGGCGCGGAGGCAATCCATCCCGGCTACGGCTTCCTGTCGGAAAACCCGGACTTCGTCGATCAGGTGACGGCGGCGGGGCTCTTGTTCATCGGCCCATCCGCGGCTTCGATCCGCGCCATGGGGCTGAAGGACGCAGCCAAGCGGCTGATGGAGAAAGCCGGCGTTCCAGTGGTGCCGGGCTACCACGGCGAAGCGCAGGAGATCGTGCTGCTCGCCTCCAAGGCGCGCGAGATCGGCTACCCCGTGCTGATCAAGGCGCGCGCCGGCGGCGGCGGCAAGGGCATGCGCCGCGTCGACCATCCGGACGATTTTTCCGAGGCGCTGTCCTCGGCGCGACGCGAGGCCAAGGCCGCCTTCGGCGACGACCGCGTGCTTGTCGAAAAATATGTCGACAAGCCGCGCCATATCGAAGTGCAGGTGTTTGGCGACAATTTCGGCAATGCCGTGCATCTCTACGAACGCGACTGCTCGGCGCAACGCCGCCATCAGAAGGTTATCGAGGAAGCGCCTGCCCCGGGCATGACGCCGGCGCTGCGCAAGGCAATGACCGAAGCGGCGGTCAAGGCCGCCCAGGCGATCAACTACTCAGGCGCAGGCACCATCGAGTTCATCGTCGATGCCTCGCAGGGCCTCAAGGCCGACCGCTTCTGGTTCATGGAAATGAACACCAGGCTCCAGGTCGAGCATCCCGTCACCGAGATGGTCACCGGCATCGACCTTGTCGAGTGGCAGTTGCGCGTCGCGTCCGGAGAGAAACTGCCGAAGACGCAGGCGGACATCGCGCTGTCGGGGCATGCCTTCGAGGCGCGCATCTACGCCGAGGACGCGGCCAAGGGCTTCCTGCCGGCGACAGGCACGCTGCATCACCTCAAATTCCCTGAGGCAGCCCCCGAAAACGCCGCCATGCGCGTGGAAACCGGCGTGCGCGCCGGCGACGCAATCTCGCCCTTCTACGACCCGATGATCGCCAAGCTCGTGGTGCATGCCAAGGACAGGACAGCGGCGCTCGCGGCGCTGCGCGAAGCCCTTTCCGGGACCGAAGTGGCCGGCTCGACCGTAAACACCGCCTTTCTCGCGGCGCTCGCGGCCGACGCCGATTTCGCGGCAGGCGATGTCGATACCGGCCTGATCGGCCGGCACCAGGAGGAGCTCACGATCGTTCCGCCTCCGAGCGACGAGACGATCACGGCGGCGGCATTGGCGGCGACCGACGCGGGCGCGCCGGGCGCCCCCACGGATCCATGGTCGACTCTTGCCGGCTACGCGCATTTTCACACGCTCTCGCGCCGCACCCGGCTGCGCTATGGCGAGGAAGACATCCTGGCGAGGGTCTCGGCGCGACCGGACGGGCGCTTCCAGGTGGCGCTGGAAGCGCCGCATGACGCGATCAATTCCCACGACCTCAGGATCCTGCCCCGCACCGCCCGCTGGCCAGGCCACGTCACCGTGTTCGAGGGCGCGGTCGGTCACACCTTCGCGGTGCCCGATCCGCTCGCCAAGGCGGACGAAGCCGGAGCAGCCTCGGGGAGCCTGCGCGCGCCAATGCCGGGATTGGTGAAGCTGGTGCGTGCGGCGGCGGGTGACAGCGTCAGCAAGGGCCAGCCGCTGTTGATCCTCGAGGCCATGAAGATGGAGCATACCATCGCCGCCCCGCATGACGGCGTGATCGCCGAGATCGCGGCGGAAGGCGCGCAGGTCAGCGACGGCACCGTGCTGGTGCGCTTCGCGGAGGACGGCCAGGCGTAAGCAGCCGCTTGCTCAATCGGCGATCGAACGAATGACCCGCGCAGGATTTCCGCCGACAAGGGTGTTTGGCGGGACGTCTCTTGTGACCACCGAGCCTGCGGCGACGACCGAGTTCTCCCCCACCGTCACGCCGCCGATGACGGTGACACCGGCAGCGATCCAGACGTTCCTCTCGATCACGATGGGTCTTGCCGTGACGAAGGCGCGACGCTCGGAAGGGGCAATGGGATGGCCCGAGGTGATGAGGCTGACATTCGGTCCTATCATCACGTCGTCGGCGATATCGAGTCCGCCGAGGTCGTAGAAGGTACAGTTCTGGTTGACGAAGACGTTGCGCCCGACACGGGTGTCCGAGCCACCGGTGGCGTAAAATGGCGGTATCAGGAGGAAGCTGGCGTCCACCTCCTTGCCGATCAGCTCGCTGAACAGGGCGCGCACTTCGGCGGCATCGTCATATGTCAGAAGGTTGAGCCTGGCGGTGATCGCCATCGCTCGTTTGACGTTTGCCGTCATGGCCGCCGATTCCGGCGTTCGCCTGGGAATTATCCTGGTGCGACCATCGCTCGCCATTTTCGAATCCTTCCGACTTGACCGCGAGTGTAGCCATGGGGCCGGCCAAAATGAAAATGGCCGGGACGAGCCCGGCCATTCCAAAAAATCCAAACGAACCGATTACGGCTTGATCGGCGCGTATTTGCCGTCATGCCACTGGTTGATGTCGTAGCTGGCGTTCTTCAGGTCGCCCTTCTCGTCGAAGATGACGTCGCCGACGACGGTGCTGATTGGCTTGCCATCCTTCAGAGCCTCGGCGACCTTGCCCGGATCGTCGGTGCCGGCGCGCTTGACGCCCTCGGCGATGGCCTGGATGACGGCATAGGAGAACAGCGTAAAGCCTTCCGGCACGAAGCCGCCGGCCTTGATCTTCGCCACCGCGTCCTTCGCTTCCGGCTTCGCCTGCGGGTCGGACGGGAAGACGAACATCGTGCCTTCGCCGGCCGGGCCGGCGACCTGCCAGAATTCCGGCGAGGCGATCGAGTCCGGCATGATCAGCTGGAACTTGACGTTCTGCTCGGCCGCCTGGCGCAGGATGAGGCCGGCTTCCGGGTGATAGCCGCCGAAATACACGGCGTCGGCCTTGAGTTGCTTCAGCTTGGTGACGAGAGCCGAATAGTCCTTCTCGCCGGCATTGATGCCTTCATAGTCGACCTCCTTGAGGCCTCCGGCATTCATCGTCGCCTTCACCGCATCGGCAACGCCCTGACCATAGGCGCTCTTGTCGTGCAGGATGACGATGTTCTTGCCGGCGTACTTCTTGGCGATCCACGGGCCGATGAAGGCGCCCTGCGCGTCATCACGCGTGTAGAGACGCATGATCGTCGGCCAGCCGGACTTGGCGGCGGCGTCGGTCAGCACCGGGTTCGACGAGGCCGGGCTCATCATCAGAGTGGGGGCCTCGGCATAGACGGCGGAAGCCGGAATGCTCGAGCCCGAGCAGGCATGGCCGTCGACGAACTTGACGCCATTGGCGACGATGCGGTTGGCGACCGAGACAGCCTGCTTCGGGTCGCACTGGTCGTCCTCGATGTCGAGCTTGATCTTGGCGCCATTGATGCCGCCAGCGGCGTTGATGGCATCGGCCGCGGCCTGCGCGCCCTGCTTGAACTGGTCGCCGATGGTGGCGAGCTGGCCGGTCATCGGGCCGACCACCGCAATGGTGATGTCATCGGCGAAGGCAACCGGTGCGCTCATCATCAGGCCAAATGCGGCCGCGCTCAAAATACCCAATTTTTTCATGACTATAAGGACTCCTCCACTTGCGCGCGGCCGCCCGGCCACGCTTGTTCCAGAGAGCCGGGACAATTTCACCCTTCGCCGGAGCTGTCGAGAGGACAATATGCCCGGTTTTGGTTCATTTTGACGAGGATTGCTTGGGCCACACCAGCACGGAATCCGCGCCCGCCTGGGTTGTAGAACGCAAAAGCCGCGCCGGCCTTGTACCGGCCGGTCGCGGCTTTTTGCCATCGAGCTTCCCCGGCGCCCCGCGCCCGAACCCGCTCGCTTCCCTGTCATTCGGCGCGGCTTCGGTTCATTGACCCGCCGCGTTCTTGGTCTTGTTAACCGGCCGTCTTTTCGCGGCCTTGTCCCCTGAAGACTTTTCAACCCCGGTCCCGCAGGATCAGTGCATCGTCATCCATTCGCGCGCTTCGCGCAGCGCCTTGGCGATGTCGGCCTTCGACATCGTCGCCGACAATTCGGAGCGCAGTTCCGCGGCGCGGACCGAGCCCTTGATGGCGGCGATGTTGAACCATTTGTGGGCGGCGACGACGTCGGTCTCGCAGTCGCGGCCGGTCGCATACATCATGCCCAGTTCGAAAAGAATGTCGGCCTGGGCAGTTGCCCCCATGGCGCCAAAGCCGGCTTCGAGCATTTCAAAACGTGCCATTTCAATCCCCTGTCTGGCTCCCGAGAGCTGCCTCCTTCTGTCCCTTGATTTCCCTCGGGGCGGGCTGCTCTTTCGATGCTTTCGAGGATGAGGCCTGGCCTTGAATCCGTCGTTAAATGGCTTGCTTAATTTGAAGAAAACAAAGCTAAAACAATAGGTAAATGCGAAAATTCGTTAAGCATAGGAACCCAGCAATTCAGCCGATTTGAAGAAAATTCGACGAAAATTCCGGCTGCCGACTTCAAGACTTCGCTAACCACGGAAACCGAAGCACTCTTCCCCATCCGTTCATTTTCCGGTGGCGCGTGGCGTCAAAATCCTTGCAACCTTCCGTGGCGGCACCGCTTTTGTTTTCGTGGCGGCTGGATTAGCTTACGTTTGCGTAAGGGGCTGAGAGGCGGAAACGGAGCCCCGCCGGAACCCAATTGGGAGGACAATGATGTTTCGAAAAGTGAGCCTGGCCCTTGCGGCCACCCTGATCATGGCAAGCGCCGCGCTGGCGGACCCGATCGAAGGCAATTGGAAGACCCAGGCCGGCGATACCGCGACCATCGGCGGCAGCGGCACATTCTCCATCACGTTGAAGACCGGCAAGTACGCCGGCAAGACCATCGGTTCCCTGAAGGCCACCGGCGACAATAAATATGCCGGCAGCATCACCGACCCGGCAAACGACAAGACCTATTCCGGCAAGGCGACGCTGTCGGGCACCTCGCTCAAGATGAGCGGCTGCGTGCTCGGCGGCCTGATCTGCAAAAGCCAGACCTGGCACAAGCTCTGATCGCCGTACAAAGATATGATGAAAACGGGGCCTGAGCGGCCCCGTTTCTCTTTGGAGCGCCGGTCCGGCACGTGAGGGCCGAGGTACTTTCAGGACCGCGATCCAGTTCAAACCCAGCGTCAATCATTTTGAACGGCAGATGAATGCCGGTCTCAGGACCGGTTCAGAGGCGTTCGGGCATTCTTCCCGCCATCCAAGGAGAGGGATCAAATGCTTGCTCGTCGCTTCACCATCGTCTGCCTGCTGATGAGCCTGTTCGGGATGTTCTTCGCCATCCTGGTGGCCGAGGCCAGCCATCCGGCGCGCTCGTGGGACAGCGCCGGCTCCTGCCAGTTCGGCTGCGTGAACCATTCCAGCCGCTGAAACAGCCAATCCTCGAACCGGGGGAACGAAAGCCATGCACCGCACCGCCACAAGCGCCCTCAAGACCCTTCGGCTCCTGCCGAGGGCGGCGCTCATCCTGACGCTGCTTGCCGCTCCGGTGCTGGCGGTGCCGATGATGCGCGCGGAGGCAGGCTCCACGATCGAGGCGCCCGCGCCGAAGAAGGCCGGCGTCGGTTTCGTGCTGCTGATCAGCCTGCAGCGCGCATAGGGCGGTCAAAGAAAAAGCGTCGCAGGGCCAGCTTCGCGCCCGCCTCCCCCTCCCAAGCGCTGCTCCAAATCCCTATATTGGGCCATGGAAAAGCGAATCTACCCTCAAGCCATAGAATCGGTCGTCATGCCGGAGCCATTCGGCAGGCAAAGTTTCGACGACCCGCAAAAGGCGGTCGCGGCGCTGCAGGCGCTCTACGATCGCAACACCAAATTCCTGCGCGATTCCTTCGCGGCGCTCGCCGCGGGCGGTGACGATACCAGGCGCTACCGGGCCTTCTACCCGCAGATCGGCGTTACCACGACCTCGTTCAGCCAGGTCGACTCCCGGCAGGCCTATGGCCACATGCCGACGCCGGGCAATTTCTCCACCACGATCACCCAGCCGACCCTGTTCGAGAATTACCTGATCGAGCAGCTGAAGCTGATCATGCGCAACCACGGGGTGCAGGTTACGGTCTCGGAATCGACCACGCCGATCCCGCTGCATTTCGCCTTCCTGGAAGGCGCCTATGTCGACGGCGCGGCGGCCGAGCGCATCAAGCGGCCGATCCGCGACCTGTTCGACGTGCCGGACCTCGACGGCACCGACGACCAGATCGCCAACGGCACCTTCGAGGTGGCCTTCGGCGAGCCGCGGCCGCTGGCGCCGTTCACGGCGCAGCGCATCGACTACTCGCTGCACCGCATGACGCACTACACGGCGACCAGTCCGCAGCATTTCCAGAACTTCGTGCTGTTCACCAACTACCAGTTCTATATCGACGAGTTCGTGGCGCGCGCCCGCGACCTGATGGAGAATGGCGGGGGCGGTTACACCGAGTTCGTCGAGCCGGGCAACGTCGTGACCCGTGCCGGCGCGGCCATGCCGAGCGAAGGCTCGCCGCCGCAACGGCTGCCGCAGATGCCCGCCTATCATTTGAAGAAGCCCGGCCATGGCGGCATCACCATGGTCAATATCGGCGTCGGCCCCTCCAATGCCAAGACGATCACCGACCACATCGCGGTGCTCAGGCCACATGCCTGGGTGATGCTCGGCCACTGCGCCGGCCTGCGCAACACGCAGGCGCTGGGCGACTATGTGCTGGCGCACGCCTATGTGCGCGAGGACCACGTGCTCGACGACGACCTGCCGGTCTGGGTGCCGATCCCGCCGCTGGCGGAGATCCAGGTGGCGCTGCAGGAAGCGGTGGCCGAGGTGACCGGGCTTTCCGGCTATGACTTGAAGCGCATCATGCGCACCGGCACCGTCGCCACCATCGACAACCGCAACTGGGAGCTGCGCGACCAGCGCGGCCCGGTGCAGCGCCTGTCGCAGTCACGCGCCATCGCGCTGGACATGGAATCGGCCACCATCGCCGCCAACGGCTTCCGCTTCCGCGTTCCCTACGGCACGCTGCTGTGCGTCTCCGACAAGCCGCTGCATGGAGAGTTGAAGCTGCCGGGCATGGCGACGGAATTCTACAAGCGACAGGTGGCACAGCATCTCACCATCGGCATCAGGGCGATGGAGAAGCTGGCTGAAATGCCGATGGAGCGGCTGCACTCGCGCAAGCTCAGGAGCTTTTCCGAAACGGCTTTCCAGTGACCTGGCGGCAGCCGCGAGCACCAGCGAGGCAATTCGTCGTCTTGCCCGGGCCGCGAGTTGGCCGATAAGCAGGAAGGGACTGCCGGCGGCATTCGGCAGACCACGACCGGGATGACAACAGGCGGCGCGCGCTCGAACATGACGGCTGGGCTGGCATTCCTGGCGACGATGGCATGCTCGGCAGCGCTTCTGGCCGGGTTCTTCGGCGTGCTGCATCCGGCCTTCGATTCCTTCTCGCATTTCCGCATGCATCTCAGCGTGCTCACGGCACTGCTGGCGCTGCCGCTGCTCGCCACTTCCTACCGGCTGCAGGCCGTCGCCGCGCTGCTGTTCGCCATCGCCAGCTTCGTCACAACGGCGCAGGCGCTGCCCAGGCTGTGGCCGCAGCCGGCGGTCGCAAGGCCGGCCGACCGGATCGTCTACAGCCTGCTGCAGATGAACCTGCGCTTCGACAATCCGACGCCCAAGAAGGTGCTGTCGCTGATCGGCCGCACCAATCCCGACGTGATCACCCTCGATGAGGTGTCCGCGATGTGGACGACCGAGCTGGGCTACATCAAAAGCGCCTATCCCTACCGGATTCTGTGCCCCTATCCGAACGGCGTGTTCGGTGTGGCGCTGCTCTCGCGCCGGCCGTTCGCGGCGGGCACCGATCCGCAATGCGATCCACGTGGCGCGATGGCGACCGCAACGGTCGATTTCGGCGGCACCGGTGTCGATGTCGCCGCGATCCATCTCAGCTGGCCCTGGCCGCGCGAGCAGTACTGGCAGATCGGCGAACTGGCGGAGCCGCTTTCCACGCTCGGCGAGACGGCGATCGTGGCCGGCGACTGCAACGCGGTCCCATGGAGCGCCGCGGTGCGGCGCGTCGCCTCGCTCGGCGGCTTGACCGTCATGCCCTCGGCCGGTCCGACATGGCTGCACAGAAAGCTGCCGGATTTCCTGCGGCGCTTTGCCGGTCTGCCGATCGACCAGGTGTTCAGCAAGGGCGGCGTGACGATCCTGTCATCGACACGGCTCGAGGACACCGGATCGGATCATCTGCCGGTTCTGGTGGAGTTCACGCTACGGCCCGACGACAAGGATCCGGAGGATGGGCATGCGTCGGGGCTGGCTTCAAGCGGCCCGGCTTCCGGGTCCCGCGGCTGAATGCCTCTCAGTTCTTTCCGGTCAGCGCATCTACCAGATGCTCGACATGGCCGCCTGGGCGATGCTCGCGCACGTCGAAGGCGTTCTGCTTCGCCTCGTACTCGGCATAGATCGCGTCGATGCGGCGCTTGGCTTCACGATGAAGGCCCAAGCAGAACCAAGTGCCCGGCTGCTGCAGGCCGGCGAGCGCGGTCTGCGTCGCCCGCATCATGCGCATCGCGATGCGGCCATGGGTGTGCTCGTGCTGCCGTACACCGGCCATGAAACGATCCCACCGCCGGCTTAGCGCTGGACCTGCCGGAGAAGTACGGTTCGGGAAGGTATAGGTCAGGTCGATCTTGCCTTGCGCGCCACGCAGCCGGCAGACGCCATCGGCGCTCGCCACATCGAGATCCCAATGCACGGTGTAGCCCGTTTCGGCGATGGCGCGCGTGGTGAAGCCGTGCTTCGGCCCCACCCCGTCCATCGACTCGATCAGTTCCGCGCCCGTCTTCCCGGCAACGTCGTAGGTGCGCACATGGACGGTGACAGTCGTTCCGGCGAAGGCGATCGATACGCAGGACAGCAAGCCGGCCACGGCAAGCGTCGTCAAGCTCATCAGGCGCATGTCGGCCTCCTTGGTCGGAAGCCAAGCAGACCACACTCGGCGCAAGGCATCAACGGGCTTCGCCGTCAGGCGGGACACCCGCGCTTGGACGCCCCTCACATGCCCTGGTAGACCGGTCCTTCACCGCCCTGCGGCGGAACCCAGTTGATATTCTGGTTCGGGTCCTTGATGTCGCAGGTCTTGCAGTGGACGCAGTTCTGCGCGTTGATGACGAAGCGCACATCCTTGGCAGCGGGGTCGGAGGCGGCGTTGCCATCCTTGTCCACCCACTCATAGACGCCGGCCGGGCAGTAGCGCGTCGAAGGCCCGGCGAAGACATCGTGCTCGGAGCGCTGCTGCAGCGCCATGTCGCCGACGATCAGGTGCACCGGCTCGTTTTCCTCGTGGTTGGTGTTGGACAGGAACACCGAGGAGAGCCGGTCGAAGGTCAATACGCCGTCCGGCTTCGGATAGGCGATCTTCTGATGCTTCGAAGCCGGCTCCAGCGCCGCGTAATCGGCCTTGCCGTGCTTCAGCGTGCCGAAAGGCGAGAAGCCGAACAGCGTGTTCAGCCACATGTCGAGACCGCCAATGCCGACGCCGACGATGGTGCCGAAGCGCGACCAGAGCGGCTTGACGTTGCGAACCTTCTTCAGGTCCTTGCCGATGTCGCTGCCGCGCCAGGCTTCTTCATAGGAAGCGAGCTCGTCATTGGCGCGTCCGGCGGCAATCGCCTCGGCCGCATGCTCGGCCCCCAGCATGCCGGAGAGCACCGCATTGTGCGAGCCCTTGATGCGCGGCACGTTGACGAAGCCCGCCGAGCAGCCCATCAGCACGCCGCCCGGGAAGGAGAGCTTCGGCACCGACTGCCAGCCGCCCTCGGTGATGGCGCGCGCGCCATAGCCGATACGCTTGGCGCCCTCGAAGGTGCCGGCGATGGCCGGATGTGTCTTGAAGCGCTGGAATTCCTCGAAGGGCGAGAGGTACGGGTTCTTGTAGTTGAGATGGACGACGAAGCCGACCGCCACCTGATTGTCTTCCAGATGGTAGAGGAAGGAGCCGCCACCGGTCTTCAGGTCCAGCGGCCAGCCGAAGGAGTGCTGGACCAGCCCAGGTTTGTGGTTCTCCGGCTTGACCTGCCACAGCTCCTTCAGGCCGATGCCGAACTTGGCCGGCTCGCGGCCTTCGGCGAGCTGGTATTTGGCGATCAGCTGCTTGGCCAGAGAGCCGCGCGCGCCCTCGCCGATCAGCACATACTTGCCCATCAGCGCCATGCCGGGCGCGTAGGCGGGCCCGTGCGTTCCGTCCTTCTCGACACCCATGTCGCCGGTGATGACGCCGGTGACGGCGCCGGCATCGTTGTAGACGAGGCTGGCGGCGGCAAAGCCCGGATAGATCTCGACGCCGAGCGCCTCGGCCTTGGTCGCCAGCCAGCGGCAGACATTGCCGAGCGAGACGATGTAGTTGCCGTGATTGTTCATCAGCGGCGGCATCAGCATGTTGGGCAGCCGGAACGAGCCGGCGGGGCCAAGCACCAGGAAGTGATCCGCCGTCACCGGCGTCTTGAAGGGATGGCCATCCTCCTCGCGCCAGCCCGGCAGCAGGCGGTCGATGCCGATCGGATCGACGACGGCGCCCGAAAGGATATGGGCGCCGACCTCGCCGCCCTTCTCCAGGACGACCACGGAGAGGTCGGGATTGAGCTGCTTCAGGCGTATCGCGGCGGCAAGCCCGGCGGGGCCGGCGCCGACGATCACCACATCGAATTCCATGCTCTCGCGTTCGACTTCGCTCATCGACCCCTCACTGGCTTGCCATTTCTCGTATTCTGCTGGCTCACGCGCTGCATAGCGCAACAATTAGCGACGCGAAACCGGCGCTGACGTGACAACGCGGATTTCGACAAAAAGTCGCGGGTTTCATGGGCGAAAAGCGTGCCCGACACAGCCGGGGAAAGCATCCGCCACGGCAAATCGATGGGAGACGCAACCGGCCCGCGCGCGTTTTTAATTGTTCGACGGCTTGCTTATCGGCAATACTTGACCCCATGCGCACTCTCGAGCCATCCGGCTTTTCATTGAAGCGCTTTCTCTTCACGCCCGGCTTGCTCCGTGGCGCGGTTCTTCCACTCCTCTTGTCCATGGCGCCGGCAGGGGCCGATCCGCAGAAGGTTTGGGCGACCGGCGCCTATTCCTTCTCCGACGAGCTCGGCGGCTTCCGCATCACCGGCGTTTCCGGAATCGGCACCAGGGAAGACCCGCTCATCGTCACCGAGGAGCTGAATTCGGCGACGCCGATGACCCTGACCATCCGCACCACCAGGCCGATCGAGGCCTTCGGCAAGGCCGGCGAATTCGCCAACGGCATCATGTACATGCGCATCGACGTGCTGAACAACAGCGCCCTGCCCTGGGTGGAGTTCCAGTTCGAGCTGCAGGAGATCCTCGACCAGCCGAGCGTGTTCGGCGACGGGCTGTCCTTCGACCAGCGCAACAAGACGCCCGACAACATCCGCTCAAGCAGTTTTTCCGATTTCGACCGCGAGTTCGAACCTTATGACCGGCTGCTGTTCAAGAACGGCAAGGTCGACCCGCTGAAGACAGCGACCTTCGATTTCCTGATGACGGACTACACGCCGCGTTGGACGTTTTACCTGGTGCAAGATCCGCGCGTTCCGACCGGATGATCCGCGTTTCGCTCGGGCAAGTCTTCGGTTAGCGCGTTTTTCAATTGTTCGACGGCTTGCTTATCGGCAATAATTGTCCATGCGCACTCTCAGGCTACCCGGCTTTTCAGTGCAGCGCCTTTTCTTCACACGCGGGCATTTCCGCGGTGCGGTTCTTTTGTTCCTTTCGCTGATCTCGGCGGATGCCCGTGCCGACCCGCACAAGGTGTGGATCGCCGGGGCTTACGCTTTTTCCGACGAGCTCGGCGGCTTCCGCATCACAGGCGCTTCCGGCATCGGCACCAAGGACGACCCTATCGTCGTCACCGAGGAGCTCAATTCGGCGACGCCGGTAACGCTGACCATCCGCGCCGTCAAGCCGATGCAGCCATTCGGCGTTCCGGGCGATTTCGCCACCGGCATGATGTACATACGCATCGACGCGCTCAACAATGGCGGCCAAGGCTGGATCGAGTTCCAGTTCGAGCTGCAGTCAATCCTTGGCCAGCCGAGCACCGATGACGACGGCTTGTCCTTCGACCAGGCCAACAAGGCGCCGGACTACATCTGGTCCAGCGACTTCGCCGAGTACCACCGCGAAATGGCGCCCTACGACCGCCTGTCATTCATGAAAGGCAAGGTCGATACGCTAAAGACCGCCAGCTTCACCTTCCGCATCACCGACTTCACGCCGAAATGGCAGTTCTGGCTGGTGCAGGAGCCGCGCATCCCGACCAGTTGATACGGTGTCCAAACTTGCAAATTGAAGCCGCGCGGACGATGGTGGCTGCATGACTGCCGCCTCCTCCCATACTCCTGTCGATATCGCCGAACTGCTCGCCTTCTATGCCAGCGCGGGCGTCGACGAAGCGTTGGAAGACTCGCCCATCAACCGGTTCGCGGAGGCGCGACCGAAGCCGATCGAGCGGGCGCCGACGCCGGCACGAGAGGCCAGGCCAGAGGCGCGTCCGGCAGTTGTGCCAGAGCCCTACGCAGGCGGGACCGCGGAGCCGCTGCCGGCATCACCCGGTTTGGATGTGAGCAGGATACCGGATGCTCCGACCCGGCCAATGACTGCCTCGGTTCCCGATGAGGCGCAGGCCCTGCTCGCGCGACAGTTGGCGGCGAGCGCCGCGACGCTCGAAGAGCTCCGGCAGCACATGGCTGCCTTCGACGGCTGCAATCTCAAATTCACCGCCAAGAACCTCGTCTTCGCCGACGGCAACCCGAATGCCGACCTCATGCTGGTGGGCGAGGCGCCGGGCCGCGACGAGGACCTGGAAGGCCTGCCCTTTGTCGGCCGCTCCGGCCGGTTGCTCGACCGCATGCTGGCGGCGATCGGCCTCGACCGGACCTCGGCCTACATCGCCAACGTCATCCCGTGGCGGCCGCCCGGCAACCGCACGCCGACCCCGCACGAAACCGAAATCTGCCGCCCGTTCATCGAAAGGCAGATCGAACTGGTCAACCCCAAGGTGCTGGTCAATCTCGGCGGCCCGTCCGCCA
>JBFLWR010000330.1:0-2956 GCA_040755925.1 Pseudomonadota bacterium
CGTGTGGATGGCGCGCGCTGTCAGTTCCTTGCCGGATCCGGACGGGCCGACGATCATGACGCGGCTGTTGGTCGGCGCGACGCGCTCGATCGTCTGCCGCAACTGGCTCATGGCCGAAGACATGCCGATCAGGTCGAAGGTTTCGCCGCTGCGCTGCTTGAGGTCGGAGACCTCGCGTCGCAGCTTGGAGGTCTCCAGCGCGCGCTCAGCTACCAGGATCAGCCGATCGGCCTTGAACGGCTTCTCGATGAAATCGTAAGCGCCGCGCCGGATGGCCGAAACCGCCGTCTCGATGTTGCCATGGCCGGAGATCATCACCACCGGCATGTTGGGATGCATGGTCTTGATCTCGTCGAGCAGCGCGAGCCCGTCGAGCCGCGAGCCCTGCAGCCAGATGTCCAGGAAAATCAGCCGCGGCGCGCGATCGGCAATTGCCGCAAGCGCGCTGTCGGCATCGAATGCCGTACGGGTTTCGTGGCCCTCGTCGCTCAGGATACCAGCAACGAGCTCGCGGATGTCTTCCTCGTCGTCGACGATGAGAATATCAGACGCCATTACCGACCTTTTCAGTTTCTCGTTCGTGTTCGTTTCGGCCTTCGCTGCGTGGCGGCGCAGCAACAACCGTCGCCGGCGGCAGGATGATCGAGATCATCGCGCCCCGGCCCCCGTGGAAATCCGAAGGCGCGTCGTGCAATTCGAGCCGGCCACCATGGTCCTCCACGATCTTCTTGACGATAGCGAGGCCAAGGCCGGTGCCCTTCTCGCGCGTCGTCATATAGGGCTCGAGCAACCTTTGGCGATTCTCGCGCGGCAGCCCCTTGCCGTTGTCGATAACGTCGATTCTTATGGCGCCATCTTGGCGTCCGGCCTGAATCCGGATTGTGCCGTCGGATCGGTCCGCTCCATCAAGTCCGTCAATGGCCTCGGCGGCGTTCTTGATGACATTCCCGAATGCCTGCGCCATGAGACGGCTGTCGAAAGTGCCTTTCAGCGGTTCGTTGCCAAAATTCCGCTCGAAGGCGATGTCGGAGCGGCTCACCTCGACGAGGAACGAGGCCTCGCGCAGCGATTCGCGCAGATCAATGGCTTTCATCTCCGGCTTCGGCATGCGCGCGAAGGCCGAGAACTCGTCGACCATGCGGCCGATATCCTCGACCTGGCGAATGATGGTGTCGGTGCATTGATCGAAGACCTCGCGGTCCTCGGTGATGACCTTGCCGTAGCGGCGCCGGATGCGCTCGGCCGACAGCTGGATCGGCGTCAGCGGGTTCTTGATCTCGTGCGCGATGCGGCGCGCGACGTCGGCCCAAGCCGACGAGCGCTGCGCCTGGACGAGATCGGTGATGTCATCGACGGTGACGACGTAGGATTTTTCTTCCGAACCGTCGTCGCCGGCCTCGATGGTGATCTGGACGTTGAAGGTCCGCTCCATGCCGGAGCGGAAGAAGGTCACCTGCTCGCGATAGACCGGCTTGCCTGACTGGCGGCCGATTTCAAAGATGCGGCCGACATGCGGCAGCACCGTCGAAAGGTTCTGGCCGAGCGCGGTGCTCGCGGAGATCGCCAGCATGGTTTCGGCGGAGCGGTTGACGATGGTGACGATGCCGTACGGATCGACACCGATGACGCCCGAGGTGACGCCGGCCAGAACCGCCTCGGAAAAACGCCGCCGTTCGTCGATCAGATCCTTGGCCGACAGCAACTCGTTGCGCTGCGACTTGAGCTCGAGGATCATGTTGTTGAAGGTGTCGCCGAGCGAGGCGACGTCGCCGTCGGACGGCCTGACGGGCACCGCGACGTCGAGATTGCCGGTAGCCACCTCGTCGGCCGCGCCGATCAGCTGCCGGATAGGCCGCACCAGCCGGTCGGCGACCGCGATGCCGGTCCAGATCGCCGACAGGATGATTATCAGCGTCAGCGACAGATAGGGCAGCGCGAAAGCCACCTGGGACGTGCGACGGTTGTCCTCGAGATTGCGGTACTCATCGGTGTTCGATCTGACGATCTGGCGCGCCTTGATGACCTCGGGATCCACCAGGCGGATCGTGTAGAGGTAGAGCCCGTCGATCTCGTGCAACTTGACGATCGCGCCCATGATGTTGCGCGTCTTAGGCTCGATCAGCACCGGCTTGCCGTCCGAGGCGGTGTCGACCGCGCCCTGCGGCGGCTCGGGCATGGCAAAATCCGCGTCCGTCTTGGCGCTCATCACGAAGGAGCCGTCAGGCTTGATCAGCGCGGCATGGGCCAGCCCGCGTCCGACCGCTTCCTTGTTCATCAGGTCGAGGAAGCCGGTCCGGTCGAGGCCGTAGAGCGTGCGCGAGGAATCGAGGTCGTAGGCCATCGACAGCGTCGTGCCCTGGAGGTTCCGGGCGTTTTCCTGGACGTAGGCGTCCGCGATCGAAAGCGAGGAGTTGACGATGGTCTTGGTACGGATCTCGAACCAGCGGTCGAGGCCGATATCGAGGGTGATCGAGGCGATGATGGCCACCATGATCGCCGGAATAGCGGCCACCAGCGCGAACATGGCCACGATGCGCACATGCAGCCGCGAGGCAGCCTTGCCGTGCCGGCGGGCCATGACGATGCGCCGCACCTCGCGCACCACGAGCGCGATCAGGAAGAGGACGAAGACGGCGTTGGCCGCGATCAGGGCCAAGGTGGTGTCGGCGGTCGGCGCGATCGGCGTCGCCCCGACCAGAATCGCGAACGAGATCGCGGCCGTGATCATCGCGCCGGCGATGGCGACAACGCCCGGCAGCGCAAGCAGCCGCCGGCTGTCGTTCATGCCAGCCCGGCTGAAAAGCGGTTGGTTCAGTGTTGGAGCCTCAGCAGCCATATCGCCGTCTAGAGTCGATCATTGCGTCGGATGTATGCAACGCATTGTGGCGATTATGCAACAAGTGTGGCCAGGACGGAAATCTTTCCCGACCATTTCCCCCAAAGGCCAAGCGAATTT
>JBFLWR010000331.1:0-9094 GCA_040755925.1 Pseudomonadota bacterium
GCCAATCGCCGGCATGGCGAGAAACGAAGCCGCGGCCGTACCGGCCCCAAGCTTCAACACACTGCGTCTGTTCAGACCATTCTTGATGATGTTCATGGATTCCCCTTTGGATTTTGATTTCCCGCTTGGCGCCGCCGCGTCTCTAACCGGCTGATCGAATTGAACGTCCCTCAGGCAAGGTTGGCTTCTCCAACGATCAATTCTGCCATCGGCATGTCTCCTGACGCGCGACACTGCGAACCGGTCTGCGGTGGCGGCTAGTGCCTGCGCATTGCCCGGCTCGGAGTTTTGTAACCGAAAAGGAACGGACAATCCATCGGATTCATCGTTGATAGCAGATATTTTTCTTGCTATAGCCAGCGGCGAAAATAGGGGTATCACATCAATGACTTGGTCGAATCGTCGGAATTCAGAGCTGCTGGAACGCGCCCGCCGCGTGATACCGGGAGGTATGTATGGTCATGAATCTACAGCACTTTTGCCTTCCGATTTCCCTCAGTTCTTCAGCCGCGCGAGTGGTGCCAGGCTGTGGGATGTCGATGGTAATGAATATATCGACTATTTGAGCGCCTATGGGCCTAATCTATTTGGCTATGGAAATGTCGATGTCGAGGCCGCCGCGCGTCGGCAGGCTGAGCTAGGCGACACCATGACCGGACCGTCGCACCTCATGGTGGACCTCGCCGAAGCGATGGTTTCGATGGTGTCCCATGCCGACTGGGCGATGTTCTGCAAGAACGGCAGCGACGCCACGTCGATGGCGATGACGACCGCGCGCGCCTATTCGAAGCGTCGCAAGATCCTGGTGGCGACCGGCGCCTATCATGGCTCCCAGCCCTGGTGCACGCCGAACCGCACCGGCATCGTCGACGACGAGCGGCGCCAGATCATCGCCTATGAATACAACAATATCGAAAGCCTGGAGGCGGCGGTGCGATCGGCGGACGGCGACGTCGCCGGCATTTTCGCCACGCCTTTCAAGCACGAGGTTTTCGCCGATCAGCTCGTTCCGTCCGAGGCATTCGCCAAGGCCGCCCGCAAGATTTGCGATGCCGTGGATGCGCCGCTGATCGTCGATGACGTCCGGGCCGGCTTCAGGCTGGCGCGGGACTGCTCGTGGTCAATTCTGGGCGTGGAGCCCGACATCAGCTGCTGGGGCAAGGCGATCGCCAACGGGCATCCGATCTCGGCGATGATGGGCTCGCAGCGGTTCTACGCGGCGGCCCGTTCCATCTTCGCCACGGGCTCCTTCTGGTTCTCCGCCGTCCCGATGGCGGCCGGCATCGAGACGCTGCGCCTGATCCGCGAAACCAAGTATCTGGAACACACCGTGGAGCTGGGTGACAAATTGCGGGCTGGGCTCGACGAGCAGGCCGCAGCCTTCGGCTTCTCTCTGCGCCAGACCGGTCCCTCGCAGATGCCGCAGATCCTGTTCCATGACGATCCGGATATGCGCCTCGGCTGCGCCTGGGTGACGAATGCCCTCAAGCACGGCGTCTATTTCCACCCATACCACAACATGTTCCTCAACGCGGCCATGACGGCTGCCGACGTCGACCAGACGCTGAAGGCGAGCGAGCAGGCCTTCGCGGAACTGAAGGCCGAGCGCACGCGAATTCCCGCGAATGAGAATCCGCTTCTCCTCGCAAGGCTCAAAGTCGCTCGCTGAGGGCGGGCCATGCGGCGATCCGACGGAATGCGGATCGCTGCATTCCGGGGGATAGAGTGCGAACCATCAGGCGCCCTGGCCATGGGGCAGGGCGTCAGAATTCATACCCAGGATGCGCGGATAGCGATGAGCGACTACAGCATTTTCACCGAAGCCCGCACCCACAACAAGTGGACGGACAAACCGGTTTCCGACGAGACGCTTCTGCATCTTTACGATTTGCTGAAGATGGCGCCGACCTCGGCGAATTGTTCGCCGGGCCGGTTCGTGTTCGTCAAATCGCCCGAAGCCAAGGAGAAGCTCCGGCCGGCGCTGAGCAGCGGCAATTCCGCCAAGACCATGGCGGCGCCTGTGACCGCGATCGTCGCGTATGACGAGGCATTCTACGACCGCTTGCCGGAACTCTTTCCGCACACCGACGCGCGTTCCTGGTTCACCTCGAGCCCCGACGTCGCGCATGAAACCGCGTTTCGCAACGGCACGCTGCAGGGCGGATATCTCATCCTCGCCGCCCGCATGCTGGGGCTCGACGCCGGACCGATGTCCGGGTTCAAGAACCATCTCGTCGATGAGGCCTTCTTCGCCGGCACGAGCTGGAAGAGCAATTTCCTGGTAAATCTTGGCTATGGCGATCCCGCCGGTCTGTTTGCGAGGCTGCCGCGGCTTGCCTTTGAAACCGCTTGCCGGATCGCCTGAGCGACCCTTCCCGAAATGAAGAAGGCTGCGACGCTTAAGTGGGTCGCAGCCTTTTCATATCGCGGTACGAATCCGCGGTTGAAGCCGAGCCGGCTGTACGCCGGATCATCTCTCAATAGTTGATGGCGAAGCTGCGCATCGGATCGTAATGGGCTTCCCAGTAGGCCTTCCAGATCGTCTCGCTGATCGGGCCGACTTTTCCGTTGCCGATCGGCGCGCCGTCCAGCTTGGTGATCGGCATGACGCCACCCGCCGTGGTGACGAAGAGCAGTTCGTCGCAATCATAGGCCGCGCTCACCGGAACGTCCTCGACATGGCATTCGACGCCGTGCGCCTTGGCGACTTCCAGCACCGTCTTGCGCGTCACGCCTTCCAGCACGCCGCGCTTCGGTGTCCGCAGCACGCCGTCCTTGATGACGCAGACATTGAAGCCGGAGCCTTCGGTCAGGTTGCCATCCCCGTCCGTCAGGATCGGGTAATTGGCGCCGCGATCGCGCGCCTCGAACATGCCGCGCACGAAATCGCCCCATTGCAGGTTCTTCACGGTCGGATCGATGGCGCCTGGCGGCACGCGGCGGACGTCGCGGGCGATGATGGCGGAGCCGCCGGTCTTCTGAAGTTCCTCTCCCATCACCCAGACGAAAGGCTGCACCATGAGGTAGAGGTTGTTCTCGATTTCATCAGGGCTGTACTGGCGAATGAACTTCAGGCCGCGCGTCACGATCATGCAGACATAGGCGTCCCGGATACCGCTCCTGGCTGCCATTTCCACCAGCTTCTGGCGGATGCCGTGGCGGTCGAGCGGGCTGCGCAGCCGCAGCAGCTTCAGGCTGCGCTCGAAGCGGTCGAGATGGTCGTCGAGCCGGAAGAAGCGCCCGTCCCAGATCGAGGGCACGTCATAGGTCAGGTCCGAATGGAGGAACCCCTGGTCCAGGATGGGGATACGGGCTTCGTGGATGGGATAAAGCTCGCCCTCGACATAGGCGACCCCCTTTGCGAACGGATTGTCGCTGGCCTCGAGTTCGGCAACGCGCTTGCGGTAACCGTCGAAAATAAAGTCGGTGTATGCCACGGGTCTCTCCACGATAGTCGATTTTTATCGATTATTGAAAAGTGCAATCAAGGCATTGATTTGTCAATGAGATTGGAGCGGGAATTCGCTGCCGCGGTTGTGCCAGGAAAGAATTTGCGGTGGCCAGGACAACCATCCCGACCACCGCGGCAATCTAGAGGACACCATTGACTGGAAGAGTACCCGCGAGCCCATCCAAGGGCCTCGCGGATACATGGATTGCGCCCTCAATCGTCGAGCGAAATCTCGTAGAGCGGAACGTTTGAGCTCGGCGAATTGCGAACGCCATGGACCTTGCTGCCATAAGCAAGGATGGTATTCGGGCTGATCATCGGAATGATCACGTTCTGCGCTTTGATCTTCTCGCCGATATCGAAATAGATTTTCTCCGCCTGTTCGGGCGAAGACTTCAATGCCTCGGCCAGCATCTCCTTGGTGTCCTTGAGGACGAAGGACGGGTCGGTGGCTGCGCCCGCGCGCTTGGCCCAGGTCGAATCCGGCGCCAGGCCGAAATAGTTCACATACTGCGACGTGCCGTAGAAGTCGGGCGCGAAGAAGACGAAGGTGAGCGGGAT
This sequence comes from Pseudomonadota bacterium, assembly GCA_040755925.1. GTDB lineage: Bacteria > Pseudomonadota > Alphaproteobacteria > Rhizobiales > Rhizobiaceae > Mesorhizobium. Next base: position 4,013 of record JBFLWR010000331.1, read on the forward strand.
GTGATCCTTGTTCGCCGCCTCGCGCCAGTTGGGGAATTCCACCGGCTTGAGCTCCAGCTTGATGTTCACCGCCGCCAGGTCCTGCTGGATCTTCTGCATGGCGAGCGTGAAGTCGACGCCGTAGACGTTCAGCTTCGGATAGATCGCTTCAAGCGTGAAGCCGTCGGCGTGGCCGGCCTTGGACAGCAACTCCTTGGCCTTGTCCGGGTTGTACTCCGGGATCGAATGTCCCGAGCCGCCGGGAAAATCCAGCGGGAAAGGCACGGAAATCAGCCGGCCATTGCCTTCGCCCAACGTGAAGTCGACAAGCGACTTGCGATCGACGGCGAGCGAAATGGCTTCGCGGATGTCGGCCGTCATCGGGAAGGGATTCGCGACCGCGCCGGGGCTGATCGCAATGTAGACGAAGTTGTTGGACGGCGCCGATTCCGTTTTGACGTTCGGGCCGGTTAGCGTCTTGGCCGTTTCCGGATCGATGTTCATGGCGACGTCGGCCTGTCCGCTCTGCAGCAACTGGGCCTGGGCAACAGCATCGCCGACCTGGCGGATGACGATCTCGTCGACCTTGGCCGGTTCGCGCCAGTATTTATCGTTGCGCTTCAGACGAAGCTCGGCGCCTGGCTGATAGGATTCGAGCACGAACGGACCAGCGCCCGCGGAATGCGCCAGAAACCACGGTTCGGCCGGGTCGGACTGCGCCGCGTCAGCCGCCGCGGTCGCCTTGCCTTCCGACTGCGCGACCTTGCTGTTGATAATGCCGAAATAGCTTGCGGCCAGGACGTTCAGCAACTCGGAATCGGGCTCGGTGGTCTTCACGACGACGGTTTCGGCATCCGGCGTTTCCACCGATGCGATCGCCGAAGCGAGATCGGACGGGCTGCCCTTGAGGTTCTTCAGTCGCTCCCACGACCACTTCACGTCCTTTGACTCAACCTTGGAGCCGTCTGAAAAGACGGCCTTCGGGTTGAGCTTGAAGGTGAAGACGGTCTGGTCGGCGTTGACCGTCCAGCTCTCGGCGATCACCGGCACCAATTTGTTGTTCTTGTCCAGCGCGAGCAGGCCGTCATAAACCGCCGCATTGTAGATCATGCAGGTGTCGCACCAGCTCTTGTGGATATCGAGCGAGTTGACGTCCATGTCGCGGGCGATGACCAGTGTCTTGGCCGCCGCCGGTATCGCCGTGGCGACGAGGCCGCCAAGCATCGTCGCCGCTGCGAGCGTCTTCCAGTATTTCGAGTTCCCCAGTCTCATTACCATGCTCCTTTTGGCACTTTTCGGTTCACGCACTTTCGGTGATCAACTCCATCGCCTGCCGCAGCTTCTCGGTGGAACCCAGCGCGGCCTTGTTCAGAACGGCCGAAACGACGGGCGCCGAAAGGCTGCCGGTGACGTGGAGTATTTCGTGGTCGAGGTCGTCGAAGGCGCGTGCCTGGATCTCGGCGATCCAGTGCCGGCCGAGCGAAAGGCCGCTCGCGACCTGCTCGACGATGACGACCCGGTTTGTCTTGGCGATGGATGACAGCACGAGCGGCCAGTCGGTCGTGAGCTGGCCGATGCTGCGCATGTCGATGATCTCGGCATCGATGCCGGTTTCTTCCGCGACCTTCATGGCGGCGGGAACCATGACGGACGTTGCGAGAACCGTGCAGGCCGAACCGGGTCGGACGACCTTGGCCTTGCCGAACGGGATGCAGTAGTCGCGCTCGTCGCGCGGCACCAGGCTCTCTCGTTGGTAGAACTCGACATGCTCGATGATCGCGACAGGGTCGTTGGTCCTGAGCGCCGTGTTCAGCAGGCCGACATAGTCGAAGGCCGTCGTCGGCGAGACCACGTGCCAGCCCGGGAACATTCTGAACAGCGCCGCCGGGTCGCCCGAATGCTGCGAGCCGTAACCGGTATGCGGCGATACGCGCACGCGCATGATGAGCGGCACCGGAAACCCGTCGCCGAACATATGCCTTACCTTGGCGATGCCGTTGGCGATCTGGTCGGCCGCGACGAAACAGAAATCGCCGAACATGATCTCGACGATGGGTCGCAGCCCGCGCAGCGCCGCGCCCAATGCAACGCCGGTGAAGCCGTTCTCGGCGATCGGCATGGCGAGCACGCGGCCGGGGAACTGCTCGAGGGCGGATCGGGTAAAGCCGCTCACTCCGCCGCGCAGGCGGTGGACGTCCTCGCCCAGCACGATGATGGTCGGGTCAGCCGCCATTGCCGCGCCGAGCGCTTCGCCGGCGGCCGTGACGAAACGGGCTTTGGCGAGCTGGTCGGGCGCGAAGTCCTCGATCTCGCGATAGTTGAGCCCCTCGGCTTCGGAAGGCGGCGCCAGGATGCCCGTGTCTACCGACTGCGCGGACGGCCACAGGCTTTCCGGTATGCGAAGCTGGTTGCTGCCCGGCGCTGTTTCAGTCAGACGGTTGGCCGCCGACTGGACAACCGCGCTCAGGCGCTCGTCGATCAGGGCCAGGCCGGCGTTATCGAGAATTCCCAGTTTGGCGAGCCGCGCCTCGGCCAGGCGCACCGGGTCGCGCTTCAGCCATTCCTGCTCTTCCTCGCGGCTGCGATAGCCGAACTCGCTTCCGGTCTTGCTGCCGCTCTGGTGGAAGTGGCGGTAGCATCTCGCTTCGATGACGACCGGGCCGCGCCCGGCGCGGATCGTCTCGATCGCATCGGACATCGCGCGGTGGACCGCGACCACATCCATGCCGTCGCACTCGATGCCGGTGAAGCCGAGCATTGGACCGCGCGAGGCGATCCGGGGTTCGGCCGTCACGTCGTCGATATGCGTGGAGACGGCGTAGAGATTGTTCTCGACGAAGAAGATGACGGGCAGCTTGTAGGCCGCCGCGATGTTCATCGATTCATAGGCAGCGCCCTGCAACGAGGCGCCATCGCCGAAGAAGGCCACCGAGATGCCGTCGCGGCCAAGCACGTTGTCGGCAAGCGCATATCCGACGGCGTGTGGAATGTTGCCGCCGACGATAGCGCTGGTGCCGGCGACGCCCGACTCGGCGTGGCGCATGTGCATCGAGCCGCCGCGGCCTTCGCAGTAGCCTGGCGAAAGCCCCATGATTTCCGCCATGAAGCGGTAGACGGCGTCGTCCATTCGCGGCGTGAAGTCGTTGCTCAGGATGTCGAAATCCGGCTCGGTCTGCGCGTTGACCAGCTTGGTCAGCACCTGGTGATGCGCGCGATGCGTGCCGTTGATCTGATCTTTCGCGCGCAGCATCGAAACGGCACCGACGGCCGCCGCCTCCTGGCCGATGCTGGCATGCGCTGGCCCATGGATGAGGCCGGCCTTCTCGAGGTCGAGGATCTTTTCCTCGAACCGCCGGATCAGCTTCATCTGCGCGTAGAGGCGAACGAGTTCCGGCGCGGGAACGTTCGACCAGTCGGCCTCGTCCACCTCGATCCGGTACCACGGCGCCGAGGGCTTCAACTCATGCTTTTGGGCCAAATCAACTCCTCCCGGCCAACTTATTCTTCCAGCGCAAGTCCCAGTTCCGCGCGCCGGCGCAGCCATAGGCTTGCCCGGTAGCGGGGATCCCGGGTGCGATCATGGATCGTGTCCAGGATGCGCAGAATGCGGGCAGGACCGAGCTTGTTGCCCCATTCCAGCGGCCCGTGCGGGTAGCCGAGCCCCAGCCGCACGGCGGCGTCCACGTCCACCGCCGACGCGATCTTCTGCTCGACGATCTCGCTGCCGATATTGACGATCATCGCAACGACGCGCTGGCAGACCGCGCCGCAGCTGTCGTTCACGAGCGTCGCTTTGCGGCCGGTGCTTCTGACGAGCGCGAGGGCCGCGCTTTTGGCGTGATCGGATGTCGCGGCCGAAGCGACCAGCGTGACATGACGGTCCAGGCCGAAATAGGGATCGAACCCGACGCACAGTGAAGGCGGCAGGCCGAGGCGGATCGCTGCGCCGGCGACATCGTGCCCCTCCAGCCCCACGAGGATGAGGCCGTCTTTCCCTGGTGCCGGCCCCTTGAGGTCGGAAACGCTGGCGCCGGTCGAAGCGACCAGCGCTTGCATGTCGCCCGCATCATTGTCGGCCAGAACGACGACGTGCCCCGGAATTGCAGCCTCGGCGGGCTGCGCCGTTTCCGGCGGCGCGACCTGTCGGTTGCCGTCGTAGCTGTAGAAGCCGCGTCCCGTCTTGCGGCCGAGCAGGCCCGCCGCCACGCGCTGCGCGGCGATGACAGAGGGGCGGTAGCGCGGGTCTTGGTAGAATTGGGTGTAGACGCTTTCCATCACCGGGTGCGAGATGTCGAGCCCGGTCAGGTCCATCAGCTCGAACGGACCCATCTTGAAACCGGCGGCATCGCGCAGGATCGCGTCGATCTCGCCGATCGAGGCGACGCCTTCGCGCAGCATCGCCAGGGCCTCGGTGCCGAAGGCGCGGCCGGCGTGGTTGACGATGAAACCGGGCGTGTCGGCGGCGACAACCGGGCGGTGGCCGAACCGGGTCGCGAGATCGACCAGCACGCGCTCCACTTCGGGCGACGTGTGGGCGCCAGGGATGACCTCGACCAGTTTCATCACCGGCACGGGATTGAAGAAGTGGTAGCCGGCGACCCGCTGCGGTCGCTTCGCCGCGGCCGCGATCGCCGTCACTGACAGCGATGAGGTATTGGTCGCGATGATTGCTTCCGGCCCAACGATTTTCTCCAAAGCCTCGATGAGCTGGCGCTTCGGCTCCATGCGCTCGATGATGGCTTCCACGACCAGATCGACGCCTGCCAGGCGGTCGAGGGCTTCGACGGGCTCGATACGAGCCAGCAGCTCTTCGACCGCATCCGCGCTGATCTTGCCTGCGGCCGCCCTGGCGCGCTGACGCAGCGCGATCTGCTCGACCGCGGCCGCGGCCTTTCCAGGCGCTTCATCGACGATCACCACGTCGATGCCCGCCGCTGCAAAGACCTCGGCTATGCCCGAGCCCATCACCCCGGCGCCGACGACGCCGGCCTTCTCGATCCGATCCTTGGACACCCCTCCCGCGCCCTCCAAGTCAGCGCCCCTTGAACGAGGGCTTGCGCTTCTCGATGAAGGCGGCAATGCCTTCCCGCTTGTCGGCCGTGT
>JBFLWR010000332.1:0-2699 GCA_040755925.1 Pseudomonadota bacterium
TGAACACGAGCGGCAGGGACGAAGGCAATCCCTCGCATCTTCTCGGCGATCGTAACCTTATCGATACCTCCTTGCGGCACTAATACACCTACGCCAGGTTGCAAAAGCCCGGCGGCGGGGACTATTGGATGCTGCTTGACTACAACTCACTGCTGCTGGCCGTCGGCTTTTCCGCAGCCTGCCTCAGCCTGACGCTGTTCGGAACCTGGCTGACGGCCCGGTCCGACCGCTTCCTGCTGACATGGGCGATCAGCGTGCTGGTGATTGTCGCCGAGGTCTTTGTCTACGACGCCTACATCGAAACGCCCGAAACGCCCCTCGGGGTCCTGACGCTAGCGCTGCTCTTGCTCGGCTTCTCGGTGATGCTGGGCGCCGCCCACCAGTTCCGCACCGCGAACTCGCCCTTGCCGCGTATTATGTTCAGCGCCGGCATCTCCTTCGCGCTCGCTCTGCCGCCGATGGCGCTCGGCTATGACGGACTGGGCTTCATGCTGGAGAACTCCCTCGCGGCGCTGATCCTGTTCGCAACGGCGTATGAATATTGGAAAGGCCGCGAGGAAGCGCCCGCCCCGCTCACCGGTGTGGCGCTGCTCTATTCGCTGACCGCGGCATCCTTCGTGCTGTGCGCGGCGGCGCTGGCCTGGGATGGCAAGCTTGTGCTCGGCCACGCCCCGAGCAACTGGGCGGAGGATCTGAGCCTTGTCATCGTCATCGCCTCGATGACCGGTATCGGCGCGTTGTCGCTGGCGCTCAACCAGGGGCGGCTTGCCCGCCATCACCAGCGCGAGGCGCAGACCGATGCGCTGACCGGACTGCTCAACCGCCGCGCTTTGTTCGACTTGCACGGCAAGGCGCCGGTCGGCGCCTTCGTGGCGGTGGTTGTGTTCGATCTCGATGGTTTCAAGGCGATCAACGACCAGTTCGGCCACGCCGCAGGCGATGAGGTGCTCAAGGTCTTCGCGCAGGAGCTCGCCGGCAATCTGCGGCCGAACGACGTCGCCGCACGCATGGGTGGGGAGGAATTCGCGCTGGTGCTGAAACGCACATTGCCCGAGATGGTCGAGGGCACCGCCGAGCGGATAAGGACGGCATTTGCGGCGCGAACAATCGACACCGAGGCAGGCAAGCTTAAATGCACCGTCAGCGCCGGCTTCGCCTTCGGCAACAGCGAAGGCATGAGCTTCGACAAGGTGCTCAGCACCGCTGACAAGGCGCTTTATGCGGCCAAGCGCGGCGGCCGCAACCGTGTGCACGACTTCCGCCGCGCCGGCTGAACCTTTCGCCTGGAAGGTTCTGTTTCAGCCCTCAGTGCCGCGCCATGACTTCGTTATAGGCGTCGAGATCGACGTAGAAGACCTTGGTCATTTCGCCCAGTAGGTCGTCCTGGTCGTAGCCTTGCGACATCAGGATATTGATTGCCGTCATGATATCGACGCGCTCGGTCAGCCGTCGCTTCTGATAGTCCTCGACAAAACGTTCCATCGCCTTTTCCCTGGAGATTTTTCTGGACGCATTGACCGACAATCACTGCGGGGAAAGCTAGGCTGGCTGGCTTGCGCGGAGCTTGCAGGCAAAGCCTGCACCTTCCCCTCATTTCGCGACTGATACGGAAAGCGGCCGACTCACAGGGCCAAGAAAAGACTAGCATGCCGCTCCGGATAGCTACAGACTTGTGGATTGGCTAACTTAATCTGGTTGCCAGGGATTCCGGAGACTAGCGCGCTCTACTCACCCAATATCTCAAGGCGGCAACCTGAAATTATACAGTTAGAAACTTCCGAATATTCGGCTTGTCGAGGTCGTCGGCTGGACCGGTATGCACGATCTGGCCGCGATCCATGATATTGACCTGGTCCGCCAGCTCCCGGCAAAAGTCGAGATATTGCTCGACAAGAAGCACCGCTATGCCCGCCTGATCGCGCAAATAGCGAATTGCGCGGCCGATGTCCTTGATGATCGAGGGCTGGATACCTTCGGTCGGCTCATCGAGCACAAGAAGCTTCGGCCGCATCACCAAGGCCCGGCCTATTGCAAGCTGCTGCTGCTGGCCGCCAGACAGGTCGCCGCCGCGCCGCGACAACATCTGCTTCAGCACGGGAAACAGCTCAAACACATGCGCTGGGACGTTTCGGTCGGCGCGCTTTAGTGGCGCAAATCCGGACTCCAGGTTTTCCCGTACCGTGAGCAGGGGGAATATCTCCCTTCCCTGCGGTACGAATGCGATGCCCGACCGGGCGCGGTCGTATGCCGCGCTCCGGTCGAGCGCCTTCCCCTCGAAGGCAACGCTTCCGCTCGTCAACCGATGATGGCCGACGATGGATCTCATCAAACTGGTCTTGCCGACGCCGTTGCGGCCGAGCACGCAGGTGATCTTGCCTGCATCGACCTTCAGCGAAACGCCGCGCAGCGCCTGGGCGGCGCCATAGTGGAGCGTGGCGTTCGAAACTTCGAGCATCTCAGCGTCTCTTCCAGAACCGGAGAAGCGACGACGGATCGAAGCGATGAAGCTGAATTCGCCAGACCATGCTTATCTCCCTAGATAGACTTCGACGACGCGTTCGTCGGCTGAAACAAAATCGAGCGAGCCTTCCGAGAGCACCGAGCCCTCATGCAGGCAGGTTACCTTGACGCCGAGTTCGCGCACGAAATGCATGTCGTGCTCGACGACGACGACCGAATGATCGCGTGCGATATCCTAG
>JBFLWR010000333.1:0-16049 GCA_040755925.1 Pseudomonadota bacterium
ATCCTTACCGGCGGCGACCGCTTCTTCCTCCGGGCTGAGCATGAGGCTCATGACAGCACCTTGCGCATGGTGATCGAGGTCGGCCGGTCAAAGCCTTCATGCGCCGTGCGTTCCGTCTCGCGAAAGCCGAACCGGGCAAAGGTTTCATGGTTTGCGACAAGCTCGATTCGCGTCTGCAATTCGATGGCCCCTTTGCCGTGCCGGCGTGCAAGATCCTCAATGGCCCGCATCAGCCGCCCGCCTATGCCTTGACCTTGGCGGCTGGGCTCGACAGCAAGCTTGCCGACGTAGAAATCGGTAGCTCTCTCCAACGCAAAGACGCAGCCGACGATCCCGTCGCCCTCGACCGCAAGCAACACCGTCTCTTGTCCCGCCTTGCGCCTGAGGCTTTCGACGGTCAGCAGATGCGCGGAGGAGGGCGGGTCGATCACGCCATCCATATAGGCGAAGGTGCGCTGGATCAGCCCCAGCAGGTCGTCCCACCGCGCGAAATCCGATGGAAGCTCGGTGATGAAGACGGCAGCGGTCTGGTCCATGCGCTCAGCCAGCCTTGTAGCGGATGGTATCGAAGCGGGCGCTCAGCGCGTCGTAGAGCAGCAGTCGGCCGACCAGCGGCTCGCCCGCGCCGGTGATGAGCTTGATCGCTTCCATCGCCTGCAGCGTGCCGATGACGCCGGTCAGCGCCCCGACGACGCCGGCGACGGCACAGGACGGCACCAGGCCCTCTGGCGGCGCTTCCGGAAAAAGGTCGCGGTAGCTCGGATTGCGTGTGCCACCGGCATCCGTTTCGAAAGGTTTCAGCACCGTCACCGAGCCGTCGAAGCGACCGACGGCGGCCGTGACGAGGGGTTTCTTCTCCTGCGCGCATGCGTCGGCGACCGCGTATCGAGTTTCGAAATTGTCGGAACCATCCACGACGATATCGTAACGGGCGACAAGGGCAGGGGCGTCTTCCGCCGTCAGTCTGAGCCGATGCGGCTCTACCGTGACGTTTGGATTGATGCGCTTCACCGCCGCCGCGGCGCTGTCGGTCTTCGCCGCGCCGATCGTATCGGTTCCGTGGATTACCTGCCGCTGCAGGTTTGAGAGCGATACCGTGTCGTCGTCGACGACGCCCAGCGTGCCGACGCCGGCAGCGGCAAGATATTCGAGCACCGGCGCGCCCAGGCCGCCGGCGCCGATCACCAGGACGCGCGCGTGCTTCAGCTTCTGCTGGCCGGCGCCGCCGATCTCGGCCAGCACGATGTGGCGGGCATAGCGTTCGAGTTCTTCGTCGGTGAAGGCGGCACTGGTCATGGCCGGACCTTATAGCTGCCGTACAGCCTTGTCATGCATGGTAGAATCCTGCGCGCGCGTCCCTTCGAGGGTCAGGCCGTCGGCCCGACGCTGCCGTGGTCGACCGTCAGGAATTGCGCACGCCCGGCGAGACTGGAAAACAAGGCGGCATCGGTCCCGGTCATGAAGGCCTGGCAGTTCAGATCCTCAAGTATGGAAAACAGCGCAGCGCGCCGGCCGCTGTCCAGATGCGCGGCGATCTCGTCCAACAGCAGGATCGGCGTCAGGCCCGACATCTCGCCGGTCAGCCTTGCATGCGAAAGCACGATGCCGACCAGGAGCGCCTTCTGCTCACCGGTCGAACAGAGCTCCGCCGGCATTGATTTGGGCCGGTGCCGCACCACCAGATCGGAACGGTGCGGTCCGTCGAGCGTGCGGCCCGCGGCCCGGTCGCGTTCGCGGCCGCGGGCAAGCGCCGCGCGGAACCGTTCCTCGACGTCGACCGCCGGCGCCACACCGAGCTCGTTCTCCAACTCGCCGGCGAGACTGATGTCGGCCTGCGGGAATGGCCCGCTGCCGGGCAGCTTGTCGATCATGGCGGCCAGCAGTCGCACCAGCTCGGTTCGCGCCGCGGCTATCGCGACGCCGGTCTCGGCCATCTGGGTCTCGATGGCGTCGAACCAGGCGCCGTCACGCGAACCTTCGGTAAGCAATCGGTTACGTCCGCGCATGGCCTTCTCATAGTCGAGCGCCCTCTGGCCATGGCTTGGGTCGATCGCCAGGACCAGGCGGTCGAGGAAGCGTCGGCGGTCGCCGGCCGGTCCGGGAAACAGCCCGTCCATTGCCGGCGTCAGCCAGACGATCCGCAGCCATTCCAGCATATCCTCGGCCGATCGCGCCGGCGCGCCGTTGATGCGCACGCGTCGGCCGCCTTCACCGGCGGCGTCGCCTCCGGAAATGCCGGTGCCGATCTCGGCCTGGCCCTCCGGTCCCTCGACGCGCGCGTGCAGCGCAAAGCCGCCATCGCCTCCCTCGCGCGCCACGTCGCCATAAGGAGCGCGGCGCAGCCCGCGTCCCGGCGTCAGAAGCGAGATCGCCTCGAGCAGATTGGTCTTGCCCGCGCCATTGTCGCCGGACAGCACGACGGCGCCGGGCGCAAGGTCGAGCGAAAGCGCCGCATAGTTGCGGAAGTTCGTAAGTGTAAGCTTACTTAAATAGCTTTGCTGCCGAAGTTGTTTGGCATCCTCGGTCACGGCGACATGTCAGGCCCGCTAGGGCAGTACCCGAAGGAAACGGCTTCCGCCGGGAACTGCATTGAAACAAACTGAAAGAGCCTACACCCGCATCGGCATCAGGACGTAGAGCGCGGTCTCGTCGGCCATGTCGTGGATCAGCGTCGGCGAGCCGGCATCGGCCAGCATGAACTTGGCTTCCGAGCCTGTGAGTTGCGCCGCGACGTCGAGCAGATACTTGGCGTTGAAGCCGATCTCGATCGGATCCGACGAATAGTCGGCCGCCAGTTCCTCCGTCGCGCTGCCCGAATCCGGGTTGTTGACCGCAAGCGTCAGTTGGCCGTCGTTGATCGACAGCTTCACCGCGCGGCCGCGCTCGGAGGAAATCGTCGAAACGCGGTCGACAGCGGCGGCAAAGCTCTGGCGGTCGATGATCAGCTTCTTGTCGTTGCCGGTCGGAATGACGCGCTGGTAATCAGGGAAGGTGCCGTCGATCAGCTTCGAGGTCAGGATGACGCTGCCGATGGTGAAGCGGATCTTGGTGTCCGACAGCTCCGTCGTCACCGCCACGTCCGGGTCGTCGACCAGCTTCTGCAGTTCGCTCACTGTCTTGCGCGGAATGATGATGCCGGGCATCCCTTCCGACCCCGCCGGCGCGTCGATCTCGGCGCGCGCCAGACGATGGCCGTCGGTCGCGACCGAGCGCAGCTTCAGCTTGCCGCCGACTTCATGCGTGTGCAGGAATATGCCGTTGAGATAATAGCGCGTCTCCTCGGTCGAGATGGCGAACTGGGTCTTGTCGATCAGGCCCTTGAGCGCCGCTGATTCCAGCCGGAAGATATGCGAGAACGAGCCGGCCGAAAGTTCGGGGAAATCGGACTGCGGCAGGCACTGCAGTCGAAAGCTGGAACGGCCCGACGTCACCGTCATCGCATTGCCGTCCTCATCGGTCTTCAGCATCACCTCGGCGCCGTCGGCCAGCTTGCGCACGATGTCGTAGAGCAGATGCGCCGGAACCGTCGTCGCCCCGCCGCGCTCAACCTTGGCGGGCGTCGCTTCGGTCACCTCGAGGTCGAGGTCGGTGGCTTTCATCTCCAGGCTGGCGCCCTCGGCGCTGAGCAACACATTCGAGAGGATCGGTATGGTGTTGCGCCGCTCGACCACGCGATGGACGTGGTTGAGGGACTTCAGGAGATTTGACCGTTCCAGGATAACACGCATGACGAAACAGGCTCGCTTCAATGAATGAGCGGGTCACCAGGGAGCGGCGTCCCGCGAAAGCTCTGAAAGGCTCAGAATCTGTGTAAGCTGACAGTAAAAAGCCTGCAAACGCAAGCCCGCGGCACCGGTTCCGGCCGGCAGCGCGGGCTTTCTGGGGATAAAGCCGGCGAAGCGCGCCGCCGGCACTTTTGTGACCGCTTCAGGCCTGCTCGTTGATCAGCCTTCTGAGCAGTTCCAGTTCCTGCGCCAGCGTGTTGTCGGCGCCGGACAGATCCTCGATCTTGCGCACGGCATGCAGCACGGTGGTGTGGTCGCGGCCCCCGAAACGCCGGCCGATCTCCGGCAGCGAGCGCGGCGTCATCACCTTCGACAAATACATCGCCACCTGTCGCGGCTTGACGATCGTGCGGGTGCGTCGGTTGGAGAGCAGCTCCGTCTTCGACACGTTGTAGTGGCGCGCCACGATGCGCTGGATGTCCTCGATGCGCACCCGCTTCGGCTCGCCGGAGCGGTAGATGTGGCCAAGGATCTCGTCGATGCGGTCGATGGTGATCTGCGGCTCGAACGACTGGCGGAACAGCAGCTGGTTGAAGGCGCCCTCAAGCTCGCGCCCGCTGCCTGTCACCGTGCGGGCGACGTGATCGAGGATCTCATCCGAGATGTCGAGCGTTGCATCGTCGATCTTGGCGGTGGCAAGGCGCAGCTTGAGCATGCCGAGGCGCATGGCGAAGTCCGGCGCTGACATTTCGAGCGCCACGCCGCCGTTGAGGCGCGAGCGCACGCGCGGCTCCAGCGATTCCAGCTCCGACGGGGGCCGGTCCGCGGCGACCACGACCTGCTTTGCGCTGTCGAGCAGCATGTTGATCAGGTGGCAGAACTCATGCTGGATCGACTTGCCCTGCAGGAACTGCATGTCGTCGATGATCAGAAGATCGATATCGCGCAACTGCTCCTTGAGGGTCAGCGCGTTGTTGTCGCGGATCGCGGTGGCGAAGCGCCACATGAAGTATTCAGCCGTCAGGTAGACGACGCGCGACTTCGGGTTGTGCCGCAGCGATTCCGCGGCGATCGCCTGCAGGAGATGCGTCTTGCCCAGTCCGACCGTGGCGTGAAGGAAAAGCGGGTTGAAGCGCACCGCGCTCGACTGCGATTCCGCGACCGCCTTGGCCGCCGCGAAGGCCACCCGGTTCGACGGACCCTCGATGAAGGAAGCGAAAGTGTAACGCGGGTCGAGCGGCGACCCCAGCACATTGTGCCGGAACTCGGTCTCGACTGGCGCGCCCTGGCGCGGCGCCGGCGCCCGCTCCACCCGGCCGCTGTTTGCGGTGCCGGCCGCGAGCGCGGTCTGCGTCTGTTTCGTCATCTTGCGCGCGGGCGCTATTTCCGGTTCGACATTGGTGCGGCCCTGGCGGGTGGCCGTCCGCACGACGATCTCGATCTTGAGGACGTCCGGGTCCTCGTGTCTCCACAGCTCGGCGATGAGGTCCAAATAGTGGCCGTTGATCCACGACCGCAGGAAGGCCGTGGGCACGGAGATGCGCACAATGCCGCGGGAAGCCTCCGCGACCTTCATGCGGCCGAACCAGCTGGAATAGACTTCGGCTCCGAGGCGCGCCTTGAGCTGGGCCTTGACCCGCTCGAACTTCTGTTCCGCGTCGCTGGATGCCGCCACGTCGTCCCCTCCGACAAAGGTTGCTGGGAATGGGAGCTCGCTCTTGATCTCCCGTTCGATGCCGCTCTGCATGATCAAAGTTCCTTGTCTTCTCGTACCCTTTTCCCGCCGGGAGTGCGCCTCCTGCACCCTGGATCCGACGACCTTTCTTCTGCGCTTGCATAGCCGCCGCCGGCAATGTCAGCGCATATCGGGCAAGGGGGCCTGCCGCGGCTCTTTCGAGCCGACTTGACAATCAGGCAATACGATACCGCCCGGCGGAAAACGCCGGTTCGATGTCGACTGCCATGTACAATTACGCCAGTCCCCTACCCGCACCGCAGGGACAAACCAAGCCGAACGCGGAATTGCTCCACGTCATGAATTCCGCCATTTTGTGCTGGCCGATTCAGGCTGGGTCAGGGGCTAAAGCCCGTCCCTTCGATGGATGGACATTACCGAAATCGCTGTGGACAGGGCAAGGCCACGTCTAACTGATTTTTAACGAATCTGGTTAGCGTAGACGGGTTCGGAGCAGGTGCCGCAGCGGCATGTTTTGACAAACCCATTGTGATTCAAACCCTTTTCCGGCGAATATGAAAAAGGCCATCCGACGCGAAATTTTCTGAAATAATTCGCTTGACAGCTACTTGTCCCCCGCCGCTCGACCGTGAGTTGAACAAGCTGTGGATGACTGTCTGTAATTATTTGAAAACAATAGAGATTTTGTGACAGGCTAAAATATGTTCAGGCCCGCATTCGGCGGGCGCCAGCATCAGCTGTCATGTATATGCCGGCAAACATTCGCAACTTTGAAATTCGCGCCGGAGATCGGTTTTCGGGTGTTCTTTTTAAGTACTTGCCGGCAAACGAAAAAACCCGGCCTGTTCGGCCGGGTTCAAAGGATGATGCTTCTGAGGCGAAGTTGGTCAGGCCGACAGCACCTTGACCCGATGGGCCAGGCGCGAAACCTTGCGTGAAGCGGTGTTCTTGTGGATCACGCCCTTGGTCGCGGCGCGCATCAATTCCGGTTCGGCTGCCTTGAAGGCTTCCACCGCCGCGGCCTTGTCGCCAGCGGCGAGCGCCTCTTCGACCTTGCGCACATAGGTGCGGACGCGCGAGCGGCGGTTCTTGTTGACCGCTGCGCGGCGGGCGATCTTGCGCGTTGCCTTTTTGGCCGAGGAAGTGTTGGCCATGATGCCTCTCTTCTGATCTGGTGGGCGCCAGCGGGATACCGCAGGGCGCAAAAAACAAACGGGCAGCCACGGGGCCGCCTCGGTTGGTGCGGCTTATAGTTCAGCTTTTCCGGCGCGTCAACGCCGCTTCGCGGTCTTTTTGGTGGCTTTGAGCCACTTCGCGCTGAAACGCGCGGAGAGGCTGCGTTTCAAGTCTTTTGGCCCCCCGAAAACGCAGCTCGCTCTTTTGGCGTCATGCGTCAGCGGTTGGTGAAATTAGGCTTCCGCTTCTCGACGAAGGCGGCCATGCCTTCCTTCTGGTCGTCGAGCGCAAACAGGGAATGGAACAGGCGGCGCTCGAAGCGCAGGCCTTCGGCCAGGGTCGTCTCATAGGCCCGGTTGACGGCCTCCTTGGTCATCATCACCGATGGCAGCGAAAACTCCGCGATCTTCGCGGCCGCCTTCAGCGCCTCCTCGACCAGTTCCGCCGCCGGCACGACCCGCGACACCAGTCCGCAGCGCTCGGCCTCGGCGGCGTCCATCATCCGCCCGGTCAGGCACATGTCCATCGCCTTCGACTTGCCGACGAAGCGGGTCAGCCGCTGCGATCCGCCCATGCCCGGCATGACGCCGAGCGTGATTTCGGGCTGGCCGAATCTGGCGCTGTCCGCGGCAATGATAAAATCGCACATCATTGCCAACTCGCAGCCACCGCCGAGCGCATAGCCAGCTACCGCGGCGATGATCGGCTTGCGCGCGCGCGTCAGTTCCTCCCAGCCGACGAAGAAGTCCTGGGTATAGGCGTCGGCGAAGCCGATCGCCTGCATTTCCTTGATGTCGGCGCCGGCCGCGAAGGCCTTTTCCGAACCGGTAAGCACGATTGCGCCGATGCCGGCATCGGCGCCGAAGGCGTTCACCGCCGCCACCACCTCGGCCATCACCTGCGAGTTCAGCGCGTTGAGCGCCTTCGGGCGGTTGAGCGTGATCAGCCCGACCTTGCCGCGTGTCTCCACGAGAATGGTTTCATAGGCCATGGCGACGTCTCCTCGTTCCGATTGAGGAGACCGGTCTAGCTTACCGCTGACAGGTCCGGCAATAGAATGTCGAGCGGCCGCTTTGCACGATTCGCTCGATATGGCCGCCGCAGCCTGGCTTCGCGCATGGTTCGCCTTCACGATCATAGGCCGCGAAGGAATGCTGGAAATAACCGAGCGAACCATCGGCCTGGACATAGTCGCGCAGCGAGGAACCTCCGGCGGCGATCGCGTCGGCGATCACCGAGCGGATCGCCTCGGCCAGCCGCTCGCTTTGCTCCTTGGCCTTCTTGCCGGAAACGGCGATGGTTCCTGCCTCGCGCAGCGGCGACAGCCCGGCGCGCCACAGCGCTTCCGATACATATATATTGCCGAGCCCGGCGATCAGCCGCTGGTCGAGCAGCGCGGCCTTGAGCGGGGACCTGCGACCTTCGAGCAGTGAGGCGAGCAGGGCGCCGTCGAGAGCGTTGCCGGTAGGTTCGACGCCAAGCCCCGCCAGCATCGGATGCGTGTCCGGCGCGCCCTCGGAAAACAGCATGAAGCCGAAACGGCGCGGGTCGTTGAAGATGACGCGGGACTGCCGGCCCTCGGGAGAGGCGACATCGAACACGACATGGTCGTGCGCCGCGCTCTTCGATCGCTCATGATGGAAGGTGCCGGGGATGTCGTTCGCCTCGGCGGTTTCGACGCGAAACGACCCGGACATGCCGAGATGGCAGATCAGCACCGGCCCATCGTCCACATGCATGGTCAGATATTTGGCCCGGCGCCCGAGCGCCGTCACCGTCTTGCCCGTCAACCGCTCCGAGAAGCGTTCGGGGAAGGGGAAACGAAGGTCGGGCCGGCGCGCCTCGACCTTGACGAGGCGGGCTCCCTCGAGAACCGGCTGCAGTCCGCGCCGGACGGTTTCGACCTCGGGCAGTTCAGGCATGGCCACCGATCGCGCTGAGGAAGGACTTTCCATGGCGTCCGGGCGGCAGGCCGAGGTGATCCGCGACGGTTTCGCCTATATCGGCGAAGGTCGGCCTCAATCCGATGTCCCCGCCCTTCAACCCCGGTGCGATACCGATCACCGGGACGCGCTCGCGCGTGTGGTCGGTGCCAGGCCAGGTCGGGTCGTTGCCGTGGTCCGCCGTCAGGATGAGGAGGTCACCGGGCCTGATCCGCGCGAGCGCTTCCGGCAGCCGCCGGTCGAAGGCCTCGAGCGCTCCGGCATAGCCGGCGACGTCACGCCGGTGGCCGAACTCGGTGTCGAAGTCGACGAAATTGGCAAAGACCAGATCGCCTTCGCCGGCGTCCTCCATGGCTCCGAGCGCCTTGTCGAACATTGCCATGTTGCCGCCTGCCTTGCGCACCTCCGAAACTCCGCGGTGGGCGAAGATGTCGCCGATCTTGCCGACCGCGATTACCTTGCTGCCGCGCCCGGTCAACCGGTCGAGCAGGGTCGGTTCCGGCGGAGGGACGGAATAGTCGCGGCGGTTGTGGGTGCGTTGGAAGTCGCCTGGTGTTTCGCCCACGAAAGGTCTTGCGATCACTCGGCCGATCTTCAGCGGATCGACCAGCCGGCGTACCGTCAGGCACAGCTCGTAAAGTCTTTCGAGGCCGAAATGCGTTTCATGCGCGGCGATCTGCAGGACCGAATCGACCGATGTGTAGCAGATCGGCTTGCCAGAGCGGATGTGCTCCTCGCCGAAGCGCTCGATGATCTCGGTTCCCGAGGCGTGACAATTGCCGAGGATGCCCGGCAGCTTGCTCTCGCGGACGATCGCTTCCGTCAGTTCGTCCGGGAAGGCAGGCACCGTATTCGGGAAATAGCCCCAGTCGAAGCGGACGGGCAGACCGGCGATCTCCCAATGGCCCGACGGCGTATCCTTGCCGCTTGACACTTCCTGGGCGGCGCCATGGAAGGACGAGGCAAGCAGCGCCGTGCCGGTGCCCGCGGACAGCCCGGTCGCCGTCTGCGCCGCATGGCCAAGCCCGAGCGCGATCATGTTGGGCACCGCGAGCGGCCCCTTGCGAAGGTTCTCGCGATCGGCTCGACCTTCGGCGCAGGTCCGCATGATATGTCCGAAAGTGTCGGCGCCGGCATCGCCATAGCGCTCGGCGTCGGCCGCGCCGCCGATGCCGAAGGAATCGAGAACGAACAGGAAAGCGCGCGCCATGGGTGCCATCATTGCCAGTCTGCGCAGCCAGACATAAGGTCGCCCGGCGGCGTTGGCAAATCGGAAACCAAACCGCAACGACCCGGCGCCATAGTCCTGCGATCGGAGCGCGGCGTCGGCGGGAGTGCGGCAAGGATGGGCAAGGGCGGAAAATCCGCGACGGGCCGGACTTTGAGGATGTGCGCGGCGGCGCTTGCGGTGCTGTCCGCCGCGCCGTCGGCGCGTGCCGACTGGCGCGACGATATAGGCACATTCCGCATCGGCATCGTCGCCGAGCCAGGCGGCGGCAACACGGTACCGGGCCTTGCGCGCCTTACGGAAGCCTACACCAACGCGCTCGGCATGAAGGTGGAATTCGTCGTCGCCCGCGACTACGCGGCGCTGATCGAGGCGCAGGCCAGTGGCCGCGTGCAATATGCGGTCTATTCGGCGCTCGCCTATGCCGCGGCTTCGGAGCGGTGCGGCTGCGTGGAGCCGCTGGTCGCGCCGGTCGCTGCCGACGGCGCCGTCGGCATCCGTTCTGTCCTGGTGACGCGTGACGGCAAGATACCGGATCTTGCCGCCCTGGCCTCGCACAGGGTAGCGGTCGCGCCTGTCGACAATGTCGGCGGCTCCCTGCTGCCGCTGGCGGAGCTCTCAGCCGGGAGCGTCAGGATCGCGCGGGATTCGCCCTTCCTGGAGCGCGCGGGTTCGGCCACGGCGGCCGAGGAGATGCTGAGCCATGGGCAGGCCGACGGCCTGTTCGGCTGGGAGCCCACCGATGCCGACGGCCAGCCCGGCAATTCGGGCGGGACGCTCGTCAGGCTGGAGGTTGCCGGCATCCCCAGGTCTTCGCTCAGCGTGCTGTGGACCTCGGGCCTGCTGCGCTACGGACCCCACGCCGTGCGCATCGATCTGGACCCCGAGGCCAAGCGTCGGCTGACGGTTTTCCTCACCAATCTGAAGTCATTGACGCCAGACGTGTACGACTTGATGGAGTCGACGCATTCTGGTGGCTTCGTGCCGGTCACGTCCAAGGACTATGCCGTGGCGGCGGCCATTGTGCGGCTGGAAGCCGGCGCGCGGGAATAGACGCCAAACGCAGTCTGCCAGGAATTGCGAATCCGGACGTCAGCAACCGGTGCAGGGTATCGTCTGGCTCCGCCGAGGCCTCAGATAGTAGGTTTCGCTCATCGATATGTTGCTGAAGGCGGAGGTCAATCCCATCGCCTGAGAGCTGTTTGCGGACCAGGTGATCATCGGCTGGTAGGCGAGATCGCTTTCCACACGGATGAGAAAGGTGCCGGCGACGCTGAGCGAAGTGGGAACGGTGGTGGTGCTGCCTGCCGCGGCGTCGACGCTGGTCGTTCCGCTGACCAGCTTGCGCGACCAGACGACCTGCACCTTCGGTGTCGGGTCGGTCGAGATCTGTATGGCCGTGATGATGATCTTTGGCGTCGATCGGTTGTAGGGCTGTAGCGTCGAGTTGCCGATCGCCATGATTGCATCGAGGTCCGTGGACAAGACGGACTGCTGCTGGGTCACGAGGTCCGCCACCATGCTGCCTATGCGGCTGACCTTCTTGCTCGTCTCGATAGCCTGTGAGGCTTCCATCGTGATGAAGTACATGATCAGCAGCACCGGCACGATGAACGCAAACTCGATTGCGGCAATCCCGCTGCGATCGCGGCAAAAGCGCGTCAGCCTCGCTACTACGGCCGAAATCCTCAAATGCGCCCCCGCACCGCTCATGTTAATCTCCACGCACCCAACGGTCCGCCCTTAGAATGGTTCGTTCTGCCAGGTGACCGATGCGAAATGCAGCGTGTTGCCACCGTTCAGGTTGGCCATGGACTTGGCCATGAAATCCGTCATCACCGGCCATTTGTAGAAGACACGCAGCATGTTCTTCGATCCCGACGGTCCCGGAGCCACGGTGAAGGTGGTCGTGGCTGTGCCCTGCGTCAGCTGGATGTCGCCGTTCACGATCTGGAAGCCCGCCGCCGCGGCATCGGTGAAGGTCGAATACTGGCGCAGGTCCACCAGCAGCCCCGGACAATTCTGGGCGACCATGATCTGGAGTTCGTTGCATATCGCCTGGTTGATCGCGGTGGATGTCGCTGCGGCTGGCTGGATCTGGCCCGTTCGCAACTGCCGGGCGACGTCGTCGGCCGCATTTGCCATCACTTCCTGCCCGGCGAAGGAAATACAGCTTTCCAATATGGCGAAGATGAGAAGGGCGAAGGGGATCGCCAGCATCGCGAATTCTATCGCCGTGCTGCCACGCTTGTCGCTGAAGAAGCCGTGGCGGGTGCCCGCTTCGCGGTCCGTGCCTTTGCCGGATACCGGGTCCTTGCTCATGTCCGTTCCTGCCGATCCTCTGCGATGCCGGCGGCAACGTAGCTAAAACCCATTGAGGTCCGGTTTGGATGACCGTTAAACTCGCCGAGCGGCGCTTAATCCGCCATTAACGTCGATGAAGGGCGTCTGCCCTTGCCACGCTCAATGGCCGGCGTTCATCTCGGTCTCGGAAGCTTTCTCGGCGTCGGTCTTGTAAGCGCTCTCGCAATAGGGCGTGCACGACATCGTCTGGACCTCGGCGCGCCTGTAGATGCGCACTGAAGATGCCGCCTGCCGCACGACGGTCACCTGCTCGTCGATGATGGGGCTGCCTTCCTGGTCGAGCACGACCAGATTGGTGACGCCGAAACCCTTGCCGGTCAACACGATCGTCGAGGCGTCCTGCACGGAGGCGTCGGCGATCGCCTGATTGCCGATGACGACCGTGTCCGCCGCCCGCGACAGTTTCACGATCTTTGCCTGGTTCATGGTGACTTCGATGCCCGTGCCGGCTCTTGCAGGCAAGACGAAAGCCGCGGCCGCCAGCAGCACGGCAACTGGAAACAGCGATCTCGGCAAGGTCATTGAGGCGCTCCGGGGCGGCAACTACTCAAGGGAACATGAACGAGATTGGTGAACCAACGGTTAAACAGGGCTATGCGGGACCTGGATTGGCCGTCCCGGACGACATGCGTCAATAGCGCAAGCTGTATTAGCAATGCTGCAGTTGCGCCTGTCTGCGGCCTTTTGCCGGTCGGTGGGACCGCATTTCCCTGTTTAGGCCACGATTAACCACGCAATGGGTTCGCCATCGGAAAGGAATCGGTAAGGCTGTTTATTAAGCCGATTGAAAGGGCTTCTCCCTAGATTGGCAACATCCGATCAACCGGCAAGAGAAGTTGACGGAAGTGCTGTAACACGTGGAGTAGGAGCTTCTCGAATGTCTAACCTCATCGCTCGCTTTGTGAAGGACGAATCCGGCGCGACCGCCATCGAATATGGCCTGATCGCTGCTCTCATCGCGCTCGCCATCATGGTCGGCGCCACCTCGCTCGGCACCGCCCTGAACAGCAAGTTCCAGGCGATCGCCAACGCGGTCAACACCGGTACCCCGTGATAAGCGGAAGTATCCGTAGCCCGAAATGAAAGAAGGGCCGCCTTGGGCGGCCCTTCTTTCATGGGGGCTTCCTTCTCGGGCATCTGGGCGATTTTGAGTGTCCGGCCTCATCAATCGTTAATCCGGCGCGCCTAGACTGCGGTCGAAAATTCCACGACGGGCACCGTCCATGCTTGAAGCCGTGATCTTCGTCGTCTTCCCTTTCTGCATGTTGTTCGCGGCGATTTCGGACACGTTGTCGATGACGATCGCCAACAGGGTGCCGGCGCTGCTCCTGGTCACCTTCGCCGTTGTGGCGCCGCTGACTGGAATGGATTGGACAGCCTATGGCTGGCATTTCGCGGCGGGCGCACTCGTTCTGGCGGTGACGTTCGGCCTTTTCGCGCTCGGCGGCATGGGCGGCGGCGACGCCAAGCTTCTGGCGACAACGGCCGTCTGGATGGGCCTCAACATCACCCTTGTCAGCTATCTGGTGACCTCCGCATTCATCGGCGGTCTCCTGACCATAGCCATCCTCGTTTACCGGAAATCGCCGCTCGCGGCCTATACCGGCCACAACCGCTTCCTGCGCCATTTCGCCGACGAAAGCGTTGGCGTGCCTTACGGCATCGCTCTTGGGCTCGGCGGGTTGATCACCTTTCCGGACTCTCCTTTGATGGTCTGGGCGCTGGCAAGACTCGCGGTGTAATTCTTTTGCTCGGTTCCAGTCATTTGGAGGCGGCCCGGCCGCCTTTTTTGTTAACGGCGGGCGGTTCCATCGAATTTGAGTAAACCTTAAATTAATCACGATCGTAAGCATTGCATTAACCTTGTTTTGACGATTGCAACTGCAAAGTCCGGCCTGGCGAGGTGGTTTGCCTCGAGGCGAAGGGTTCGGACGAGATGCCAGCATCCCGATTGATCATTCTGAGCGTGGCGGTGGCCGCGGCGGGCGGCGCAGGTTACGTCGCGAAGAATATGGTCGTGGCGCCAGCGCCCCAGGTTGTCGTCGATGCGCCGAAGGAGCCGGCGATAGCGCTGCAGGATGTGCTGGTGCTTTCCGGCGATGTCGCGATGGGCAGCCAGCTCGGCAACAACATCAACTGGGAACAGTGGCCGTCCAGCGGCGTCAACGCCAATTTCATCACCCGTGCCGCCGAGCCGGACGCGGTCCAGAAGCTCAAGGGCTCGGTCGCTCGCATGGCAATGTATACCGGCGAGCCGTTGCGGCGTTCCAAGTTGGTTGGCGAGGGGCAGAGCTTCATGTCGTCGATCCTGCCGTCCGGCATGCGCGCCGTCGCCACCGCCATATCTGCCGAGTCGTCGGCCGGCGGCTTCATCCTGCCCAATGATTTCGTCGACGTCATCATGACCAAACGCGCCGACGCCGGCGCAGGCGGCACCGGCTTCAACACCGAGACCATCCTCAAGAATATCCGCGTCTTGGCCATCGACCAGACCATCCAGGAAGATGAGGAAGGCAAGAAAACGAGGGTTGGGCAGACCGCGACGCTCGAGCTGACGCCACAGCAGGCGGAGATCATCACGGTGGCGCAGCAGATGGCTGACCGCCTGACCCTGGCGCTGCGCCCGATAACGGACACGAACGAAAAGAACCTGGGCGAGGCCGACTATCTCGTCAACGGCAACGGCCGACGTGGCACCGTGCGGTTGATCAAGTCGGGCGAAGTTTCCGAAGTGGGAGCAAGGAAATGAGGCTGAACGGGAAACTGCCCCTCCTGGCGGTAGCGGCGATCGGCATGGTCCTGCTCGGCGCCGCTTCCGGTGTCGTCCCGGCCAAGGCCGCAAACAAGGCCGCCGGAGTGACGGCTTCGGTTGCGACGCAGCACGTCAAGCTCGGGCTCAACAAGTCGGTCGTCATCGACCTGCCGAACGACGCCTACGACATCCTCGTGGCCAATCCGGCGGTCGCCGATGCGGTGACGCGCACGGCGCGCCGCATCTATCTGTTCGGCAAGGCGGTCGGCGAGACCAACATCTTCGTCTTCGGCCCGAACGGCGAGCAGATCGCCAGCCTGGACCTGGCGGTCGAGCGCGACGTGGCTGGCCTGGAAGACTATCTCAAGCGCTTCCTTCCGTCGTCGCAGATCAAGGTCGAGTTGCTGAACGACAACGTGATCCTCTCCGGCACCGTGGACACGCCTCTCGACGCCAAGCGCGCCGTGGACCTGGCGACCATCTTCGTGTCGGGCGGTGAAGCCACGACCGGTCAGTATTCGCAGACCGCCGCCGGCGGTTCGGCCAATGGCGGCGTCGACATCAACAACCCGGACCAGACGCGCCGCGTCTCCAAGATCGTCAATCTGCTGCAGATCATCGGCGACGACCAGGTCACGCTGAAGGTGACGGTTGCGGAAGTCAGCCGCTCGGTGATGAAGCAACTCGGTGTCAATATGCTTGCCAGCGGCGGCAGCAACGGTATTTCCTGGGGCGCGCTCAGCGACCCTTACATGGGTCTTGGCAAACCGCTGTCGAACGCGGGGGTCGGTATCACTTCGTCAGGGCTGCAGTCCTATATCAACGCAATGGAGCAGTCGGGGGTCATGAAGACCTTGGCTGAGCCGACTTTGACCGCCGTGTCCGGGGAAAAGGCGACCTTCAAGGTCGGCGGCGAGTACAACATGGTCACCAACGTGTCGGCGAACGTGTCCCAGGACAACCAGACCGGCCTCAAGACATACACCGTCAACAAGATCGAGTACGGCATCGGCCTGGAATTTCAGCCGGTGGTTCTGTCGCCGGGTCGCATAAGCCTGAAAGTCAGAACCTCGGTTTCCGAGCCGACAACCGAAGGATCCACGTCCGCATCCACGGACAATCAGAGTATCGGCATGAACGCTTTGTCGCTTCGCAAGCGCCTGGC
>JBFLWR010000334.1:0-15056 GCA_040755925.1 Pseudomonadota bacterium
ACACCGGCGGTCTCCGGCTCGCTGCTCAGCTATGCGGGTCAGACGGAAACTGCCGACAAGCCTGGCGAGGTCTCCGAGCAGGAGACCGCGCAGGCCCGGCAACCCGCCGAGTCAACCACCGCGCAGCCGGTGGCTGCCGAAGCGCCGGCCCCCGGCGCGAGCGCCGGCGACGACAGCATGACCGCCGACGACTTCCGTGACGCGGAAGACAGCGAGGACTGGAAGGAGGCTGGCGCTGAAGCCGGCTCGGCGACCGGTGCCCGCGCGGCCGAACTGGAAAAGGCAGCCGCGGAGCGGCCCCGCCTCACGGTGCCGCCGCTCAAGCTCGAAGGCTTCGTGCCTTCCGCCTTCTCGACCGGAGAGGAAGCCGGGAACCCCGACACATCGATCGTCGCCAGGCTGCCGGTGCCGCTGCTCATCCATTCTGGCGACGTGCTGCATTACGCCAACGAAGCGTTCCTCGAACTCACCGGCTATGACGCGGTGGACGACCTTGCCGATGCTGGCGGCCTGGGCGCCTTGTTCGCCGACCACTACTCCGACGATGGCGGCGCGGATGAGAGCGATCGATCGCTCAAGCTCACGACCCGCCAGGGCCAGGAATTCCCGATCGATGCGCTGCTGCGCTCGGTCCCATGGCGCGGCGGCAAGGCGCTGATGCTGGTGGTGCGCCGATCCGGCGAGGATGACACCGCGCCTGCGCATTTCAGCGCCGCGAACGATGAACCAAGCCAGCAGCCGGACGTGTCCGAGTTGAAGTCGCGCATCGCCGAAATGCGCACCATCATCGATACCGCCACCGATGGCGTGGTGCTTATCGGCCGGGACGGCAATATCCGCTCGATCAGCCGGCCGGCCGAAGCCCTGTTCGGCTTCGACAGCGACGAGGTCGCGGGCAAGCCGTTCGCCTCGCTGTTCGCGATCGAGAGCCAGCGCGCCGCACGCGATTATCTCGCCGGCCTATCCGAGCCCGGCGTGGCAAGCGTGCTCAACGACGGCCGCGAGGTCATCGGCCGCGAGGCGCAGGGGCGCTTCATCCCGCTGTTCATGACCATCGGCAGGCTGCCCGGCGACAGCGGCTTCTGCGCCGTCGTGCGCGACATCACGCAATGGAAGCGGGCCGAAGAGGACCTGACCCAGGCACGCGCCGTGGCCGAGCGCGCCTCCTCGCAGAAAACGGATTTCCTGGCCCGCATCAGCCATGAAATCCGCACGCCGCTCAACGCCATCATCGGCTTTTCCGAATTGATGGTGGATGAGAAGTTCGGCCCCGTGGCCAACGACCGCTACCGCGACTACCTGCGCGACATCAACCGCTCCGGCAACCACGTGCTCGACCTCGTCAACGACCTGCTCGACATCTCGAAGATCGAAGCCGGCCAGCAGGAGATGGACTACGAGGCGGTGTCACTCAACGACACGCTGGCCGAAACCGTGGCGATGATGCAGCCGCAGGCCAACCGGGAACGCGTCATCATCCGTTCGAGCTTCGCCTCGCGCCTGCCCGAAGTGGTGGCGGACCTGCGCAGCGTGCGCCAGATCGCCCTCAACATCCTGTCCAACGCCATCCGCTATACACAGGCCGGCGGCCAGGTGATCGTCTCGACAGCGTACGAGGCGTCGGGCGACGTCGTCATGCGGGTGCGCGACACCGGCATCGGCATGACTCCGGCCGAAATCGAGCAGGCGCTGAAGCCGTTCAAGCAGATCAACGCGCTGAAGCGCGGGCGCGGCGATGGCACCGGCCTCGGGCTGCCGCTGACAAAGGCGATGGTCGAGGCGAACCGGGCACGCTTCATCATCACGTCCACGCCTGGCGAGGGAACGCTGGTGGAGGTCGCCTTCCCCTCGACCCGCGTGCTGGCCGAGTAAGCATCGCAGCCGGCCAAAAGAAAAAGGCGTCCGTGAGGACGCCTGGAAAATGGGATTGCTGTCACAACGGGGGCTTGAGCGAATCTGATCCTCAGGGGACGAGGAACGGGATTTCTCCCTCAAGTTACACGCGACTATCGACGCCGTCCCTTAACAACTCCTTACCGGACCCCGAAAAAATTTACGAATGTGTACCACTCGTGAAATCTAGGTAAATTCGACCGGCAGAATTCGTTAACCATGCCCCGGCGTTCTAAAGCCCGTCGCGTTTGAACGAATTCAGGCGACGCGCTTTAAGTTTGTGTTTGATGCATGCCGTTGTCCCAAAACCGCTGCGCACTTTTGGCGACATGCATTAACTCGCAAGCTGCGGCAGGTTCCTGAACAGCTCGAGCGCATCGGGGTTGGCGAGCGCCTCCTTGTTCTTGATGGCGCGGCCATGCACGACGTCGCGCACGGCGAGCTCGGTGATCTTGCCGGATTTGGTCCTCGGAATGTCGGTGACCGCGACGATCTTGGCCGGCACATGTCGCGGACTGGCGCCGGTGCGGATCTTGGCGCGGATGCGCTTTTCCAGGTCCTCGTCGAGGCTCACGCCGGCAGCCAGCCGCACGAACAGCACCACACGCACGTCATTGTCGAAATCCTGGCCGATGCAGAGCGCCTCCAGGATCTCCCGCATCTGCTCGACCTGGTTGTAGATCTCGGCGGTGCCGATCCTCACCCCGCCGGGATTGAGCGTCGCGTCGGAGCGACCATGGATGATCATGCCGCCATGCGCGGTCCATTCGGCGAAGTCGCCGTGGCACCAGACATTGTCGAAGCGCTCGAAATAGGCCGCGTGATACTTCTTGCCCTCGGGATCGTTCCAGAAACCGATCGGCATGGATGGGAACGCCCTGGCGCAGACGAGTTCACCCTTCTCCTGCCTGACAGGCTTGCCGTCGTCGTTCCAGACGTCGACCGCGAGGCCGAGGCCCGGCCCCTGGATCTCGCCGGTCCAGACCGGCTCGATCGGCACGCCGAGCACGAAGCAGGAGACGATGTCGGTGCCGCCGGAGATGGAGGCCAGGTGCACATCCTTCCTGATGCCGTCATAGACGAAGCGGAAGTCTTCCGGCGAAAGCGGCGAGCCGGTGGACGATATGGTGCGCACGCTGGAAAGGTCATGGCTGTCGATCGGCTTCAGACCAGCCTTGCGCACCGAATCGATGAACTTCGCCGAGGTGCCGAAATAGGTCATCTTCTCGGCATCGGCGAAGTCGAACAGCGCATTGCCATCAGGATAGAAGGGCGAGCCGTCATAGAGCAGAAGCGTCGCGCCGGAGGCCAGCCCCGAAACCAGCCAGTTCCACATCATCCAGCCGCAGGTGGTGAAGTAGAAGAACCGGTCGCCGTCGAGCAGGCCGGCATGCAGGCGCTGCTCCTTGACGTGCTGGATCAGCGTGCCGCCGGCCGAATGGACGATGCATTTCGGAACGCCGGTCGTGCCCGAGGAGAACAGTATGTAGAGCGGATGCGAGAACGGCAGCCGCTCGAAGCTAACTGCCTTCGCGGCGAAGGGCGAGAGCGCCTCTTCCAATGCCGCCGCTTGGTCGATGGTGGCGGCGACATCGGAGGACGTGCCGAGATAGTCGACGATCAGCACCTTGCGCACGCTGGCAAGCTTTGCCGCCACCGCGCGAACCTTGTCGGCGACCTCGATCGCCTTGCCGTTGTACCAATAGCCGTCAGGCGCGATGAAGACCGTGGGCTCGATCTGGCCGAAACGGTCGAGCACCCCCTGCTCGCCGAAATCGGGAGAGCAGGACGACCAGACCGCACCGATCGAGGCGGCAGCCAGCGTGGCGGCGACCGTCTCCGGCATGTTGGGCATCATGGCGGCGATGCGATCGCCGGCCTTGACGCCGAGCGACAGGAAGAGCTGCTGCAGGCGAGAGGTCAGCGCGCGCAACTCATTCCAGGAAAGCCTGCGCTCGACCTTGTCCTCACCGCGAAAGACGATCGCCGGCCCGCTGCCGGTCTTCTTCAGAAGGTTTTCTGCGAAATTGAGCCTGGCGTCGGGGAAAAAGGCGGCGCCCGGCATCCTGTCGCCGTCGACGAGCGCCCTTTCGCCTTTGTCGCCGACCAGCCCGCAGAAATCCCACACCAGGCTCCAGAACGCCTCGCGGTTGTCGATCGACCAGCCATGAAGCTCGGCATAGCCGGAGAAGGCGGTGCCGGCCTTGGCCTCGGCGGCCTTCATGAAAGCGGTCATGGGCGCCGCGTCGATCTGGTCCTGCGTTGGGGTCCACAAAGGTGTGTCGGCGGCCATGATCGCTCCTCCCAAAGCGCGTCGTGTTTCGGGCAGTTAAGCCCGATGTCGCATAAGTCGTCGTCCTGAAAACGGCACGCGGTTCGGGGCGTCCGATCAAGTGCACCGCTTATGCATGTTGCAGCGCAGCAGAGCAAGATTTTGTTCGCGCGGCCATCGCCGGGCCATAAAGACTTGAAAAGCGTCAGCGCTCGGTTACACCCGTCGGGCAATTTTGTCGGCAATGGAAGCATACGGGGCGAGATGCCATCATCTATGATCCGGCGCGGGGTGTGGGCGGTAGGCGTCGCCCTGCTTGTCCTCGCGCTCGCCGTCGCCGCGCTGCCGCTGATTGCCTCGACGCGCATCGTGCGCGACCGCATCGCCTGGGAACTGAGCGCCTGGAGCGGATTCCGGGTCACCATCGACGGCTCGCCGCGCATTGAGGTCTGGCCTAAATTCCAGGCGATCCTGAGTGATGTGACGCTGTCTCAATGGACAGAGACCGATGCGCCGCCGGTGATCGTGGCCGACCGCGTGGAGGTCGATCTTTCCGCCATGGCCGCGTTGCAGGGCGACGTGGCGTTTTCGACGGCAAGGCTGGTGCGGCCGACGATTCGGGTGGAGCGGACGGCGAGCGGCTTCTACCTGCCGCCGCTGCCGAGCGGCGGCCGCATCGCGCGCTCGATCGACACCGCGCGCGACGTGGTCGGCGCGAATCCGCAAAAGCCCGATCTCGGCAGGTTGCCGTCCGATCCGTTCGGCGTGGTCGAATTCCGGGACGGCCGTGTCATCACCTCGGCGGGCGGCAAGGACACCGAGATCCTGAGCAGCCTGAGCGGCCAGGTGAACTGGGCGGCGATGAACAGCGACGCATCGCTGACGGCAACGGGGATATGGCGCGGCGAGAGCGTCCAGGTCGATTTTTCCTCGGCCAGGCCGCTGGTGCTGTTTGCCGGAGGGGGCGCGCCCGTCACGCTTTCGTTCAAGGCGGCCCCAGCGACCTTCTCCTTCGATGGCGTCGCCTCGATGTCTGACAATGCCTATCTCGACGGCCAGGCGAAGTTCGCGGCGCCCTCGCTTCGGCGAGTCCTGGAATGGTCACAGGCGGGCATAGCACCGGGAGCGGCGATCGGCTCGGTCTCGGTCTCCAGCAAGGTGACGGCTGCGGCGGGCCGGGCGAAGTTCGAGAACACCACCGTTGCGCTGGACAACAACCCGGGCATGGGCGCGCTTGACTTCTCCTTCGCCGAAGCGCGGCCCGTCATCGCCGGCACGCTTGCCTTCGACACGCTGGACCTCCGATCCTTCCTGTCCGCCTTCACACCAATTGCGCCCACCGGCCAGGCAGGCCCCGGCGAAATCGACACCAGCTTCGCCGACCGGATCAACCTCGATCTCAGGCTCTCTGCGGCGCACGCAACGGCCGGGCCAGTCCAGCTTGCCGACGTCGCCGCGACCGCGCAGGTCAAGAACGGCCTCGCCGTCTTCGACATCTCCGATGCGTCGGCCTTTGGCGGCAATGTCCAGAGCAGCCTGCGCTTCGACCGCAAGCCGGAAGGCACGCAGGTCGAGATGCGGCTGCTGGCGTCCGACGTCGACACGGGCGCCTTCGCCACCGCCGCCGGCATGACCCGGCTGGTGCCGGCCGGCACCGGTACCGTCTCGGTCATCCTCAAGGGGCCGGGCAAGGCCTGGGATTCGATCTTCGAAAATGCCGATGGATCGTTCTCGGCGACGTTCGGGCCGGGCTCGCTGAACGGTCTCAACCTGCCCGCCTTCCTCAAGCACAACGAGCAGGGTGGCTTCTTCGCGCTCGACGATGTCGCCGACGGCTCGCTGCCGATCGAAGGCGCCGAGATCAAGGCGAGCATCTCGAAAGGCGTGGCTCGGTTGGACAAGGCCGAGGTCAATTCGCAGAAGTACAAGATCTGGCTTTCCGGCATTGCCTCCTATACCGGGCGTGGACTGGCGCTTTCCGGCGGCATCGTCCCGACGGGACAGCCGCCGGCGCAGCCGCAGACCAACGGCCAGACGGCCAATCCGGCCCCGCAAGCCCCCAACCAGTCGCTGTTCTTCGTCGGCGGCAATTGGAGCGCGCCGTTCATCTCGCCGATCAGCCGCGGCGTTTCGGGCCAGTAGCAAAAGAAAGGCCCGCTTCCTGCGGAAACGGGCCGAAACGAGCCTATGCCAGTCCCCTATCCGCGCTGGGCGGCCTGCTCGTCGCGCTGACGCTGCACCTCACGGCGCTTGTTGGCGATCGAGGCAATGATGACGCCGACCGCGACCACCGCGATCAGGATCGTGCAGGCGGCGTTGATCTCCGGCGTCACGCCGAGGCGCACCTGGCTGTAGATCTTCATCGGCAGCGTCGTGGCGCCCGGGCCCGAGGTGAAGGAAGCGATGACCAGATCGTCGAGCGAGAGCGTGAAGGCCAGCATCCAGCCCGAGATGATCGCCGGCAGGATGACCGGCAAGGTGATCTGGAAGAAGGTCTTCACCGGCGGCGCGCCGAGATCCATCGCGGCCTCCTCCAGCGAGCGGTCGAAAGACACCAGCCGTGACTGCACGACGACGGCGACGAAGCACATGGTAAAGGTAATGTGGGCGAGCGTGACCGTCAGGAAGCCGCGGTCGAGCCCGACGGCGACGAAGAGCAGCAGCAGCGACAGGCCGGTGATGACTTCCGGCATGACCAGCGGCGCGAAGACCATGCCCGAGAACAGCACCCTGCCCCTGAAGCGCGTGTAACGCGTCAAGGTTATGGCGGCCAGCGTGCCCAGCACGGTCGCCACCGTGGCGGAGATCACGCCGACACGCGCGGTCACCCAGGTCGCGTCCATGAGGCCCTGATTGTGGAACAGCGAGACGTACCACTTGGTCGAGAAGCCACCCCAGACGGTGACGAGCTTCGATTCGTTGAAGGAAAAGATGATGAGCAGGACGATCGGCAGGTAGAGGAAGGCAAAGCCAAGCACGATCGAGGTGATGTTGAAGCGGCTCCAGGTCGAGTTCATTTGCCTTGCTCCTGGGCACGCGCCTGAGCCTGCTGGAAGAACATGATCGGAACGGTCAGCACCAGCAGCAGGATGACGGCCACCGCCGACGATACCGGCCAGTCGCGGTTGGAGAAGAACTCGTTCCACAGCGTCTTGCCGATCATCAGCGTCTGCGAGCCGCCGAGAAGATCCGGAATGACGAACTCGCCGACAACCGGGATGAAGACCAGCAGGCAGCCTGCAATGACGCCGGGCAGCGACAGCGGGAAGGTGATCTTCCAGAAGGCGCCGGTGGGCGGACAGCCGAGATCCTGCGCGGCTTCGATCAGCGAATAGTCCATCTTCTCGAGCGAGGAGTAGAGCGGCAGTACCATGAAGGGCAGGTAGGAGTAGACGATGCCGATGAAGATGGCGGTGTAGGTGTTGAGGATCACCAGCGGCTCGCTGATGATGTGCAGCGACAAAAGCAGCTGATTGAGCAGCCCTTCAGGCTTCAGGATACCGATCCAGGCATAGACGCGGATCAGGAACGAGGTCCAGAACGGCAGGATCACCAGCATCAAAAGTGTCGGGCGGATCGTCGCCGGGGCGCGGGCCATGCCGTAGGCGATCGGATAGCCGACGATCAGCGTCAGCACCGTCGAGATCGCCGCGATGACCAGGCTCGTCACATAAGCGTTGAAGTAAAGGGCGTCCTGCGTCAGCCAGGTGTAGTTGTCGAAGCTGAGTTTCTTGAACTGACCGACAAAGCCCGACCAGCCGTCGGCGAAATCCATCACCGGCGTATAGGGCGGCATCGAGATCGCCGACTGCGACAGCGAAATCTTGAAGACGATGATGAACGGGATGAGGAAGAAGAACAGCAGCCAGAGATAGGGGACAATGATGACGAGGCGATCAATCACACCCTTCGCCAGCCTCGCCGGCAGCGCGGCGGCGGTTTCGGTCGATGGGGAGACGGCGGCGGCGATGTCGGTCATGGCCCCCTCCTACCTTGTCAGCACGACGCCGGCGTCGGGCCGGAAAGAGACCCAGGCGCGGTCGTTCCAGGTCAACGGGTCATCGGAGACGCGCGCCGCGTTCAGCGCGCTCGCCCGCACGATCTGCCCGTCATCGAGCTTGATGTGATAGACGGTCATGTCGCCGAGATAGGCAACATCGTATACCTCGCCTTCCAGCGCGTTGACGGCATCGGCCGGCTTCTTCGAGGTAACCCTGATCTTCTCCGGCCTGATCGCAAAGACGATGTTGGCGCCGGCGGCGGCATCGCCGCCATTGTCGACGACGATCTGCGCACCAGTCGCGCCAGTGATGCGCGTGGTGCTCGCGGAGCGCTCGGCGACCTTGCCTTCGAACATGTTCACGTTGCCGACGAAGTGCGCCACGAAGCGCGAGGTCGGCGCCTCGTAGACCTCGGCAGGCGTGGCGACCTGCATCACCTCGCCCTTGTCCATGATGGCAATGCGGTCGGCCATGGTCATGGCCTCTTCCTGGTCGTGGGTGACGACGACGAAGGTGAGGCCCAGTTCCTGCTGGAGGTCCATCAATTCGAATTGGGTCTCCTCGCGCAGCTTCTTGTCGAGCGCGCCGAGCGGCTCGTCCAGAAGCAGCACCTTCGGCCGCTTGGCGACCGAGCGGGCAAGCGCGACACGCTGGCGCTGGCCACCGGAAAGCTGGTGCGGCTTGCGCTTGGCGAACTGCTCGAGCTTGACCAGCTTCAGCATCTCTGCGACGCGCTTTTCGATGTCCGGCGCGGGCATGCCTTCCTGCTTGAGGCCGAAGGCGATGTTCTTCTCCACGCTCATGTGCGGGAACAGCGCGTAGGACTGGAACATCATGTTGACCGGCCGCCGGTAGGGCGGGATGCCGCGCAGATCCTGGCCGTCGAGCAGGATTCGGCCCGACGTCGGCTCCTCGAAACCGGCAAGCATCCTGAGCAAGGTCGACTTTCCGCAGCCGGAGGCGCCGAGCAGGGCGAAGAACTCGCGCTCGAAAATGGTCAGCGACAGATTGTTGACGGCTGTGAAATCGCCGAAATTCTTGGTGACCTTGTCGAACTGGATATAAGGCTTGGCGTTCGGATCACTCCACGGCGCGAAATCCCTGCGGATGCTGCCAAGCGATTTCATATCCCCACTCCCATTGTCTGTAGTGCCGTTCGCGCGGTTCGTCGTCTCGAGCGAGCGCGGAACTGTTCTACCAGCTTGTTGTGACGCAATTCCCGGCGAAAAACCGCCATGCTTTTCCTGGAATTGCCCAAAGAAAATGTGACCCCGGCAGTTTGCCGCCGGGGTCACCAGCGACTGTTACTGACCGGTGACGATCTTCGTCCAGGTGCGTGTGATGACGCGCTGGGTCTTGGGATCGTATGGCTGCACCGTATAGAGCTTCTTCAGCGTCTCGGCGTCCGGATAGACCGAGGTGTCTTCCAGGATCGCCTTGTCGACGAACTGCTGCGAAGCCTTGTTGCCGTTGGCGTAGAGCACGTAGTTCGACGACTTGGCGATCACTTCCGGCTTCATCATGTAGTTGAGGAATTCATGCGCCTCGGCGACATGTTTCGCATCGGCGGGGATCGCCATCTGATCGAACCACATCTGGGCGCCTTCCTTCGGAACCGAGTAGCCGATCTCGACCCCTTGCTTGGCGTCATGGGCGCGGTTGCGGGCCTGGAATACGTCGCCGGACCAGC
Source organism: Pseudomonadota bacterium (assembly GCA_040755925.1). Taxonomy (GTDB): domain Bacteria; phylum Pseudomonadota; class Alphaproteobacteria; order Rhizobiales; family Rhizobiaceae; genus Mesorhizobium. The sequence goes on from JBFLWR010000334.1 coordinate 9,857, forward strand.
CGATCGCCATGCAGATATCGCCATTGGCGAGCGCATTGATGTACTCGGAGGAGTGGAACTTGCGGATGTAGGGGCGGACCTTGAGCAGAGCTTCCTCGGCCTTCGAGATATCATCCTGCGAGGTGCTGTTCGGATCGAGGCCCAGATATTTCAACGCCGCGGGAATGACGTCGGCCGGCGAGTCCAGAACGTAGACGCCGCAGTCCTTCAGCTTGGCCAGCTTGTCCGGATTGAAGAACACGTCCCAGCTGTCGATCTTGTCGGTGCCGAGCGCGGCCTGCACCTTCTTGACGTTGTAGCCGAGCCCGACCGTGCCCCACATGTAGTTGACTGAATATTCGTTGCCGGGATCGTATTTGCCGGTGCGCTCGGTAATGACGTCCCACATGTTGGAAATATTGGGCAGCTTCGACTTGTCGAGCTTCTGGAACACGCCGGCTTGGATCTGGCGCGCCAGGAAGTTGGCGCTCGGCACCACGACATCGTAGCCGCTGCCGCCCGCAAGCAGCTTCGTCTCGAGAATCTCGTTGGAATCGAAAGTGTCGTAAACGACCTTGATGCCTGTCTGCTTGGTGAAGTCGTCGATGATCGAACTGTCGATATAGTCCGACCAGTTATAAACATTGATGACGCGATCCTCGGCGTGGCCGCCTATGGTAAAAAGCGTCAGAAATGCCGAGGTTGCCGAAAGCCAAAGCGCTTTGCGGATCATGCTTCTCTCCTTTGATGAATATTCCCCCACCGGCCCGCCGCGACATAGGCGCGGGGCGGCATTGTTTCAGACTATTGAGCCCGCCGGCACCGCCACGGACAGGCTGGCGGTGAGCCATGCGGCCTCCCCGGAGAGGCGTCCGGACAGCGTCGACGGCAGTCGCCGTGGCGTAGGAATAACTATGACGATGCTGTCCGGTCCCGACCAGACCGGCGAAGAAACTTGGCAAGACACGCCTGTCTTGTTGTTGCAATGGTTGCAGCCTGCCCGGCCAGCAACGAGGTTGTCAATGGCAAACGCTTGGACAGCGCCAATTGGAAGGCAGCACCTCCGGAGGACGGCATCAGTTGGGTGACGGCAGGCCGGTGACGCCGGGACGCGCCGGCCGCGTCTGGCGCTTGAACTCGAAGCCGATATGGACCAGCAGCGCGGTGACGACGACCGCGCCGCCGATGATGGTTCGCACCGACGGCACTTCCGAATGGACCAGCCAGACCCAGATCGGGCCAAGGATCGGCTCGAAAGTGCCGAGCAGCGCGGCGATCGCCGCGGGTACCAGCCGCGCGCCCATGGCGAAGAAGGCGAGACCGACGCCAAGATTGATCACGCCGAAGGCAAAGAGAAAGCCCATGTCGCGGCCAGAGACCGCGAACTCCGATGCCTGCGATGCAGCGAACACGCAGGCAAGCAAGGCGGCGAGGCAGTTGGCCGGAACCATGCGCACATGGGCGAAGCGCCGGGTGATGACGGTCGCGAACGAAAACATCACCGCGATCAACAGCGCGAGGCCGTCGCCGATCGGAGACACGGCGCCGCCGAGGGATTCCGAGACCATGATCGCGACGCCCGCGATGACCGCGGCAATGGCGACCCATGTGCCCGGACTTACGCGTTCGCGAAACAGCACCCAGGCCAGCAAGGCCGCCAACAACGGCACGCCGGCCTGCATCAGGAGGATGTTGGCGACGGTGGTGTAGGAGAGCGCCACGACGAAGCTCGTCGAGGCCGTGGCGAAGCAGATTGCGACGCCAAGGCCGGGCAAGCCCATGTCGCGGAACAGTTTCCAGGTGCCGCGCCAGCCGTCGCGCCACAGCATGAAAGCGATGAGAAAGGCCACCGCCCAGAGCGAGCGCCAGAACACCACGGTCCAGTTGTCGCCGACATGGATGAAGCGGGCGATGGTGCCGCCAAAACTCCACATCAGTGCCGACAGGAACACCAGCAGCATGCCGATCCGCTCCTCGCGCGGCGAGACGGTGGGCGAGACGACATGAGGCGAGGCGGTATCGGTCATGGACACGACTGTCAGCAAGTTGCGGGCGGTACGATGCACCAAGGACGACAAGACTATGTCCCATTCGCGTAGCGCAAAGATGGAAACGGGGCGTGATCCAGCATTCGCTGAAATGTGGGACAAAAGCCGCTGGCGACCCCGGATCTAGCCCTGGAAATCGAAGGCGCTGAGACCCGTCACCATCTCGTCGAGGCCGAGCGGACGCGTCACCGGCGGCTCGGCGCGGGCCAGGCAGCCAACGCGCTCGCAGAGCCTGCAGGCGGGGCCGACCGGCGTGGCGAACACGGGACCCGGCCCCGCCTTGCCAGCGGCGACCGCAGGCAACGCCGCGCCGTAGACAATCTCGTCGCGGAAGCCGATGTCGCAGCCAAGCAGCAGGGCCGTGCGCCGCGGCCGCTCGGAGAAGGCGCCCTGCGGGCCTTCCAGGGTGCGGGCGATGCAGAGGAATTCGGCCCCGTCGGGCATCTCCACGGCCTCGACAAGTATCTGCCCCGGCTGCGAGAAGGCTGCGTGGACCGCGAGTTTCGGACAGCCGCCGCCGAAACGGCTTTGCGGATAGCCCAGGCTGCCCGCCTTGCGGAAGCGGTTGCCGGCACTGTCGACCTCCAGCATGAAGAACGGCACGCCTGACGCGCCCGGTCGCTGCAGCATGGTCAGCCGGTTCGCAGCCTGCTCGAAGGAGACGCCGAAGCGGGAACGCAGGACATCGATATCGTAGCGGGCGCGCACGGCCGCGGCATGGAAAGCCTGATAGGGCATCATCAGCGCGTGCGCGGCATAGCGGCCGAGCTCGAAGCGGGCGAGCCGACGCGCCTCGTCGCTGCCGAGCTTCAGCGCCTGGATCTCAGCGGCCACGACCACCGTCATGCGGATCAGGCTCGCCTCCATGGCGATCTCGCGCAGTTGATCGAAAGGCGACAGCCGCTCGGACAGGAACAGGCGCTGCGAGTGGCGATCGTAGCGGCGGCGCCAGTTTGGCATGGTAGCGACCGGCAGCACCTTGACGACGATGCCATGCTCGCGCCTCAGCCAGGCCTTCAGCGCGCCGAACAGATCGTCGCCAGGATCGAGCACCGAGATGAAGGCCTCGGCCTCCTCTTCCAGCGCGGCGAAGTGGTTCGCCCGCCGCTCGAAGGTTTCGTGCACCTCGTCTATGGGCAGACGCGTACCAGACAAAGCTGTCGCCCTGCCCTCACGCGCCAGCAGCTCGTTGAGGTCCGACAGCCGCTCGGCCTGCTCGCGATAGGCGCGAAACAGTTTTACCATCGCGGCCGACGCATTCGGAGCAATTTCCGCAAGATCGATAAGCTCCTGGTCTCCCGGGAGTTCGGCGCTGAGCAGCGGATCGCCGAACACTTCTTTCAGTGCCGCGATCGACCCCTTCGTCTCACCCTGCAGTTCGTGCGGGTCGACCTTGTAGACAGACGCCAGCTTGAGGATCAGCTGCACCGTGATCGGCCGCTGGTTACGCTCGATGAGGTTGAGATAGGAGGGCGAGATGCCCAACCCGTCGGCCATCGCCGTCTGGGTCAGGCCCTTGGCGTTGCGAAGCCGTCGGATACGCGGCCCCGCGAAGATCTTCTGGTCGGCCACCCGGCAATCCTTGACAAAGCTTGACACGAGCCACCCGCCAGGAGGGCTGCGCATCGCCATTTACAATCATGACAAATTTACAGAGCCAACCTGTCAAAGGCAACACAGCTTTTCTCTTATTTTCAGTGCAAAATCACGGTTTTCGTGGCGTATTTTGCGCTGCAATGTAAACGATGTCACACACCTGCAGCGCAATGATCGTTGAAGCAAGGCGCTGCTCGAACCGGCTTTTGATGATCTGGAGTGAGCAATGACTGATTTTTACAACCTCGTCCCATCCGCGCCGGAAGGCCGTTTCGATGGCATCGAGCGCCCCTATTCGCCGGAGGATGTGAAGCGGCTGCGTGGCTCGGTCCAGATCAGGCAGACGCTCGCCGAAATGGGCGCGAACCGGCTGTGGAAGCTCATCCACGAGGAAGACTTCGTCAACGCGCTCGGCGCCATGTCCGGCAACCAGGCCATGCAGCAGGTGCGGGCCGGGCTGAAGGCGATCTATCTGTCGGGCTGGCAGGTTGCCGCCGACGCCAACACCGCGTCCGCCATGTATCCGGACCAGTCGCTCTATCCGGCCAATGCCGCGCCGGAACTGGTCAAGCGCATCAACCGTACCCTGCAGCGCGCCGACCAGATCGAGACTTCCGAAGGCAAGGGCCTGTCGGTCGATACCTGGTTCGCGCCGATCGTCGCCGACGCCGAGGCCGGCTTCGGCGGACCTCTCAACGCTTTCGAGATCATGAAGGCCTTCATCGAGGCGGGCGCGGCCGGCGTCCACTATGAGGACCAGCTGGCGTCGGAAAAGAAGTGTGGCCATCTCGGCGGCAAGGTGCTGATCCCGACCGCGGCGCATATCCGCAACCTCAACGCGGCACGCCTGGCAGCCGACGTGATGGGAACGCCCACCCTGGTGGTGGCGCGCACCGACGCTGAAGCGGCAAAGCTGCTTACCTCCGACATCGACGAGCGCGACCGGCCTTTCGTCGACTACGACGCGGGCCGCACGGTGGAAGGCTTCTACAATGTCAGGAACGGCATCGAGCCTTGCATCGCGCGCGCCGTCGCCTACGCGCCGCATGCCGACCTGATCTGGTGCGAAACCTCGAAGCCCGATCTCGCGCAGGCGAGGAAGTTCGCCGAGGGCGTGCACAAACATCATCCGGGCAAGCTGCTTGCCTACAATTGTTCGCCGTCCTTCAACTGGAAGAAGAATCTCGACGACGCGACCATCGCCAAGTTCCAGAGGGAACTCGGCGCCATGGGCTACAAGTTCCAGTTCATCACGCTGGCCGGCTTCCACCAGTTGAACTTCGGCATGTTCGAACTGGCCCGCGGCTACAAGGACCGGCAGATGGCGGCCTATTCGGAGCTGCAGGAAGCCGAGTTCGCGGCCGAAGCCAACGGCTACACCGCGACCAAGCATCAGCGCGAGGTCGGCACCGGTTATTTCGACGCGGTGTCGATGGCGATCACGGGCGGGCAGTCTTCGACCACCGCCATGCATGAATCGACCGAGCACGCCCAGTTCAGGCCGGCGGCCGAGTAACGGATAACAACCAGAGGAAACGCCCACAGGGCATCTACATCGAGGAGAACAGCAATGGCAT
>JBFLWR010000335.1:0-12299 GCA_040755925.1 Pseudomonadota bacterium
CAGCCCGGCGAAGATTAGCGGCAGCGCGGTCGGCCAGTCGAAGGTCATGGTCTTCTCCTCACTCTCCGGCGGCGGGCTGCGACAGGGCCGCGTTCATGACGCCCGGCAGCGGCGAGGTGTCGCCTTCCTTGGCGGCCTTCAGCGCCAGGTGCACCAGCACGCCGAGATAGGCGATCAACAGCAGCACATAGAGGATGAGATAGACGGCTAAAGTCAGCGCCACATGGCTGCCGGCGACGGGGCCGACGGCGTCCGCCGTCTTCAGCACGCCGGTGACCAGCCAGGGCTGGCGGCCGATCTCGGTGGTGTACCAGCCGGCCAGCGTCGCCAGCCAGCCGGAAAGCGCCATCGGCACCATGATCAGCGCCAGCGGCCTCGGCAGGCTGTGGTGGCGCTTGAGGAAGAAGGCGGCCGACCAGGAGACGACCAGCATCAGGATGCCGGTGCCGACCATGACGCGGAAGCTCCAGAACATCGGGAAGACCGGCGGATGGTTGCCGGCATAGTCGTTGAGGCCGGGCACGATGCCGCTGGCGCTGTGGCGCAGGATGAGGCTGGCGCCATCGGGGATCGCGATCTCGTATTTGTTTTCCCTCGCCGCCTCGTCCGGCAGCGCGAACAGCACCAGCGGCACGTTCGGCCCGGTGTTCCAGTTCGCCTCCATGGCGGCGATCTTCTGCGGCTGGTGCTCCAGCGTGTTCAGACCATGCTGGTCGCCGGCGAAGATCTGGATCGGGATCAGGATGGCCGCGGTGAAGACGCCGGTGCGCAGCGCCTTCCACATCGATTCCGAACGATCGCCATAGAGATAGCGCAGCGCCGACAGGCCGGCGATCAGGAACGAGACGGTGAGCCCGGAGGCGAGCAGCATGTGCGTCAGCCGGTAGGGCATCGAAGGGTTGAAGACGATCGCCCACCAGTCGACCGCGTGCGCCACGCCGTCGCGCATCTCGAAGCCGGCCGGCGTCTGCATCCAGGAATTGAGCGCGATGATCCAGAAGGCCGATACCGTCGTGCCGCCCGCCACCAGCACCGTGGCCAGCGTGTGGACGCGGTTCGAGACGCGGCGGAACCCGAACAGCATGATGCCGAGGAAGGCCGCCTCCAGGAAGAAGGCGGTGAGGATCTCATAGGCGAGCAGCGGGCCGGCGATGTTGCCGACCTTCTCCATGTAGCCCGGCCAGTTGGTGCCGAACTGGAAGCTCATGGTGACGCCGGAGACGACGCCCATGGCGAAGGACAGCGCGAACACCTTCACCCAGGTGAAATAGGCCCGCATCCAGGCGGAATCGCCTGTCTTGTTGTAGCGGAGCTTGAAGAACAGAAGCACCCAACCAAGTGCAATGGTGATCGTCGGAAACAGGATATGGAACGAAATATTCGCGCCGAACTGCATGCGCGACAGGATGAGCGGGTCCATGCTGGGCTCCGGCTGCAATTTATGCTTGAAGGATAGGCCGCGAACACGCGCCGGTCAAAGCGGCGCCGCGTCACGCGGGGCGCGTTGTCGCAGCGCCGGGCGGCGGTGGGTGTCCAGAGCTGTCAGGAGCGGCTTCGATTCCCGGTTTGCATGAAACGACATCCGACCTATATCAGGTCACCTTTTCCAGCCGGCCGTTTTCAGCATGTCATCCATCATCTCGATCTCCGGTGTCACGAAAACCTATGCCACCGGCTTCAAGGCGCTGAAGGAAATCAATCTCGACATCGAGCGCGGCGAGATCTTCGCGCTGCTCGGGCCGAACGGCGCCGGCAAGACGACGCTGATCTCGATCGTCTGCGGTATCGTCAACCGGTCCTCCGGCACGGTCACTGTCGACGGCCACGACATCGGCAAGGACTACCGCGCCGCGCGCAGCCTGATCGGCCTGGTGCCGCAGGAGCTGACCATCGACGCCTTCGAGACGGTCTGGGCGACGGTGAATTACAGCCGCGGCCTGTTCGGCAAGGCGCCCAACAAGGCCTTCGTCGAGAAGGTGCTGCGCGATCTCTCGCTGTGGGAGAAGAAGGATTCCAAGGCGATCACGCTGTCGGGCGGCATGAAGCGCCGGCTGATGATCGCCAAGGCGCTGTCGCACGAGCCGCGCGTTTTGTTCCTCGACGAGCCGACGGCCGGCGTCGATGTCGAGCTGCGCCAGGACATGTGGGCGATGGTGCGCCGCCTGCGCGAGGACGGCGTCACCATCATCCTCACCACCCACTATATCGAAGAGGCCGAGGCGATGGCCGACCGCGTCGGCGTCATCAACAAGGGCGAGATCATCCTGGTCGAGGACAAGGCCGAGCTGATGCGCAAGCTCGGCCGCAAGCAGATGACCATGGAGTTGCGCGCGCCGCTCGCGGCCGTGCCGGATGGCCTGTCGCGCTACGCGCTGGAACTGTCGGGCGACGGCAACCAGCTCACCTACACCTATGACAACCAGAGCGACCGGCCGGGCGTCGCCTCGCTGATCCGCGATCTCGAGGCGGCCGGAATCCAGTTTCGCGATCTCGACACCAAGAACAGCTCGCTCGAAGAGATCTTCGTCAATCTCCTGAGGCAAGAGCCATGAATCTGCGTGCGGTATGGGCGATCTACCGGGTGGAGATGGCGCGTGCGTTCCGCACGGTGCTGCAGAGCATCATCTCGCCGGTCATCTCGACATCGCTCTATTTCGTCGTCTTCGGCTCGGCCATCGGCTCGCGCATCAACGAGATCGACGGCATCAGCTACGGCGCCTTCATCGTGCCGGGCCTGATGATGCTGTCGCTGCTGACGCAGTCGATCTCGAATGCGTCCTTCGCCATCTATTTCCCGAAATTCGTCGGCTCGATCTACGAGCTTCTGTCGGCGCCGGTCTCGTATCTCGAGATCGTCATCGCCTATGTCGGCGGCGCCGCGACCAAATCGATCCTGCTCGGCCTGATCATCCTGGCGACGGCGGCGCTGTTCGTGCCCTTGAGGATCGAGCATCCGTTCTGGATGGTCGCCTTCCTGGTGCTGACCGCGGTGACCTTCAGCCTGTTCGGCTTCATAATCGGCATCTGGGCCAAGACCTTCGAGCAGCTGCAGCTGGTGCCGCTTCTGATCGTCACCCCGCTCACCTTCCTCGGCGGCAGCTTCTATTCGATCCACATGCTGCCCGGCATCTGGAAGACGATCACGCTGTTCAATCCGGTCGTCTATCTGATCAGTGGGTTCCGCTGGAGCTTCTACGGCAAGGCGGATGTCTCGGTCGGCGTCAGCCTCGGCATGACACTGGTGTTCCTGGCCGTCTGCATCGCCATCGTCGCCTGGATCTTCCGGACCGGGTATCGGTTGAGGAACTGACTGCAGTAGCTCTCGCGCAGAATTCCTGGCGGACTTCGGGCTAAATGGCCTTTATCAGGCGTAGCAATCCTACCATCTCGACGAGCGTCCCCTTGCGGAAGGCGATGTAGGTCGGCTCCTCCGCGCCGTGGAAGCGGCGTTTGAAGGCGGCCTGGCCCTGCAGGTTGAAGCGCGAGCGGTTGACCCAGGGCGATTGGTAGGCGCGCTGGAAAGTGCCGCGCCAGAAGCTCGATTCGGCAAAGCCGCTGGGCTCGATATCGACAAGCGGCGACAGGCCCAGCGTGACGACCGAAATGCCCTCCTCGCGAAAGCGGTCGACGGCGAATTTGGTCAGGCCGATCTCGGCATGCGGCGTGGCGTCGACCTGCTTGCGTTTGAAGGCGGTGGTGTAGCCGATGACCTTGCCGCCACTGAACAGAGGGTCGAAATCGAGGATGGCCACCAACTCGCCCTCAGGGCCGTGCAGGACGAAGCGGCGCATGTCCAGGCCGAGATGATCGGCGAAGGGGCGATTGAGGAAGCCCATTTCCCAGCGCTTCACGATGCGCTCGCCGCGCCAGTTCTCGGAAAGCCGCCCAACCTCGTCGAGAAAGAGATTGCGTGTGTCCTCGGTGAAGGTGAAGCCCTTCTTCGTCAGCCAGCGCTCGGAATAGCGCACCGTCTCGTTGCGCTTGCCGGAGAAGTCATGCGCCGGCAGCTGCAGCCTGGTGTCCACGCCCAGCCGGTTGACCTGATAGCCGAGCCCGGCCAGCACATTTGCCGTGGCAGCGCCGATCTGCACGAACCAGGGGCTGCGGGCGGCCTCGACGAAGCGCTTGATGTAGGCTGGCCGGTCCGGTGGATCGACCAACGGATCGCCAAGGGCGAAGTGATGCTTCATCTTGGTGCGAAAGGCGATGTAGCCGTCGCCATCGCTGAAGTAGGACAGGTTGTGCTGCACGGCGGTGGAGTAGGCGAGCGAGAAGTCGCCATGCCGCCGAACCAGCGCCAGGCGCTCGAGATGCGTGAACTCGCGCCGCGGGACGCTGGGCGCGGCGGCGTCGAGAACCTTGTCTATGTAGACCCGCAATGAGGGCATAAGCTCCGCGTGCCGATTGATGGAGACCCTCGAGGCAGTCGCCGTGGCGCGACGGTGATCATGTCGCGCCAGCGCCATATAGGATGCAATCCGCCGGGAATGAAGGGGAAATGTCCCGCAGCCGTGGTTGATCGGCAAAGCGGACGCTGCCGGTCAAACCGGGTTTCGATGATGGGCAGTTGATTTCCCATGCTTTGTTATATATCAAGTTATGGTCTTTGGAGGCAGGTCGCATATGGAAGACGTCCTTCGATCCCTTGGGTTCCTGTGCCTAGGCAGCAGGCTGAAGCGCATTGGCGAGCAATTGCAGGCGGACACGCAACGCGTGCTCGATCGCCTGGATGTGCGGATCCAGTCGAGCCAATATCCTTTGCTGGCCGCGCTCGACAGGCTCGGCCCGCAGCCGGTCGGCGAGCTGGCACGGTCGCTCGGCATCGCCCAGCCGGGCGTGACGCGGAGCGTCTCGCTTCTTGCCGAACTGGGCCTGGTGGAGGTCAGCCCGTCCAACGATGATCAGCGGCGCAGGATCGTTTCCCTGACGGCGAGCGGGCAACATCTGATCAAGGCCGCGAAGCGTGACGTCTGGCCGCGTATCGAGAATGCCGTCGCCGAACTTTGCGTGGACCTTTCCGGGCCGCTTCTCGATCAGCTTGGAGTTGTCGAGGATCGCCTCGCCGCTGTGCCGCTCGACCGTCGCGCGGAGAAGGCTCTCGCATGATGAAGCATATCCTCGACCGCCCTGTCTGGAGCGCGCTTTCGACGCGTCATGAAGCTTTCGCCGAAGGCGGCAACCTTGCCCGCCGATACCGGCCGTCGATCGTCCCCTTCGCCGCGACGGCCTCGGACAACGAGGATAGCCTGCTGGCGCTCGGCAGGCTTCTTCCGCCGCTTGAGAGCGCTGTCATCGTCCAGGCGGATGAAATCGTCTTGCCGGCCGGCGTCGCCGCAGTTTCGACGGCCACCCTGGTGCAGATGATTGCCGGGCAGCCGATGCAGGCTTTGTCAGACGAGCGGGTGCATCGGCTGACGCAAGACGATGCAGGCGAGATGCTCGCCTTGGCGTCGCTCACCAAGCCCGGCCCGTTCACGCTCGAAGCGTTGAGCCTCGGCGAGTTCTGGGGCGTGAAGATCGGCGGCAGGCTGGCGGCGATGGCCGGCGAGCGCATGAAGCAGCCCGGCTTCACCGAGATCAGCGGCGTGTGCTCGCATCCGGATTTTCGCGGCTCGGGCCTCGGCAGGCTGCTGTCGCTGTTCGTGGCGGGCCGGATCGCGGCGCGCGGCGAGGTCCCCTATCTCCACGCTTATGCGAGCAACGTTGCGGCGACCAAGCTCTATGAGTCGATCGGCTTCCGCTTGAGGAGCAGCATGAACATGGCCGTGATCCAGCGCGCGCAATAGGAGAGGGTTCCGGCGTGCGGAACCCTCCCTTTCAGTCGAGGCGGGTCACACCGCGATCTTGCCGCCGCCCTGCTTCGTTATGGCGACGACCGCCGGCCGCACCGGCATGTCCGGCTTGAAGTCCGGCCAGCGGGTCGACGGGTCCTCGTAGTAGGAGGGGCGTCCGAACGCCTCCCAGTCCTCGCCGCCGTCGCCCGGATGCTGGACGGCGACGAAGGCTGTCTGGTCGTCCGGCGCGAACAGCGGGCCGCACATCTCCGCGCCGATCGGCACGCGGAAGAACAGTTTTGAGGTCGCCCGCGCCGCGCCTTCCGTGTCGACCGCCCACAGACCGTCGGTGCGGCCGGTCGCCTTCGGCCCCTGGCCGTCGGTGGCGACCCAGAGGCGTCCGGCTGAATCGACCGCGCAATTGTCCGGCATCCCGAACCAGCCATTGGCCGTGGTGGCGGTCGAGAAGGTGGCGCCGACATCGGCGACGGAAGGATCGCCGCATTTCAACAGCACTTCCCACTTGCCCTTCGTGGCGGTGAAATCGCCGCCGTCCTCGACGATCTCGATGATGTGGCCGAAGGCGTTCTTGGCGCGCGGGTTGGCGGCGTCGACCTGCTCGGCCTTTCGCTTCGAGTTGTTGGTCAGCATGACATAGACCTTGCCGTTGCCGGCATTGGGCTGGATGTCTTCCGGCCGGTCCATCTTGGTGGCGCCGAGCAGGTCGGCGGCGCGGCGCGTCTCGATCAGCACGTCGGCCTGGCTGGCGAAGCCGTTCTCGGCGGTCAGCGGACCCTGGCCGAAAACGATCGGCATCCATTCGAGCGAACCGTCCTCGGCGAATTTGGCGACATGGAGCGTGCCCTCGTCGAGCAGGTTCATGTTGGCGGCGCGGTCGTTGGGGTCGAACTTGCCGGCGGTGACGAACTTGTAGACATAGTCGAAGCGCTCGTCGTCGCCGAGATAGAACACGACGCGGCCGTCCCTGGCGACGATCGATTCGGCGCCCTCATGCTTGAAGCGGCCCATGGCGGTGCGCTTGCGCGGCACCGAGTTCGGGTCGTTGACGTCGACCTCGACGATCCAGCCGAAACGATTCGGCTCGTTCGGCTCCTTGGCGAGATTGAAACGGTCGTAATGCGCGCCCCATTCATAGGCGCCTTCCGGAATGCCGAGGCGCTTGTAATTGGCGGCCTCCTTGTGGCCCTCCGGCAATTCGCCCGAGAAATAGCCGTGGATGTTTTCCTCGGCCATCACATAGGTGCCCCAGGGCGTCACGCCGCCGGCGCAATTGTTGACGGTGCCGATGACCTTGGCGCCGGACGGATCGGCGTTGGTCTTGACGCGATCATGGCCAGCGACGGGGCCGGAGAGCGCCATCTCGGTGTTGGAGGTGATGCGGCGGTTGAGCTTGCCGTCGCGCACGACCTGCCACTTTCCACCTTCCTTGCGGATTTCGACGATGGTGCCGCCATGCGCTGCCATCTCGACATCGACCTGCTCCTTGCTGAGCGGCGCGACCTCGGCGGCCTTCTTGCCGTCCTTCTCCACGATCTTGACGATGCCGGGGAACATCAGATGCGGATTGGTGTATTCGTGATTGACGACCAACAGGCCGTGCTCGGCCGAGCCGTCGATCGCGATATAGCCGACATAGTCGTTGTTGTAGCCGAACTGACGGACCTGCGCGTCGGCTGACTGCTTCACCGGGTCGAATTCCGGCGAATCGGCAAACAGCGGATCGCCCCAGCGCAGCAGCACGTCGGCGTCGTAACCCGGAGCGACATGGTGCTTGTCGTCGATGCCGGCCTCGACCTCGTCGAACTTGAAGGCCGAGCCCTCGGCGGCGCGCGCCTCATCGGCGGCGAAGAGCGCCAGTGGGCTGACGGTGGCGGCAATGGCCGAAACCGCCAGCGAGCCCATCAGGAAACCGCGGCGCGAAAAGCGCGCGGCAATGATCTCGCCCATCGTGCGGTTGTCGGTGGGATTGACGGCGGGGCCGTCATTTGCCTCGAGCATGCTGGTGCGAAAGCGGATTTCAGGGGTCACGGTCATATCTGTCCTCTGGCTTCTTGAGGGGGCTGGGGACGGGGGTGCTCTTCGACCCCTAAAGACGGACGATCACATTTTCGTGACAATGACGTGATCGAGATGCATCGGTTTGCCGGCTGCCGGCCATTCCGATCGCGCCTATGCACGCCATGATTGTCCGTGGCCGCCAACCACAATCCGGTCGCTGGCGCTCACCGGCGGCGCCTCTCGTCGCGGGTCCCGGGTGCGTTGTGTGACATGTCGCTTCGATCCGATGGCAGCCGGCGCCCTATCCGCCAGGCTCTGCTTGACGCCTCGACGCGCTTCGGAAACAAGGACTCGGCAGGCGCGGCGACGGCCGCTTCGGAGGGGACGGCAAAGTGAGTTTCTGGGGACTGGCGCAGCTCGGCGTCTCGACCGTGATCTTTCTTCTGGCGGCGATGGCGGCCAAGCAATGGGGGATGGCGCCCAGCACGGGCAAGATCCTGCTTACGCTGGCACTCTACACCGCCGGCAACCTGATCATGCTGCGGCTGGTGCGCGAGTTCGGAATGTCGGTGTCGTTCAGTCTGTCGGCGGTGATCCAGCTGGTCTCGGTCAATGTCGTTGCGCTCGTCTTCTTCGGCGAGCGGCTCAACGCGATGCAGGCGACTGGTGTCGTGCTGGCGATCGCCGCCGTCGCCCTGATCACGCTCGGACCCTATATGCAGCGGCTTTAGCTGAGGCCACCACCCAGATGAGATCCTACGCCGGCGCGCTGCTCAACAAGGTTGAATTTCCCGTGCTTCTTGCAGGGCTGGTGATCGCCGGCGGGCTTTGGGGCTTCGAGGAACTGATGGAGGTCGCGCGGGCGACGTCGCCCCACACCTTCGACACCGAGATACTGCTCGCCTTCCGCCAGCCGGGTCAGCCGGACAACCCGATCGGCCCGCTCTGGCTGCAAGGCGCGATGCGCGACATAACCAGCCTCGGCAGTGCCAGCGTGCTTACCCTGATCACCACGGCGACGATCGTCTACCTGCTGTTGGTCCGCAGACCTGCGACCGCCCTGCTGGTCTTCATCGCGGTCGCCGGCGGACAGGTCCTCTCGACACTGCTCAAGCATGAAGTCGACCGGCCCCGGCCTGATTTGGTCTCACACCTCGTCACCGAGGCCTCGCTGTCCTTTCCCAGCGGCCATGCGATGCTGTCGGCGATAACCTATCTCACGCTCGGCTCGCTGGCGGCCCGCTTCGTGCCGGGCCGCACCTCCAAGATCTTCGTGCTGGGCCTTGCCGTTTTCACCACGCTGCTGGTCGGCACCAGCCGCGTCTATCTCGGCGTGCACTGGCCGTCGGATGTGCTTGCCGGCTGGTGCGCCGGCTTCGCCTGGGCCATGCTGTGCTGGCTGGCCGCGCGTGTCCTGCAGCGGCGGAAGGTGGTGGACGACAGCGAATGATCCATGCTTTATCCATTGTTTATGATGCTTGAAACATCATGATATTTGTATTATGCATTGATACTGCAGGCTCAGAAAAGGGTTCTGGCCGATGATCACTGCCGCGCAGATGCGCGCCGCGCGGGCGTTGGCTGGTATCGACCAGAAGACGCTCGCCGAACGCGCCGGAGTTTCGCTTCCGACCATCCAGCGCATGGAAGCAAGCGAGGGCGTCGTCAGGGGTGTCGTCGACACGCTGATGAAGGTCATCCAGGCACTCGACGAGGCCGGGGTGGAACTCATCGGCGAGAATCAGGCCAGCGATCGCGGCGGCAGGGGCGTGCGCCTCAAACCAGCCGCGGCGCAGAACCCGCAAGGCTGAGCCGCAACCGCATCGGCCGAAGATCGGCTCCGATTTCCGGAAAGCACGATGCGGCGTCGCAAGGTAGCGCGACGGCGACCGCCGACATCAAGCCGACGATCCCCGCCGCCTCGGAAGGCAGTCCATGGATCAGGTCCGGCGGGCAATCCAACATCAGGCGCGGCCGACATTCGCCGAGCTGTTCACGCCCAAGCTCGTCACCGTCCTGCGCGAGGGCTACACGCTTGCCCATTTCCACGCCGACGTCATCGCCGGGCTGACCGTCGCCATCGTCGCGCTGCCCTTGTCGATGGCAATCGCCATCGGGTCCGGTGTGACGCCGGAGCGCGGCCTCTATACCTCGATCGTCGGTGGCTTCATCATCTCGGCGCTCGGCGGCAGCCGTTTCCAGATCGGCGGCCCGGCCGGCGCCTTCATCGTGCTGGTGGCGGCAACAGTGGCGCGCGTCGGCGTCGACGGCCTGCTGCTGGCGACCATGATGGCCGGTATCTTCCTGCTCGTCATCGGCTATCTGAGGCTCGGCACCTACATCAAGTTCATCCCCTATCCAGTGACCGTCGGCTTTACCGCCGGCATTGCCGTCATCATCTTCTCCGGCCAGATCGTCGAACTGCTCGGGCTGAAACTTGCCGGCAAGGAACCGGGGCCGCTGGTTCCCAAGCTGATCGCGATCGGCGAGGCGGCGGGCACCATTAATCCGTCGGCGGCTTTCGTCGCGGCGCTCACCATCCTCGCCATCGTCCTTGTAAGGCGCTGGCGGCCGAAATGGCCGGCGATGCTGATCGCAATCGGCGTGGCGTCGGTGGTGGTGGCGGCCTTCGCGCTGCCGGCGGAAACGATCGGCACGCGCTATGGCGGCATCCCGCGCAGCCTGCAGTGGCCGGCGCTGCCGCCGGTCAGCATCGACAGGATGATCGACGTACTGCCGGACGCAATCGCCTTTGCCCTGCTCGGGGCTATCGAATCGCTGCTGTCGGCCGTCGTCGCCGACGGCATGAGCGGGCGGCGGCACCGTTCCAACTGCGAACTGGTGGCGCAAGGCTTCGCCAACATCGCCTCGGCGCTGTTCGGCGGCATCTGCGCCACCGGCACGATAGCACGCACCGCGACCAACGTACGCGCCGGCGCGCATGGCCCTGTCTCGGGCATGCTGCATTCGCTGATCCTGCTGGCGCTGATGCTGGTGGCCGCGCCCTTGGCCAGTTACATCCCCCTCTCGGCGCTGGCTGGGGTGCTCGCCGTGGTGTGCTGGAACATGTTCGAGAAACAGGCCTTCGCCACGCTGCTCAAGGCCTCGCGCGGCGATGCGCTGGTGTTGATGGCGACGTTCCTGATCGTCGTCTTCCGCGACCTCACCGAAGGCATCGTCGTCGGCTTCGTGCTAGGCTCGATCCTGTTCATCGATCGCATGGCCAAGTCGATCGCCGTCGAGGCTGACCAGCCGCTGGTGCAGGAGGATGTCGCCGACCGCGCCAGCGCCTACGATTCCAGCGAAGCGACCGATACGGAAACCGTCGTCTACCGGATCTCCGGCGCCTTCTTCTTCGGTGCGGCTTCGACTGTCGGCGCGGTGCTCGACCGCATCGCCGACCAGCGCCGGAATTTCATCCTCGACTGCTCGGCGGTGCCGTTCTTCGATTCAACCGCCGCCAATGTCATCGAGAGCGCCGCGCACAAAGCCAGGCGCGCCGGCGTACGCTTCATCATCGCCGGCGCCTCGCCGCAGACGCGCCGCATGTTGATCACTCACGGCGTCAAGCGGCCGCTGGTTACCTACGCCGCCTCGGTCCGCGACGCGCGGATGCAGTTGAACGGGACGGCGACCGCGGCCTGAAGGCCGCCCAGCCGAGGTCAGGCCGCCTTCGCTTCCTCATGTGGCGCGATGAGGTCGTTGCGCGCCTTGCGCGCGAGCTTGCGCATCGAACGCTTGGGGCTGTCCCCAAACAGATCGGAGGCCTCGGCGAGGCAGGCCTTGCTCAGGCTCTTTTCCGAGCGCTTCAGCAGCTTGCGCAGAAGCTTGGTCTCGTCGGGCGGGCCAAGCGGCTCGCCTTCAGCGTCGAGCAGCGCTCGCATCACGAACAGGTCGTGCAACTCGCCAAGCTGCTCGCCCAGTTTGTCGACTTCCTTGCGGCGCCCCTTGATCGGCGTCGGCCACAACCTGCCCAGCAGCGACAGATGCATGCTGTGGGTCTTGGCCGCCTTGCGCAGGTCGTGGAAATCGTCGGCCTCGCCGCGCGAGATCGCCTTGTCCAGAGCCTTCCGAGCCCGCCTCAAGATGGCGCGGGCGCCTTCCGCCAATATGTCGGCGGCCTGCTCGGGCTGGTCGGGCAGGGACAGCCTGTCGACGCGCTCGAGACCTTCGCGGCACGCGGCTATCGCGGCGTTGATGGCAGCGTCGAGACCGGCGCCGGAATGCAGCTCGTGCTGGCGCATCACCAGCCGGTCGCGGACCGGATCGAGCCCGCCGCCGGCGGTTTGCTCCGGAAAGGCATTGGCCAGGCGATCGACGGTCTCGATCAGTGCTGTCGCCTCTCTCGGCCCGGCAAGCAGGGCGGACACCTGCTTATAGCATTCGTTTTCGGTCTGGCAGAACGGTTCGTCTCCGAAACGAACCAGGCGCAACAAGGCACGCACGCTCTTCAGCCGCTTGCGGCATTTGTGTACGCCCTGCTCCGGCTTTTCGCGCGCCATTTCG
>JBFLWR010000336.1:0-3389 GCA_040755925.1 Pseudomonadota bacterium
ATGATCGACGAAACGGCCGGTCAGATCGAAGCCGGTTTCCGTCCATGAGATGTAGGCGTCGCTGGCGAGTTCACGCCGGATCATTGGCGGCGCCTCGGCAGGGCCGCGCAGCCAGGACGAATTCTCGTCATGCGGAATGCCCAGAAGCGAGACTTTGGCCATTGCATCCCTCCTCGTTGCTGAGACAGGTTGTCCCTATAGACGCCGGAGCTGGCGGGCGCGACCGGGGCTGCTTGGGCCAGATGGATATGGGCCTCGCGAATGTGAAGCGCCGCACTCATCATCCCTCACTTGGCGTGCTAATTTAGCTTTCATGTCCGGCAGCGACGCACCGCCCGGACCGTGTCCGAGGGGGATGCTCATGTTGCGGCCGGTGCATGTCGTGCTTCTTTCCTGTCTGGCGCTGACGCCGCTGGCCGGCGCGGCCTTCGCGGCGCAGACGCCGCCCGACAAATCCGACGACGCGGCGAAGAAGGCCGCGCTCGCCGAGGCTATCAGCGTTTGCGATCGCGGCGCTTCCGTGCCGCTCGATCCTCAAGCCAAGGCGCCGCCGGTCCAATATCTTGAGCTTTTTCCGGAGGACCTGAATCTCGACAAGCTCAAGAACCTTGCCGACAAATGCCAGGCGGCAATGCTCGGCGCGCCGCAGGAGAAGCGCCTCCAGCTGCAATGGCTGAGGCTCCAGGTGGCGCTCGACCAGCCGGGACTCGGCTTTCTTATCCCGCAGATCAAGCTGCTGGCCGATGGCGGCAGCCCTGAAGCGAATTTCCTCCTCTTCGAGCATTTCTCGGTGCATCGTCATGACAGCACGGATTCCGGTCCGATGCCGGTCACGCGGGGAATGGCGCTGGATGCCTTGCAGAAAGCCGGCAATACCGGCCATCTCACCGCTCTGTTGACGCTACTGCACCAATACAGCGACGGGCCGCTGCTGCGGCGCGACCCGCACAAGATGGTCGAAACCGCGCGGCACATCATCGATGCGCCCGCTCAAGGGCAATCGCCCGGCGAATGGGACAAGCAGTTGCGCGCGGCCATGCCGCTGCTGATCGCGCAAGTGACGCTTGAAGAAGACGGCTTCACGAGCGACGAGCAGCAGAAGGCCTTTCACGCCATCGAGGCGGATACCCAGGCCGGCGCCAGCGGTTCTGAACGGTCGGCGCTCGCCTATATCAAGGCGTTGCGGCTGGGCCGTGGGACGACCCAGGACGCGGCGAAGGCCAGGCAGTTGCTGGAAGCGCGCGTCGGCCATGATCCGTATGCCGTGCCGATGCTGGCCGACATGCTGGCCAAGGGCGAAGGCGGGCCTGCCGACGGCAAGCGTGCCATCGCCATGCTGCGCGATGCCACCAGGAACGTGGCGGAAGCCGGGCCGATGCTTGCCGGCATGCTGATGGACGGCAAGTTAGTCGGCCGCCAACCAAAAGCGGCAATTCAGCTGCTGGATGCCTCGTGGAACCTCGACGCAGGCATCAGGCTCGCGGGCCTGCTCGTCGACTATGACGGGATAAGGGTCGACAACCCCGAAAAGCTGATCGAGCGCCTGAGCGACGGCGCCGAGGCCGGCGAGCCCGGCGCCGGGGTGGCGCTGGCAAGGCTGCAGCTTTCGGACAACCAGCAGTTCAAGAGCGAGGATGTAGCGCGCGCCATGTTGAAGCCGCTGGCGGATGCCGGCGATCGCGAAGCGCTCTGGCTCTATGCCTCGACCCAATACGCCAATCTGGATTCCACCAGCTACAAGCCGTCCCGCCGCGACGACGGCCTGAGCGACGACGAGCTCAAAACCCTTATCGACCAGGGCGAGGCCAAGAAGGAAGCGCAGGCCTATCTGCTCCAGGCCAAGCTCTTGCGACACGGCGTGGTCTACCCGCAGGACGATGCGAGGGCGACCGCGATGCTGATCAACGCCGCCAATCTCGGCAGCGTCGAGGCCATGGTGCTGCTGGGCGATGCCTATGACAACGGCCTTGGCATCGACAAGAACCCGCGCGAGCGGCTGCATGCCTGGCGCGAGGCCGCGCGGCTCGGTTCGCTCAAGGCGAAGGACAAGATCGCCAGCGCCTTCCCCTTCGACAGTTTCGATCATCTGATGACGCTCCGCGAAGGCATCACCGACCGTATCGCCCTTTACAATGACGGGATCGGCAGGATGGGCCTGGGCGGCGTATTCGGCGGCGATGCGGCAAGCATCGAGCTCAGCGGGCTCTTTTCCGGACCGGCCTCCAGCGCCGGAACCGCCGCCATCGCCGCCGCGGTGATGGATGCGTTCCGCGAGGCGCCGGCCGGTCTCGAGGACGACAACCTCGTTGGCCTCGGCAAGGCGCTGCCCGGCGAAATCCGCATCGCCATCGAGACGACGCTCAAGAACGAGGGTTTTTATGCCGGCGAGCCGAAGGGTTATTTCGGCCCGGACGCGCGCAAGGCGCTGGCTGCGTGGGTCGATGCCAAAGGGCCGCTCGCCGATGCGCCCAGCCCGCAGGCCGCGACGCAGCAGGCCGCGCCGGCTTCAGGCGAGCTCGCCACGGACGTCCTCGCTCGCGTCCGCGACAGGGTCTTCTCCCAAGCGCAGGCCGCCAAGACCGAGAAGCAGAAGCTTGCCGTCGTCAAGCAATTCGACATGCTCGCCCGCTATGGCGACCTACCCTCACGCTGGGCGGTGGTGAGCAACTACCATCAGGCAAAGGCCGTGCGCGCGATCGTCACGCCGGAAGAGGTCACCCGTTATGCGTTGGACATCCTCGTGTCGAAGCCAGTCGGCGTCGACAAGCCGGAATTCGAGTTCATCTTCGACCTGACGCAGATCGCGCAGGACCGGAAAGCGAAGGCGGTGGGCGCCGCCACGCTCCAGGCGATCCGCGACGATCCGCGCCTGCAGGACCCGCTGACGCTCGGGGCCATCATGGGGCAGTTCGCCTTCGCTCCCGACGCCTGCGATTCCGTGCTCGACGCGGCGAAGAAAGCCGGCATCGATGGCGCGGGAGAAGACGGCTGCGACGAGCAAACGCGCGCCGCCCTCATCGCCTACGCCAAGGACAAGGGCGCGTCAGGCGAGGATGCCACGGCGCGCAAGGCGGCTGCGGACGAGATCAAGAAGCTGGACACACAGGCGGCGAAGTAGTCAGAGCCAATCAATCAAAGGCGGCGGATCAACCGACAAGCCGACCGCGCCCGACCCAGGTGGAAAGCAGTCGATGGGGTTGCTATCCTCCTGACATGAAGCATGAACGGCTCTGCGCAATCGCTCATAATTTCGCCGACTCGCTGGCAAGTGGCTTGGGGTTTGTTGTCGGCTACTGCCCAACTGATGTGTTTGGGGAGGCTGCGACCAGCCCTGGTGGAGTAATCGAGATCGACTTCCTGCATGGAAGTATCGTCAAGGGCCGCCCCTC
>JBFLWR010000337.1:0-13259 GCA_040755925.1 Pseudomonadota bacterium
GCGATGAGGTCCCAGCCGTCGTCGGTCAGCCTTTTCAAATAATACGGGACAATGCGCTGGTCGTTCTCGTGCACCCCGTAGCCGCCGACAAAGTAGATGACGCCCTTGGCGGCGGCGGGTCCGCTATTGGGTTTGATCAGAGATGGTGCATATTCGACAAGCTCGAGCGCGGGCGCCGACGGCCAAGGCGCCGAAACGGCTTTGCTTATACCATCTCGAAGTTTGTCGGTGACACAGGTGCGTCTCTCCTCGCTATCGGCCTTGGGAGCTTTGGGCTGGTTCGGCTTTGCCGCATCGCATTCCTTCGCGAACCCGGCGACCATGGCGCTCCTCACCATTCGCATGTCGCCGACATCGCGGGCGAACATCGCCGAGGGCAGCTCATCGCTCTTGGGCGCCAGGAAAGTCAGCTTGCACGAGCGCAGGGTTGTGCTCCGCTTCGACGCGCCGAGTTGCATCGTCAACGGGCCGGACAATTCGAGCCTGCCGGTAGCGGAGACCTCTCCCTTGTAGGAATAGAACCAGGGTCGTTCGAGATTCGACCGCTTGCCGACGCCTTTGATCTCGATGTCGGTGCCCGATATCGATCCCGTGTAGGAGAGGTCAAAGACGACGTTGCTCGTCGGATTGACGAAATGCTTTGTGCCGCTCACGCGGCCGTCCTTGACCGCCAGATCGACTTCCCAGCTGAACGGACGCCGACCCTCTGCGTCCTTCGCCGCCTTGTTTTCCCCGCAAGCCTCCTCGACCACCCAGGTTCCGGCAACCACGCCGCCGTGCGCATTCGACGGACCGGCTTCAGCCATCGCGTCGGCGCAACCGAGTGCGAGGATCAACATCGACAACAGTCTAGCGATCATTCGAAATCCCGGAGCCAAAGTCGGCATTCTCGTCCTCGCTAGTTGGAGTCGGAGTCTGGATTCTGATCGGTGGACGGACTCTGATCGCTAGGGGGACTGGGAGGGGATGTGTTCGCTGGAGCGGTTTGGGCCGGCGCAGGAGGCGAGGAACCCGGTTGCATCAGCAATTGAAACAGGTTTAGCGCGTCGGTGTTGTTCTGGGTGAACTTGGCCATGTTGTCGGTTGCGATCGTCAGCGCGTATTGGGCGTTGACGATGGATTGCCGCATGTAGGATTCTTGCTGCGGCGTTATCCCATAGGTCCGGTTGTCGCTTTCGGGCATCTGCAGCGCGGTCGTGTAGGTTCTGATCACCTGCTGAGCGTCGTTCGCAACCGACGCGGCCCACAAATAATTCCGCAGCGCGCTGCCTTCGGCAGTGAGGCTCCACCCCTCGTTTCCGATCGTGCCGATATTGTTCCCGTACCATGCTTGCACCGCCATCGGCGCGGTCGGCAGGATACCATCGTAGTTGATCACCGCCGTGGCGGTCGCAAATTGAAATGGACTTTGCAGGGTCATCGGCAACGGCACCGAGAATCCGGATGACGTGGCATCTTCCCGGTAGACGTTGTTTTGCAGCGACCATTGAATCACCGAATTCGGGATCGGGTTGCTGAACTTAGTGGACTGCGTCAGGTTCCTGACATTCGCATCGGAACCCGGCTGCGACGTACCGCCGGCCGTGGACTGCTGCCCGGTTTGTTTCCGGTCGCCGAGCTGAATATCCCTTGAGGAAACACCCGGATGATCGTCGTTCGGGTCGTCTGCCGTGGATTGTTTGGAGTACGCATCCGGGTCGACCTCGACTCCCACCGCCGGGCCGCCCGCCCTGGCCGCCGAGTGACAAATGGCCGCCAAGACTATTGCGAAGGTGACTGCTGAAATCGATCGCATGACAAACCCAACTCTCACGGTTTCGGGCTGCCCTTGACGGACAAGTTAACCATGAGGGTCGATTGCCGGTCAATGGCGATCTCCGCCAAGACCGGAGCAACCGCGGATTGGCGGGAATTCAAGCCTTGCCGGACTTCTAACGGGGGCCGGACTTCTAACAGGCGAAAGCCGGAGCCCTACGGTCCCTTGCAGATGGGCACCGGTTGCGGCGGCGGCGCCGGGTGATCCTGCTTGTACTGCGCGATGATCGGCTCCAGCGTTTTCTTTGGCCAGAATTTCGGAGAGCCGATTTCCTTCAGGCAGGATGCGTTCCAGTACAGCCCCGCGCCCGACAGTGATTGGCCGGCGGCTTTCGCGCGCGCCACGGCGGCGATGTCGCGCGATTCCGGATAGATGTAGAGCGTCGTCGGATTGTCCTTCACCATCGGGATGATCTGCGTGGCGTCCGTCGACGACCAGCTGGTGCAGCCATTGCTGCGGCCGCCGGCGTAGTTCACCAGGTTGCCGTAAGGAACGTAACCGTCCTTGTCGGCGTAGGAGCTCTTCGGGTTCTTGCGCAGGCACATTCCACGCAGCAATTCCGCTGGATGCCCGCCGATCAAGCGCTGCCTTGCGTTCGCCGTCTCGCCTTCGCCGTCGAACTGCACGAAGGTGCGCATGAAAACCGCGTCTTGCTTCGCGCCGACGCGGTAATAACCCTTGAAGGTTGTCTTGGCCTCGGCGGTCATATAGGCGCCGCCGGCGGTCAGTTCCGAATCCATCGCGTTGCCAAAATTCTTCACGCAGCGCCGGCCGTTGGAAAAATCGGCAACGCCCTTCAGGTTGCGGCCGCCGCCATGGCCCGAAGAAATGGCACGGAAGACCTGCTTGGCTTCGCAGACGATGTAATAGCGCTGGCCCAGCACACCATTGCCCAGATCGCCGGGACGCGTGGCATCCATGGCGAAATAGCAGGGGTTCCTGACCGCGCCTTCGCTCACTTTCTGCTGGTAGAGCGCGCGTGCCCGCTCCAGCACGATTTGCGAGATTTGGCCTTCGCCTTCACCAACATGGGGCTGCAGCCAGGCCGGCACCCCCGACGGCAGCGCCGCAAAGGACCGGGCCGACACCGTGAGCGCGGCGGCGACGATCAGCAGGCCGAAGATGGCGAGGATACCCAGCGGAACAGATCTCAACCGCACCAGCTCAAATCTCCCGAAACGTTCGCTGTCTCTTTGTGGTGAATCACCTCAAGAAACAATCATAAAGGTGGTCGTGCCAATCGGCGAAACACTTCTAGTTTAGCGTCCCTGAACATGCGCGATTTCCGGTCCGCTCGTGTTGGGATATCATCTGATTCCGGCGCGCCCAAGCCTCCTCCCTCCGTCGGGAAAGCATCTATCATGCAGGGCAATTCGATCAACGGACCGACTGTTCGAGCACCACGCATAAGGAGGGGTTGCGAAGACTGCTCGCACCAGGAGGTTTCTCGATGCGGCTTTCCGCACCCGTCCATCATCTGAAGCGCCAGGCCCGGCTCCTGTCGCGTGAAGCAGGCATCCCGCTCCATGAGGCGCTCGATCGTGTTGCCGTCCGGGAGGGTTTCGCCGGCTGGAGCCTGCTTGCGGCCAACGCGGCCGAGCCGCCGCCCGCCGCCAGCCTGCTTACGCAGCTGGCGCCTGGCGATCTCGTCCTGGTCGGAGCGAGGCCCGGCCAGGGCAAGACGCTGATGAGCCTCGAGCTTGCGATCGAAGCGATGAAGTCGGGCCGACGCAGCGCTTTCTTCACGCTGGAATATACGCATGCCGACATCCTTGGCCGGTTTCGGGCCGTCGGTGTCGAGCCGGGGCTTTTCGATGGCCTCTTCGAGTTCGACAATTCCGACGCCATCTGCGCCGACTACATCATCGGCAGGTTGCAAACCGCGCCCGGCGGGACGGTGGTGGTCATCGACTACCTGCAACTGCTCGACCAGAAGCGGGAGAACCCCGACCTGATGGTCCAGGTTCAGATGCTGCGGTCTTTCGCGCGCCGCCGGGGACTGGTTTTGATCTTCATTTCGCAGATCGACCGGTCATACGACCCGTCGAAGAAGCCGTTTCCCGACCTTGACGACGTCCGGCTGCCGAACCCGCTCGACCTGTCGCTCTTCGACAAGATGTGTTTCCTGAACGGGGGCGGAATCCGCTTCCAGGCAGCACTGGCCTGAGGCAAATAGCCGTCGCTGCCGGGAAAACCACATGATCGAAATCGTCAGACCCGCGCTCGAACACCTGCCGTCCTACAAGGCGGCGCTCGAACGCGGCTGGTCTCCGGACAATGTCCGGCTGCTGGAAGCGACGCGCGAGCAGCTTGCGGCGATTGAGGAAGATCCGGTCGCGTTTCTCGCCAGCCTGGACGATCGTGAGGCGAAAGGGCCGCCCATTACCTTGCCGGATGGCACGAGGGTGGCGCGCCTGCCCGGTTTCCGGCGCTGGATATGGGACGGTGAGGCCGCCGGCTCGATCGGCTTTCGCTGGCAACCCGGCACCTAGGCGCTGCCGTCGCACGTGCTCGGCCATATCGGCTATTCGGTTGTGCCGTGGAAGCGCGGCCGGGGCTATGCCACCCAGGCATTGCGGCTGATGCTCGCCGAGGCGAGGGCGGTAGGGCTCGACTATGTCGAGATCACCGCGAAGCCGGACAACACGGCTTCGCAAAGGGTCATCCTGGCCAATGGCGGCAGGCTTGTCGGCCGCTTCTTCGAGGATGCCGCCTATGGCGGCGTCGAAAGCCTCAAATTCAGGATCAACCTCTAGAACACCAGCGCGCCTATTCGCCGGGCCTCGCCAATCGTCCTTCCTCGGCCTTGTAGTAGTACTGGCTTGCCACGAGCCAGCCCTTGAGCGGCCGCAGCGGCGGGATGCAGGTGGCGAAAACCACGGGTATCGACACGAAGATGTGGAACCACATCGACGGCTCGAAAGTCACCTGCGCCCAGACGGCGAACAGCACGGAAGGGACGCAGGCAAAACAGATGACGAAGAAGGCGGGTCCGTCCGCGGGGTCGGCGAAAGAATAGTCGAGACCGCAGACCTCGCATCTTGGCGCCAGCTTGAGGAAGCCGTCGAACAGCCGGCCCTCTCCACAACGCGGGCAGCGGCCCCGGATTCCGACCCGCAACGGATCGAGATGAGGATAGTGCGCATGGTGTTGCATGATGGTGGCTCCAGGACCTCGCATGGCATTCGATCCGGCCTTGAGGTCACGCATACAGACTAGTATCTTTAATGTATGCATACAATGCGACAAAATGTATGGATATGGAGCAAGGCAGCATGACCGGCGAAATCGACCTCGGCTGGCTTTCCGCGTTGGAGGAGGGGCCGCGGCCGATCTATCTCAAGATCGCCGACGCGCTTTCGGCGGCGCGGTCGAGCGGCCGCCTGCAGCCGGGGGACAGGCTGCCGCCGCAGCGGGACCTGGCGCGCTTCCTGGGCGTCGACCTGACCACGGTCACCCGGGCCTTCACCGAAGCACGGCGCAGGAACCTTATCGATGCTACTGCCGGCCGTGGCACATTCGTCACGCCAGGCGAGCCGGAAGAACCTATCCTCGATCTGGGCATGAACATCCCGCCGGCGCCTTCAGGGTTCAGCCTGCCAGCCCTGATCCGGAGCGGCATCGAAGGGTTGCTCAGGCGCTCGAGCGCGGAAGCGCTGCTCTCCTACCATCCTGGCCCGGGCTCGCCCGCGGAACGCGCCTCCGGCTCGTCATGGCTAGCTGCGAGGGGCGACAGGCTGCCGGTCGAGCGCGTGGCTGTCGGCTCCGGCGCGCAGGCGCTGCTCACGGCCGTTCTCCTGTCGCAAACCAGAGAGGGCGATACGGTCCTGACCGATGCTCTGACCTATCCCGGCCTGATCGCGCTTGCCGAGGCCACAGGCCGGAAGCTGGCCGGCGTCGGCAGCGATGCTGACGGCATGCGGCCGGACCATCTGGAGGAGGCGGCGCGCCGGCATGGTGCTCGCGTCCTTTACCTCAACCCGACCCTCCACAACCCAACCGCTCTCACCATGCCGGAGGGCAGGCGCCGGGATCTCGCGCGGATGGCGGACAGGCTCAAGCTCACGATGATCGAGGATGATCCCTACAGTCCGTTGCTGACGGCGCCGCCGCAGGCCTTTGTTAGCCTTGCGCCTGATCGGACCATCCATGTGGCGACGATGGCGAAATGCATCTCGCCATTCCTGCGCACCGCATTTCTGGCGGCGCCTGATGCAGACACTCTCGAGCGGATCGCCTTGGCAATACGCGGCACGACGATGATGGCGCCCCCGCTGATGACCGGCCTCGCCTGCGAGTGGGTGCGAAGCGGTCTTGCCGGCGAGATCGCGGCGGCAGTGCGTGTCGAAGCGGGGGCCAGGCAGTACATCGCGCGAACAATCCTGCCCAGCGGGTTTTCGACGGCGCAGACAAGCCTGCATCTCTGGTATCCGCTCAAGGGGCCGTTGCGCTCGCTGGACCTGGCCGACCTCGCCCGGCGCCGCGGACTGGCGCTCGGCCCCGCGGAAGAGTTTTCGGTCGAGCCCGGCACGGCCAACGGCGTGCGCCTAGCGTTGGGAGCTGCCTCCAGCCGCGAAAGGCTGGTTGAGGGCCTGCGTAGCCTGGTATCGATCCTCGCCGCCGGCTCCGGATCACGGGCTGCTGCTGTCTGACGCGACCAACGGGTTCGGTAACCTATTCTGCCGCCGCCGGGAGCGGTGGCGTCGCGCGGCTGCGGGACTCCCAAAGCTGCGAGGCAATGGCGACTGCTGTCGCCACCAGCATGGCTAAAGCGCCGGCGACGGGCAGGCTGCGGTAGCCATAGCCGGCATTGAGCATGGCGGCACCCAGCGAGGCGGCAAGCGCGATGCCGACATTGAAGCCCGATGGGATGAGCGAGGAGGCAAGGTTCGAGGCATCTGCCGTCCATGCCAGGATGCGGGTCTGGATCGGCGCGCCGATGGCGAAGTTGAGGCCGCCCCAGACGATGATCGCGGCGATCATCGGCACCGGGTAGGGGCTGACGGCATAGATCACCGCCAACATGACGGCCTGCAGGAAGAGCATGGTGATCAGCGAAGGCATCAGCTTCCAGTCGGCAAGCTTGCCGCCGACCAGGACGCCGATCGTGGCGCCGACGCCGTTGAGCAGCAGCACCCAGGGGATCATGTTCTCGCCGAGGCCGGTGACTTCGAGCAGTGTCGGCGTGATATAGGTGAAGAGGCCGAACTGGCCGATCATCAACATCAGCATGAGGATCAACGAGGTCCAGACCTGCTGGCGCCCCAGCACGCGCACTTCGCGCGCAAGGCCGGCAGGCCGGTTCGCGGCGCCGGCCGTGCGCGGCAGCAGCGCGAGCATGGCGATGATCGCGACGAAACCCAATGCGCACATCACCCAGAAGGTCGCGCGCCAACCCCATAGACCGCCGATGGCGGTACCGGCCGGCACGCCGATAACGTTGGAGACCGTAAGCCCCGACAAAATTACGGCCACCGCCCGACCGCGCTGGTCCTCGCGCACCAGACTGACGGCAACCACCATGGCGACGCCGAAGTAAGCGCCGTGCGCGACCGCGGTCGCAATGCGCAACAGAAGCATGGAGCTGAAGTCAGGCGCGAGCGCGCATGCCGCCTGACCAAGTGTGAAGGCAATCGTCAACCCTACGAGCAGCGCTTTGCGCGACACCCTGGCGGTGGCGAGCGCCAGCAATGGGCCGCCGATGGCGATGCCGCAGGCATAGCCGGAGACGAGGTAGCCGGCCGTGGGTACCGAAACGCCAAGCCCTTGAGCCACTTCCGGCAACACGCCGGCGATGACGAATTCAGTCGTGCCGAAGGCGAAAGCGGCAATGAAAAGGGCAATCAGCGGCAGCATGGCAATAAGGTCTTGAGACGAATGCAACGCCTCAAACCACGCCTTGCCTCGGCCGGCAATGCAGAAATTGTCGATACCGCTTTAGCTTTTCTTGAATGGGCTGCCCGGGCCGGCCGGTTTTAGAAGATCACGCCACGGTCCGGCGCCCGTAAGGTATCTTCAGCCAAGCCCGCTCGTGCAGATAATAGAGCACCGATTTGGTGACGACTTCGGTCAGGCCGATGGTGGCCGCGAGCTTGATGCTTCCGGTCACCACGAGCGAGATGATCATGGTGTCGACAGTGCCGGTAGCGCGCCAGGAAAGCGCCTTGGCGAAGCTGCGCGAATGGGTATCCATCGACCGATCATCCTCCCAATAGGTCCTCGACAGATCCTTATCCGACGGAGCCGAGGATGAGCAAAGACTAATTTTTTCGGCCGGGTGGCGATGGTGCCTGCCTGATCGAGGCTTAACTTGCCTTCAACCGCGAGCCGCCGAGCAGGCCGCGCTCCTCGAGCACGGGGTAGGCGATCGAGGCCAGCAGCGAATTGATCTGCTTGAGGTCGCGGATGGTGTCGAGATGGATCGAGCTCGTCTCGACGCTTTTGGCGGTGCCGTCGCGCAGCCGCTCGAAATGGCTGGCGCTGGTCTCCTTCTCGCGTTCCCGCAAGAGATCCTTCTCCAGCACCAATTGGCGCGCGGTCTCGGGGTCGCGCGAGACCAGGACGTTGAAGGCAAGCCGCGCATTGGCCAGCACCGAAGCGTGGAAAGCGCAAAGCTCATGCCAGCCCTCTGGCGTGAACGCCAGCCCGCGCTCGAGCTTCTTCTTCACATGCGCCAGCATGTTGCGCACGATGATGTCGCCGACCTGCTCCAGCTTGACGCAGGCGCCGATCAATTCCTGGCAGCGCAATGCCTCGTCCTCCGTCAGCGGATTGCGGGTGACCTTGGCCAGGTAGAGCTTGATCGCCGCGTGCTTTTTGTCCACGCGATCGTCAAGAGCAGCCAGCGCCTTGATCTTGCCGGCGTCCGCGCTCTCATAGAGCTCGATGATGCGCTTGAGCATGATCTCGACCGTCTCGCAGACGCGCACCACCTCACGGGTCGCGTTGGCCAGCGCCTGGCCGGGCACATCCAGCGCGCTTTCGTTGAGCGCGGAAAGCTCGACGACGTCGAGCGTGGCGGCTGGCGCCGGCCTGGTGCCCAGGGCAACGATCTACTCGGAAGCGCGATAGACCAGGCCCGCAAGCGGCAGACCGGCCAGCAGGATAATGACGTTGAACAGGATATGGGCGTTGACGATCTGGTCCGATGCCGTTGCGCCCAGGAACCCGACATGCGGCCGGAAAATCATGAACAGGATCAGCATGACAAGCGAGCCAAGCCCGCGCATCAGAAGATTTCCGATCGGCACGACGCGTACCTCGGGAGGCGCCGAGCGGGTCAGCATCGGGGCGATGATCGACGAGCCGAGATTGACGCCCAGGATGAGGACGACGCCAAGCTCTGGCGTGATCACGCCGCGGCCGGCCAGCGTCGCCATGAGCAGAACGGCGGCGATGCTGGACTGGAACAGCCAAGTGATCAGCGCCGCCAGCAAATAGGTGCTTATCGCGTCGCCGGAGAAGTAGTTGATGATGACCGGCATGAGCTGGCTGTCGCGCAGCGGTTCGGATGCCTGGCCGATCATCTCGAGAGACAGGATCAGCAGACCGATGCCGACCAGAATGCGGCCCGACTGGCGCCAGTCGCGCCGCTCGGTGGCCATGAACATGATCGTCCCGGCGACCAGACACAGCGGGACGAGCAGCGACAGATCGAAGGTGAGCAGCTTGGCGACCAGCGCCGAGCCGATCTCGGCGCCGCGCACCGCGAGCTGGCCTGCCGCGCCCGAGACGATGCCGGAACCGGCGAAGGAGCCGACGAGCAGCGTGACGGCGGTGGAACTCTGCAACGCGACCGCCAGGCCGCAGCCGGCCAGCACCGCCATCAGCGGATTGCGCATGGTGGCGCGCAGCCTGTGGCGCAGCATGTCGCCATAGGCGCGTTCGACGCCGGTCTTCACCATGCGCGTGGCAAACAGCATCAGCGCCACCGCGCCGGCAAGGTGCAGCAGGACGACGGAGCCGCTCATGTCAGGCCTCGAGGAGCGCCTTTGGCGGCACGAAAGTGGATACGAATCTCAGTCATTTCGAGGCCGGAAATACACGATTTAACATTAGCCGGATAATAGATTTTTTCGATGAGATGATCGCCTGCGCTCGACGCCGCGTGTCGGAAATGAATGGAGGGCGCATCGGTTCCACGCACTCTCGCGACCAGCCGGTCCACGGCATCCCGCTACCAGCGCGCAGTGGCCAGGCTCAAC
Source organism: Pseudomonadota bacterium (assembly GCA_040755925.1). Lineage (GTDB taxonomy): Bacteria > Pseudomonadota > Alphaproteobacteria > Rhizobiales > Rhizobiaceae > Mesorhizobium. The sequence continues at coordinate 10,021 of JBFLWR010000337.1, forward strand.
CTGAAAGCCTGTTGAGCCAGTCCGTTCAAGCATCGGAAATCGTTACAGAATTGTAATTTTGATGTTCAGTTTCGGTTCATCCGCCAGCGGTTACTCCTCCGCCCATCGACAACCAAGGAGTACCGACATGAAGCGTCTCATACTTTCCGCCGTGACCGCATCGATGCTGGCCGCCTCGGCCTTTTCGGGCCAGGCCGCGCCGCTCAATCAGCCGAGCGCGCCGCAGTCGAACTACACCCAGGTCGACTGGCAGAAGCCCGGCAAGGACGTCGATCTCAGGAAGAAGAAGATGGAGAGGCGCGGCCATTGGCGCAACGGCCAGAAATATTCCAATTGGAAGCGCCACCAGGCGGTCCGTGACTGGCATCGTCATGGCCTGCGGCGTCCCGGCCCTGGCCAGGAATGGATCCGCGTCGGCAACGACTATGTGCTGGTCGGCATCGTCTCAGGCATCATCTTCGGCGCGATCGCCGCGCGCTGAGCCGGGCCAGTCCGAAACCCCAGGAAGGCGGCCCAAAGTGTCAGGGGTCGCCTTCTCTTTGTCTGTGAAAAGCGGGTACGATGGTTTTATGGAGTCGTCGCGACCGGCCGGCTTGATTATATGGAGGGCAAACGAGCTTCCCGATGCGCTTTCCGCCTGCCTTCCTCGACGAGATACGCGACCGCGTGCCGATTTCATCGGTCATCGGTCAGCGCGTCGCATGGGACAGGAAGAAGACGAACGCCTCGCGCGGCGATTACTGGGCCTGCTGCCCGTTCCATGGCGAAAAGAGTCCGTCCTTCCACTGCGAGGACAAGAAGGGCCGCTATCATTGCTTCGGTTGCTCGGTCTCCGGCGACCATTTCAAGTTCCTGACCGAGCTCGACGGCATGAGCTTTCCCGAGGCGGTCGAGAAGATCGCCGACATGGCCGGCGTGCCGATGCCGGTGCGGGACGAAGCGCAGGAGCGTCGCGAGAAGGAACGCGCCAGCCTGACCGACGTCATGGAGATGGCGACGGCTTTCTTCCAGGAGCGGCTGCAAGGGCCCGAGGGGGCGAAGGCGCGGGCCTATCTGCGCGAGCGCGGCCTGACCTCGGCGACGCAGCAGTCGTTCCGACTGGGTTATGCGCCGGACAGCCGCAATGCGCTCAAGGAACATCTCGCCGCCAGGGGCGTGCCGAAGGCCGACATCGAGGCGTGCGGGCTGGTGCGGCATGGCGACGACATCCCGGTCTCCTACGACTGGTTCCGCGACCGCATCATGTTTCCGATCCCGGATTCGCGCGGCAAGGTCATCGCTTTCGGCGGGCGGGCGCTGGCGCCGGATGCCTTGGCCAAATACATGAACTCGCCGGAGACGGAACTCTTCCACAAGGGCAACGTGCTCTACAATTTCGCCCGCGCCCGCAAGGCGTTGGCCAAGGGTGGCACGGTGATCGCGGTCGAAGGCTATATGGACGTGATCGCGCTGGCGCAGGCCGGCTTCGAGAATGCGGTGGCGCCGCTCGGCACAGCGCTCACCGAAAACCAGCTCGAACTGCTGTGGCGGATGGCACCCGAGCCGATGCTGTGCTTCGACGGCGATCAGGCCGGGCTGAAGGCAGCGTGGCGCGCCGCGGATCTGGCGCTGCCCTCGGTGCAGGCTGGTCGCTCAGCCCGTTTTGCTCTGCTGCCCGAGGGCAAGGATCCCGACGATCTGGTCAAGGCAGAAGGGCCGGATGCTTTTCGCGCGGTGCTGGCGGAGGCTCGGCCGCTTGACGAACTCCTGTGGATGCGGGAGACGGCGGGTGGTGTCTTCGACACGCCGGAGCGTCGCTCCGAACTCGGAAAGAGGCTGCGCGAGATCACCAGCCGCATCCGCGACGAAAGCACGCGCTACCACTATCAGCAGGCAATGCGCGAGCGGGAACTGAGCTTCTTTGGCTCGCAGCGCGCCGCGCGGCAGGGAAACCAGGGCGGGCGGCAAGGCGAGCGGTTCCAGGGTAAAACGCCACCGCCAGGCGGACAATTTGCGAAAGGCGCGGCCGCTGGCGGACGGGCCGCGATCACCGAAAGCCTTGGCCGCTCGGCATTGGTCAAGCGGACCGTGGAGGCGATGTCGGTGCGCGAGGCGACGATCATCGTGGCGCTGGTCAACCATCCGCCGCTGATCGACGAGAATTTCGCCCATGTCGAATTCCTCGACCTCGCCAACACCGATTTGCGGCGGCTGCACGCGGCGATCCTCGACGCGATGGCGCATGACGCGGCCGACGACCGCGACGCGGTCATCGCCACAATCGGGCGCGCCGGATGCGTCGACGTGTGGGAGCGCGCCGTGGCGTTGATCAAGCGCGCGCGGCAATGGCCGGCGCTCGAAACCGCCGGGCTGGACGATGCTCGCGACGCCTTCAACCAGGCACTGCACTTGCAGCGCAGCGCGCGCACCTTACATAGGGAACTGAAACAGGCGCAGGCGGCGCTCGATGCAGACCCTTCGGACGAAAACTTCCGGCATCTCGTCGAGATACAAGCGCAATTCAACGATGTGCAGGCAACCGAGGCGCTGATCGAAGGGTTCGGCGTTTCGTCGGGCAGGGCAGGGCGCGTTTAGGCTCCAACCTTCCCCGGAAATGAAGTGGAAATGCGCAGCGCGTCGAATCGACGCCTCTAAGTCGGGTAATTGATTCGCTTTTTTCATGCGAATCATGCCAGAGGCGCTTGACCTTCTGGCAGATTGGCGGAATCAGAACGATTCGAAACGTTAACCGTGCCCCGGCGTCGGCGGGAAATTTGGGCGATGTGAGGTACCGGTGACACTGGACAGGCAAAGTGCTTGCCACAGATATCAGGGTTAATCTGGACTTAACGAGAGATGCGGTTACTGGCCCGGTGAAAAGCGTTCTGGTGCGAACGCATCCGGTATGACCGGTTTGGCAGCTTACGCGGCCTCGAAATAGAGCCGCTTGGAGACGACAAAGAATGGCGACAAAGGAAAAGGAAGAGGTCGAGACCGAACGCGAAGGCGCCACCGATGGGCCTCTGCTCGACCTTTCCGATGATGCTGTCAAGAAGATGATCAAGGCCGCGAAGAAGCGCGGCTATGTGACCATGGACGAGTTGAACTCGGTGCTGCCCTCGGAGGAAGTGACCTCCGAGCAGATCGAGGACACCATGGCCATGTTGTCCGACATGGGTATCAACGTCGTCGAGGACGACGAGCAGGGCGAGGAGGCCGAGGCCCCCGACGCCGGCGCCGATGCCGAGGAAGACGCCAAC
>JBFLWR010000338.1:0-2881 GCA_040755925.1 Pseudomonadota bacterium
CCGTCTTTTTCGTCGAACTTGCCGAATACGCGCGGACGCTGTGCGTCGGGCCAGTTGTACAGCTCTTCCTTGATCGCGTATTCGAGGATCTGGCGCTTTTCCTCGACCACGAGGATTTCCTGGAGCCCGCGCGCGAACGCCTGGGCGCCCTGCGCTTCGAGCGGCCACACGCAGCCGACCTTGTAGAGGCGGATGCCGATGCGCGAGCAGGTTTCGTCGTCGAGGCCGAGGTCGGTGAGAGCCTGGCGCACGTCGAGATAGGCCTTGCCGCCCGTCATGATGCCGAAGCGCGCGTGCGGCGAGTCGATCTCGACGCGGTCGAGCTTGTTGGCGCGCACGTAGGCGAGGCCCGCGTACCACTTGTAGTCGAGCAGACGCGCTTCCTGCACGAGCGGCGGATCCGGCCAGCGGATATTCAGGCCGCCTTCGGGCAGGAGGAAGTCTTCCGGCAGGACGATCCGGGTGCGATGCGGGTCGATTTCGACCGAGGCCGACGATTCGACCACGTCGGTCACGCATTTCATGGCGACCCACAGGCCCGAGTAGCGGCTCATGGCCCAGCCGTGCAGGCCGAAGTCCAGATATTCCTGCACGTTCGAGGGGAACAGCACCGGCAGGCCGCAGGCCTTGAAGATGTGCTCCGACTGATGCGCGAGCGTGGACGACTTGGCCGCGTGGTCGTCGCCGGCGAGCACGAGCACGCCGCCGTGGCGCGACGAGCCGGCCGAATTGCCGTGCTTGAACACGTCGCCGCAGCGGTCCACGCCGGGGCCCTTGCCGTACCACATGGAAAACACGCCGTCGTGCTTCGCCGACGGGTACAGGTTCACCTGCTGCGAGCCCCAGACGGCCGTGGCCGCGAGGTCTTCGTTCACGCCGGGCTGAAAGACGATCTGATGGGCGGCGAGATGCTTCTTCGCCTTCCAGAGCGACTGATCGAGACCGCCGAGCGGCGAGCCGCGATAGCCGGAGATGAATCCCGCAGTATTGAGACCGGCTGCCTTGTCGCGTTCCTGCTGCAGCATCGGCAGGCGAACCAGCGCCTGGATGCCGCTCATGTACGCGCGGCCGCGGTCGAGTGTGTATTTGTCGTCGAGCGTGACGGAAGCTAGCGCGGCTTCGAGCGAAGCACGCTGACCAGCGTCTAGCGGGGCATTCATTGTTTGTACTCCTCCATCCACCATAGTCTTGGGATCACCAGAACTTCAGTGCCTCGGCATCTTGTGGATGCTCCGGCCCGGGGCGCCATATTGGCGTGTTTTTAGCGATGGTAGCACTGGGGCAAACCCGCCGCTCGGTGTCGCAGAGGACCGTGGTGCCGGGTTTGCCTCGCTTGCGGCAGCATGTCTCGCGCCAGACTGTCAGACGTTGTGTAACAGTGGATGTGTCTGAATGCTGCGTGGCGTAACAGCGTGTAAAAACTACACGAATCCGGAACCAGACTTGATATTTCTGTCTAATTCCCCACCTGTGCAAACCGCGCAGCACCCCTGGCAGGAAAAGGGGTACTACCGCAACAGGCAGTCTGAAAAAAGGAGTACAGCATGAACAATCGACATATCCAGACCTTCCTGACCGTCTCGGCCGCATTTTTCGCCATGAGCGCGCCGCTGCATTCGAATGCGAGCAGCAATGGCTCGGTGAATGCGGTCGCCCGTATTGCGCCGTACACGCAGTGCGCCAAGGCCGATGCCGGCGCGACCGGGTTCCGCCGGACCGAGCGCCAATCCTGATGATTTCCGCGATGCTGCGCTGATCCGCGCGGCATTCCATTCACCGGGGCCGCCGCCGGGTGTGCGGAGGCGGCCCCAGCAAGACAAAAGGGCGAAGATCGCGTGATCTTCGCCCTTTTTTCATGGCCGCCCGGCCATGACGCCGCGATCAGGCCTTGTCCTGCACCACGCCGCGGCGGATCTGGTCGAGTTCGATCGACTCGAACAGCGCCTTGAAGTTGCCTTCGCCGAAGCCCTCGTTGCCCTTGCGCTGGATGATCTCGAAGAAGATCGGTCCGATCTGGTTTTCGGTGAAGATCTGCAGCAGCAGGTCTTCGGGCGCGCCGTCGATCAGGATCTTGCGCTTCCTGAGCTCTTCGAGCGGTTCCGTGTGGCCGGGAATGCGGCGGTTCACGAGTTCGTAGTACGTGTCGATCGTATCGAGCAGCGCGATCTCGGACTTGCGCAGCCCGTCCACCGTGCCGTAGATATCGTTCGTGCCGAGCGCGATGTGCTGGATGCCCTCGCCGTGGTAGGCGTCCAGGTATTCCTGGATCTGGCCGGCCGTCTCGCCGCCTTCCTCGTTGATCGGAATGCGGATCTTGCCGCACGGGGAGGTCATTGCCTTCGACTTCACGCCCGTCACCTTGCCTTCGATGTCGAAGTAGCGGATTTCGCGGAAGTTGAAGAGGCGTTCGTAGAACTCCGCCCACTCGTTCATGCGGCCGCGGTGGACGTTGTGCGTCAGGTGGTCGATATAGGTGAGGCCGTGGCCCGCCGGGTTTGGCTCCGCGCCGGGGATCGGTTCGAAATCGACGTCGTAGATGCTGATGTCGCCGATGCTGCCGGGCGCCGCACCGTTCTTGCCGCGCCAGCGGTCCACGAAATAGATCAGCGAGTCGCCAATCCCCTTGATGGCGGGGATGTTGAGTTCCATCGGGCCGGTCTTGTTGTCGAAGCCCCAGGCGCCGCGCTCGAGCGCGTGCTGGTAGGCCTTCGCGGCGTCCTGCACGCGGAACGCGATCGCGCAGATCGACGGGCCGTGCAGGCGCGCGAAGCGCTGCGCGAACGAATCGGGCTCGCCGTTGACGATGAAGTTGATGTCGCCCTGGCGGTACAGCGTGACGTCCTTGTGGCGATGGCGGGCGACGGCGGTGAAGCCCATGCGC
>JBFLWR010000339.1:0-23572 GCA_040755925.1 Pseudomonadota bacterium
ATCTTGAGCCGACCATTCAGGCGTTAGGCATCCATGCTGCCGAAAGTGAAGTGAGGACGCCGCAGTGAACAGTTTCTCTTCCCGTGTCGCCACCGCCGCCGGAGCGATCCGCGAAATCTTTACGGAAACGCCGCTGCAGGAGAACGACTATCTGTCGAAGAAGACCGGCGCGCGCGTGCTTTTGAAGCGCGAGGACCTGACGCCGGTGCGCTCCTACAAGATCAGGGGCGCCTTCAACTTCTTCCGCAAGGCGCTCGCGGCAGGGAACGATGCGGAGCTGTTCGTCTGCGCCTCCGCCGGCAACCATGCCCAGGGCTTCGCCTTCGTCTGTCGCCATTTTGGTAAAAAGGGCGTGGTCTTCATGCCGGTGACGACGCCGCAGCAGAAGATCGACAAGACGCGGCTGTTCGGTGGCGATTTCGTCGAGATCCGGCTGGTCGGCGACTTCTTCGACGAATGCTATCGCGCGGCCTTCGAATTCACCGAGAGCGCCGGCGCGCATATGGTGCCGCCATTCGATCACAAGGACATCATCGAGGGCCAGGCGACGGTGGCCTACGAGATTGCCGCCCAGATGCCCGGCGGGCGCATGCCCGACATCGTCATGCTGCCGGTCGGCGGCGGCGGCCTGGCGGCCGGCGTGACCCACTATTTCGCCGACCAGCACCGTGACACGCGTTTTATCTTCTGCGAGCCGGCCGGCGCGCCGAGCCTCAGCGAGAGTCTAGCCAGCGGCAAGCGGGTCAAGCTCGCCAAGGTGGACAATTTCGTCGACGGCGCGGCGGTCGCCGAAATCGGCCGCGAGCCGCTGCGCCAGCTTAAGGAATTCACCGCCGACGCGGTGCGGCTCGTGCCGGAAAACCGGCTGTGCGCGACGATGATTGAAATGCTCAATGTCGAGGGCGTGGTGCTGGAGCCGGCCGGCGCGCTGGCGATCGACGCGCTCAAGGATTTCTCGCGCAAGGACATCAGGGGCAAGACGATCGTGGCGGTCGTCTCCGGCGGCAATTTCGACTTCGAGCGCTTGCCGGATGTGAAGGAGCGGGCGCTGCGCTTCGAGGGCCTGAAGAAATACTTCATCATCCGCTTTCCGCAGCGGCCCGGCGCTCTGCGTGACTTCCTGGAGATGCTCGGTCCGGACGACGACATCGCCCGCTTCGAATATCTCAAGAAGTCGGCGCGCAATTTCGGTTCTGTGCTGATCGGCATCGAGACCAAGGACCGGCGCAATTTCGACCTGCTCAAGGCCAATTTCGACGCCGAGGGCGTGCAGTATCAGGATATCACCGACAACGAGACGCTGGCGGGGTTCATCATATGAGCGAACAGGGAACGGTTTTCGTTGCACTGTTTTCCGGCATCAATGTCGGCGGCAACCGCATCGTGAAAATGGCGGAGCTCAAGTCCTTCTTCGAAGGCCTCGGCTTTACCCAAGTCGCCACATACGTGCAGAGCGGCAACGTCGTGTTTCGAGCGAAGAAGGGTAATGCGGCGTCGCTGACCAGGGAGATCGAAGAGGCCTTCGAGAAGAAGTGGGGATTCAATTCGCGCATCATGGTGCGCGACGCCCGCTGGTTCGAGCGGCTCGTGGAAGAGAATCCCTACCCGGAAGTCGCCGGCGAGCCGACCAAGCTGCATGCCTATGCCCTGGAGCGCGAGCCGACCGCCGACGAGGCCAAGCGGCTCGCGGAAAAATGCACAGGGCCGGAGCGTTTCGATATCAAGGGCGACGTGCTTTACCTGCATGCGCCGGACGGGCTCGGCAAATCCGTCTTCGCCAACCTCATCGGGCGTACGCTGAAAGTGCCCGGTACGGCGCGAAACTGGCGCAGCGTGCTCGCACTGCTCGACATGGCGGGCAAAGCCGGCGCCTGAATTTTCTTGTACCTCGCAATTCCAGATAGGACCGCGAGGTCTTTTTCCTGGACTTGCTCCTCAGGCGGCCTTCTGCCAGTCGAAGGTCAGTTCCTCGCGGAAGGCGAAGCGCTTGATATGGTCGGCAACGACGGTTTCCAGCCGTTCGAGGGTGGTGGCGTCATCGGCGGCAACCGCAATGTGGAGGGCCTTGTCGTCGGCATCCATGACAGTGCGGCCAAGCGAGAGCTGGATAGCGCCGTGATGCGGGTCGAATTCGACCGGAAACTTGTGGGCCCAATGTTTGCAGAGCTGCTGGAGATAGCGGCTGGCATGTTCAGTGGTGACATCGGCGCGGCTGGTCGGCATGAAAGTCTCCTGCGTTTCAAGGGAAACGCCAGCCCGGACAGGCTGGCGCCTCAAGCGGATAGATAAGTACCCTCGGGCGAAACGCCATAGACTGGTGCCGGCTGATCCTCGCCGGGTCCGGCGCGTTACCAGCTTCCCGTGTTCGGCATCGAGGCCCATGGTTCGGCCTTGGCCTTCGCCGGACCCTTCTGCAGCAGTTCGATCGAGATGCCGTCCGGCGAGCGGATGAAGGCCATGTTGCCGTCGCGCGGCGGCCGATTGATGGTGACGCCATTGTCCATCAGCTTCTGGCAGGTGGCGTAGATGTCGTCGACTTCGTAGGCGAGGTGGCCAAAATTGCGGCCGCCCTTGTACTCCTCCGGATCCCAGTTGTAGGTCAATTCGACCAGCGGCGCCTTCTCGTCGATGCCGCTGCGCTCGTCCTCGGACGCGGCGAGGAAGATCAGCGTGAAGCGGCCCTGCTCATTCTCGTAGCGGCGCACCTCTTTCAGGCCGAGCTTGTTGCAGTAGAAATCGAGCGATTGATCGACGTCGGCGACGCGGACCATGGTGTGGAGATAGCGCATGTCGGGTTTCCTCGGAGCGTTGCGTTGCGGCGCAACATAGGAGGCACCCAGCCAAAGGGCAATCGTCGGACATATCAGGGGAGGCGGTCGATTTCAGGCCGCTCGTCCCTTCGTCCAACAGCGCCGGCAAACAACAATCGCGGCTTTCCGGTGTTCAACCGTGAAAAAAGGCACGTCAGGCCTTGCATACCCTGGAAGCCGCAGTGTTAAGCTGATGGCCAGAATCAGTTGCGGTTTCGGTTGAAAAAGGGGGCATTCTTATGGGGGAAAAAGCCTCTTTTTCGAGGCGGGACGGAAGCCTTGACGACGCCTTGCAACGAGACGGCGGCGGCGAGTCCGCGGAGCTTGCCGAGATCGCCGGCGCAATCAAATGGTTCGATGTGGCCAAGGGCTACGGCTTCATTCTTCCCGACGATGGCGTCTCGGGCGACATACTCCTCCATGTGACATGTCTTCGGAAGGACGGGTTCCAGACCGCGCTCGAAGGCGCGCGCGTGGTCTGTCTCGTGAAGCAGGGCGATCGTGGCCTTCAGGCCTTCCGCGTCCTCTCCATGGATGCCTCGACGGCGATCCATCCAGCCGAGCAGGAGCAGCGCACCCATGTCACGGTGACAGCGGAGAGCGGCCTGGAGCGGGCGCTGGTGAAGTGGTTCAACCGCACCAAGGGGTTTGGCTTCCTGACCCGGGGCGACGGCACCGAGGACATCTTCGTCCACATGGAAACGCTGCGTCGCTACGGCATCACCGAGCTCCGGCCGGGCCAGGTGGTGCTGGTTCGTTTCGGGCGCGGCGACAAAGGCCTTATGGCCGCCGAAATTCATCCCGATATGGGCACCTTGTCGGTCTCGCACTAGTTCATCGGCACTAGCCCTTCTTCCGTGAGACCATCCTGGTTATGAATCCGGTTCCACTTGTCCGGAGCATTGTCTAGGACAGAGATCGGACGAGGTATCGAAATGGCTCACCGCAACTGGCTGACCGCGGGCGTATTCTGCGCCGCAATCGCCTTCATGGCTTACTTCTACGCTCTGACGCCGGGTTCGGCGGACGGCAGGCCAATGGTGCTGGCTGTTGATCCTACCCCGTTGGTTGCGGTGACCGGATCCGGCAAGCAATCCTTCTCGATCGAGATCGCGGACACGTCCTCGGAACGCGAGGCCGGGTTGATGTTTCGCAAGGAGATGGCCGACGATCACGGCATGTTGTTCGTGTTCGAAAAGCCCGGCGTGGTCAATTTCTGGATGAAGAACACGCCGATGGCGCTCGACCTTGTGTTCGTCGGCCAGGACGGCAGGATCAAGGCAATCAAGCGCGGCGAGCCGGAATCAGAGTCGATCATCTCTCCGGGGCAGCCTGTCAGCTTCGTGCTCGAACTGAAGGCCGGCACGGCAGCGAAGGACGGCCTCAAGGACGGCGACCTCCTGCGCCACCCGGCTATCGCCAAGGCGTCCGGCTCCAACTGACGACGATGCAGTTCTTTACACACGACGGTTTCGAGCTTGCCTTTCTCGACCGCCAGCCGGCATCGGGCGAGGGCGATCCGGTGCTGATGATCCACGGCTTTGCGTCCAGCCACTACGTCAACTGGGTCTCGCCGGGCTGGTTCAAGACGCTGAACGACGCCGGCTACCGCGCCATCGCCTTTGACAATCGCGGCCATGGCTCGTCGTCGAAGAGCTATGACGAGGCCGACTACACACCGGCCAAGATGGCCTCGGACGCGGCCGCTCTGCTCGATCATCTGCGCATCGAACGCGCGCATGTCATGGGCTATTCGATGGGCGCCCGCGTTGCGGCGTTCATGGCGCTTTCCGATCCGGACAAGGTGGCAACGCTGGTGTTCGGCGGTCTCGGCATCGGCATGGTCGACGGCGTCGGCGACTGGGATCCGATAGCCACGGCGCTGATGGCGGAGGATCCCGCAGCGACCACTCACCCGCGCGGCCGCTCCTTTCGCGCTTTCGCCGACCAGACCCGCAGCGACCGCCGCGCGCTGGCCGCCTGCATCGCTACGTCGCGCGAGTTGCTCAGCGAGGACGACATGGCGCGCATCGCCCAGCCGACATTGATCGCGGTGGGGACGACCGACGATATCGGAGGTTCGCCCGACGAACTGGCGGCGCTGATGCCCAATGCAAAGGCCTTCCATATCGAGGGCCGCGACCACATGCTGGCCGTCGGGGACAAAAGCTTCAAGCAGCGCGTGCTGGAGTTCTATGCCGAGAATCCGCTCTGAGCGTGGTCGATCTTCTCGTAACCTACATGGAGATGCTCGCGCCGCCGTTCGGCGACCCATTTGAAGCGCCGCTGCCTGGCGCTTTCGTGGCGCGCGAGACGCTCGACCGTTCGCGCTATCTCGAACTGTACCATGCCGTCGGCGGCCCGGTGCAGTGGGATCAGCGCTTGCGAATGCCCGTGGCGGACCTCGAAATGCTGCTTGCCAGCCCCTCGACACATCTCAATGTGCTGCGCGTCGACGGCGAAACCGCCGGTTTCTGCGAGTTCAACGGCGTCGGCCAGCCGGAAGTCGAACTGGTTCACTTCGGGCTGGTTCCAGCATTCCAGGGACGACGGCTGGGACCGTTCCTGCTCGACCGGGCGCTGCGCAGGGCTTGGTCGTATCAGCCGGAAAGACTTTGGCTGCATACCGATACCCATGATCATCCTGCCGCTCAGTCGGTTTACCGACGCGCCGGGTTCAAGGCCTATGCGCAGCGGATGGAGACCTTTCCGGATTAGGTTCAAAATCCAGACGGAATACCGCTGCGCATCTTGCTGTAATTGCCCTAGCCGCGCGATCTCCTGTCGGCAAGCGACCTCGCCATCACGCACAGCAGCTCGAACATCATCGTCGCGCCTGCAAGCGCTGTCATGCCACCAACGTCGAAAGGAGGCGCGACCTCGACGACGTCCGCGCCGGCGAAGTTCAAGCCGTCGAGCAGGCGCACCATCTCCTGCGCCTCGCGCGTGGTGAAGCCTCCCAGTTCCGGCGTGCCGGTTCCCGGGGCCATCGACGGATCGATGCAATCGATGTCGAATGTCACATAGGTGGGGCTGTCGCCGACAAGCGCGCGCGCTTCCTGCATGACGGCCGCGGCACCGCGCCGGGCGAACTCTTCCATATAAATGATGCGGATGCCCTGGGCGGTTGCCCAGTCGTGCTCGCCCGGTTCGTAGATGGAACCGCGAATCCCGATCTGGACGACCCGCTTCGGGTCGAGCAGGCCTTCCTCGATGGCGCGGCGGAAGGGCGTTCCGTGCGTATAGGGGTTGTCGCCGAAGTAGCGGTCATTGGTGTCGGAATGCGCGTCGAAGTGGATCATGCCGACCGGCGCCTTGCGGGCGACCGCGCGCAGTACCGGCAGCGTCGTCAGGTGGTCGCCGCCGGCGGCTAGTGGGACAGCATCTTCGCCAACGATCGCGGCAATGCCATCCTCGATGCGCTGCAACCCGTCGAGCAGGTTGATTGGATTGACGGAGACGTCGCCGACGTCGGCGACATTGGCAATGCTGAAGGGTTCGGTTCCCGACACGTGATGGACGCGACGCATCAGGCTCGACTGGTTCCTGATTTCGCGCGGGCCGTGGCGGGCGCCGGCGCGGTTGGTCGTGCCGCCATCCCACGGAATGCCGACAAGCGCGATGTCGAGCCCTTTCGCGGTCTGCACAGCCGGCAGCCGCATGAAGGTGGAAAGCCCGGCAAAGCGCGGCACCTCGGACGCGTCGACAGGTTGGAAGAAGCTGTTTTGCATGGTGTTGGTCATCTCAGAAGAATTCACGTTTGACGATTTCGGCGATCCGCGTTTCGCAGTCATCCAGCAGCCAGCGCCCCTTCTCGGCGGAGGAGCCTTCGGTGAGCGATAGCACACCTGATGGCGGCACTTCCTCGGCCGGGCGGGGATAGCGGTCGTAGGGTTTGAAGTGGGCCGGGCCATCATGCAGTGCCCGGCCGAGGTCGACGAGTTCCGGACGCAATGCCAGCATCATCGAGGTTTCGATGACGCTGGCATGTTCCAGCTCGATGCCGGGATAACCGTCGGGAAACACACGGGCCAGCGTCTCGGGGCGAACCATTTCCCAATGATCCATGCGCAGGATGGTCGTATTCGCCGCGCGTTCGCGTCCGATGGCGTCGAGCGCCAGTTCGATCCCTTCAATGGACGGGCCGATGTTTTCATAGTGGCCGTTGAGCACCACGATGCGCCGTACCTTCTGGCGATGCAGGTCGCAAATCACGTCCTTGACCAGCAGCGAGAACGTGTTCGCGGTGATGTTGATCGTGCCGGAGAAGGCCGGGCCGCCGCCGGTTCTCGGCTGTGAGCGGTTGCCGTAAGCGATCGTCGGCGCGACGAGGCCACCGACATCCGACGCCACCTTGGCGGCGATGGCGGTCGGGATGACGACGTCGACATTCATTGCCATATGGTGGCCGTGCTGCTCGGTGGCGCCGAGCGGCAGGAAAACGGGCGCGCCGGCGGCTATCCTTCTTTGGGCTTCAGGCCAAGGCAGCTCGGCCAGGAAAACGCTGTCCATCATCATCTTTCCCATTTCAAAGCATGGCCGCGCCGCCGTTGGCGCCGAGGCATTGTCCCGTGAAGAATGTAGCGCCAGGGCCGGCGAGGAATACGACCGCGGCGGCGATTTCCTCCGGCCGGCCAATCCGGCCCAGCGGATGCACGGTCTCCTGTGCCCGCTGGTTTTCGGTGAGGGCGTCGAAGCCCAGGAGCGGGGTGTCGGTCGGCCCCGGTGCGACGGCGTTGACGAGGATGCGCGGCGCGAGCTCCCGCGCCCAGGAACGGGTCAGGCCGAGCAGGGCGGCCTTGGTGGCGCAATAGACCGAGGCCTCGGCGCGGCCGAGATAGGCGAGTTCCGAGGCGATGTTGATGATGCGGCCACCCTCCGGGAGATGCGGCAGCGTTTCACGAGCCACCAGGATCGCGCCGCGAACGTTGACCGCGAACATGCGGTCCACATGATCGACCGAAATCCGGTCGAGCGATGCCTCCTGGAGGATGCCGGCATTGTTGACCAGTATGTCGTAGCCGCCGAGCCGGCGGGCGCCCTCCGCGACCGCGGCCACGATGTCGGCCTCTTGTGTCACGTCGCAGGCAAGGATCGGCATGCCATGCTCGGACGCCGTCAGATCGAGTCCCATGACCGTGGCGCCGGCTTCCCGCAAAGCTAGCGCCGTTGCCCGGCCGATGCCGCTGGCGGCGCCGGTGACCAAAGCGCGTTTTCCCTGAAGAGCGGCTACCAAGGCACTTCTCCCCTGTCGATACCGAGTGATTGACCCGTGATGTTGCTGGCAAGGTCCGAAGCCAGGAAGAGGTAGGTGCCGGCGACATCGTGCGGCTCCATCAGACCGGGAAGCGCCTGTCCGTCAACAATGGCGTCCAGCAACTCGGCCTCGCCGCGGCCGCTGTGCTCGGCCATGCGCCCAAGCGAGCGCATCGAAGCCTCCGTTCGCACCCAGCCGGGGCAGACGGCGTTGACGCGGATGCCTTTGGGGCCGAGTTCCCTTGCCCAGGTCTTGGTCAAGCCGATGATGGCGTGCTTGGAGGCCACATAGGCGCCGAACCTGGCTTCGGCGACGCGGCCCCAGATCGAAGCGGTGTTGACGATCGCACCGCCGGCCGGCATGCGCGGCAGTGCCCGCGCCGTCAGCAGGGCGGTGCCGATGACGTTGATCTCGACAATGCGGCGGAAGGCGGCCTCGTTGTCCTCGCCGGCGTCATCGACCGGCGTCATCAGCTCCAGGCCGGCATTGTTGATCAGAACATCGACGCGGGCGAGGGGGGCGAGCGCCTCCGTCACTGCCTGGCGATCGGCGATGTCGGCCTCGGCGCCGGTCGCGCCGAGCTCACGGGCCCGCTCGTGGATGGCCGCGTCGTTGGCGATGAGATGCAATGTGGCGCCGGCCTCAGCGAAACGGCGCGCTATGCCGAGCCCGATGCCTCGGCTCGCCCCGGTGACGACCACGACTTTGCCGGAAAAGGAAAGGCTCATACCGCTGTCCCGGTTTCGTTGCGGATCAGGTGCAGCACGCGGTTGCGCAGCTCGAAGAATTTCTGCGTTTCGCGGATTTCCAGCGGACGCTCGGGGCCGAGCTCTGCCGCCACGTCGATGTCGGCCACGACCGAGGCCGGACGGCGCGAGAACAGGATGATGCGGTCGGCGAGGAACACCGCTTCCTCGACGTCGTGCGTGACGAAGATGATGGTCTTTTCCTCGCGGATCTGGATTTGCCGCAATTCGACCTGCAGGCGCTCGCGCGTCAGCGCGTCGAGCGCGCCGAAAGGCTCGTCCATCAAAAGCACGTCTGAGCCGGCCGCGAGCGTGCGCGCGATGGCGACGCGCTGGCGCATGCCGCCCGAGATCCGGTTCGGATAGGAAGCGGCGAAGTCGGCAAGTCCGAACAGGTCGAGATAGTGACGCGTGCGCTCCGCCTTTTGCGCGGCTGTAATGTCGTTCCGATAGCGCATGCCGAAGGCGATGTTGCGTTCGACCGTCAGCCAAGGGAAGGACGAATAGGACTGGAACACCATGCCGCGCCGCCGGTCGGGCCGCACGACCTTCTCGCCACCGATCAGGATGGAGCCTGAACTCGGTTCGTCGAGGCCGCCGACCATCCTCATCAGCGTGGTCTTGCCGCAGCCCGACGGGCCCAGGAAGACGACCAGCGAATTGCGGTCGAGACCGAGATTGGTTTTCCGTACCACCTCGACGGTGCCGAAGGACTTCGCCGTATCGGCGAACTGGACATACGCGCTCATTGTCTTGCCGCCCTCAAAGATACCGGAACAGCCGGCGGTGAAGCAGGCGGAGCAACTGGTCGGTGACGAGGCCGATCAGTCCGATGACGACGACGCCGGCCATGACTTCGGGCGTCTTGACGAAGCGACGCGCCGTCCAGATCACGTAGCCGATGCCTGAATCGGCGGCGACGATCTCGGCGATGATCAGATAGGTCCAACACCAGCCGAGCGTGATCCGCAGGTTGTCGATCAGCGTCGGTCCCATCCAGCGCAGGGCGACGTCGGTCATCACCTGCCGCGAATTGGCGCCGACGGTGCGGGCGACCTCGACGAATTCCTGCGGCACGCGCCGCATGTCGTCGGCCACCAGCAGCACGAGCTGGAAGAACGTGCCCAGCCACAGCAGGAAGACCTTGGTCTCCTCGCCGACGCCGAACCAGATGATCGACAGCGGCACCAGCGCCGGGACCGGAAGATATCGGATGAAGTCGATGATGGGCTCCAGCGCGGCGCCGATGATGCGATAGGAGCTCATCATGATGCCGATCGGGATCGCCATCGCCGCCGCCAGCAGGAAGGCGACCCAGACTCGCGCGGTCGACACGGCGACGTGCCAGACGAGGTTTTGTTCGGTCAGCATCGTCCACAGGGCCGTAAGAACCCGAGTGGGCGAAGGCAGGAATTGCGGTGCGATGATGCCGGAGCGCGCCGCGGCCTCCCATGCAGCGACCACCAGCACGGCCGCGGCGACGCTGACGGAGAGCTCCACCATCGGCGCAACGCGACCGCGGAAGACGAACAGATTGCTGAACAAAAGCGCTATCCCTGAGTGGGTCGGAGAAGAGGTTCGCCGGCGGGCGGCCTTGGCGGTATTTTCAGAAGATCGCCAAGGTTGGCGGGCCGGCTGCCGGCCGATCTTTGGGCTTGCCGCTACTTCGCAGGCACTTTGTTGATCACCGAATTGTCGATCTGGTCGGCCGCGATCAGCTTGTTGTCGGCGGCGCCGTTTTCCAGGTTGAGCTGCATGACGGTGTCGAAGATGCCGTGCAGAGTGCCTTTCTCGCCCGGCTTGCCCATATAGGCGAGCGACTCGGCAAGTGTTGTGTACGACAGCGAGCCGTTGACGATCCCCTTCACCTCATCCGGCGTCAGCCCGAAATGCTTGGATGCCATCTCGGCGAACTTATCCTGCTCGGCCTTGATGAAATCGACGGCTTCATAGATACAGCCGAGGAACCGGGCATATTTGTCCGGGTTGGCCTTGAGGTCGTCGTTGCGCACGATGATCGCGTCGATGATGATGCCGCGATGATCCTTGGATGAGACAAGCATGCGCGCGCCCGGACGGGTCGAGGCCTTTAGCGCCTGCGACATGAAGGGTTCATAGGTGGCGATCGCTGCGATCGAAGGGTCGACGAACACAGCACCGGTGTCGGCGGAAGCGATGTCCTTGATCTGAAGGTCCTTCAGCGTCAGGCCGGCCTGCTTCAACTCCATCTGCAAAAGCAGACGCGCCGGGATGTTGGGCTCGGCGGCCACCACTTTGCCCTTGAGGTCTGCCACTGACTTGATGGCGTCATCGGTGATCACGCCGTCGCCGCCGACCGATTCATCTATGGTGCCGATGATGATGCCGGGCGTCGAGGCATCGCGGGGGCGACCCTGATACTCGCCGACCGAGCGCATCTGCAGCTCGATGTCGCCGCGCGCCATCGCGGCCATGACGTTGGTCAGGTCGTCCTCGAACTTGATGCTGACGTCGAGATCCTTCTTGGCGAAACAGCCGAGATCGGAGGCGATGTGGACGGGTGCAAATCCCAGCCATGTCGGTGCCAGGATGCGGATCTGGTCGGCGCTGAAGGCGGACTGCGCGCCGGCGAGCACGAGCGCGGCGGACAAGGCGAGGGCCAAGGACGATTTCATGATTGTTCCCCAACGTTTTGTTTTGCGCAGGCTCGCGGCTTTCAACATTGATGTAAATGAGTTTATTTGAAATCATACATCGAATAACATCGATGTATGGCAGGAGGAGTGAAATGCGCCGGCTGGACAATATCGATATCCGCCTGCTGCGCGTCTTCGTGGCGTTGGCGGACTCTGGCGGTTTCGCCGCCGCCCAGATCACGCTGAACCTGTCGCAGCCGACGCTGAGCACGCATCTGGCCGAATTGGAGAAGCGCATTGGCGCGCAGCTCTGCCATCGCGGCCGCAAGCAATTCCGGCTGACAGAGGTCGGGCGGGCGACCTATGACGCCGCGCAGAAGCTATTCCGAGATCTCGATGATTTCGGCCACCGCATCAGCGCGGCCAGCGGCAGCCTGTCGGGCCGGTTGCGGCTAGGCACCTCGGATGGCGTGTTCACCAGCGCCGAACTCGGCATCCAGCACGCCCTCGGCCGCTTCATGGGTCCGGATTCCGACGTCTTCATAGACCTGACCGTGGGCACACCATCCGAACTCGAGCAGCAGGTCGCGGACGGCGGCCGGGACATCGTCATCGGACCGCTGTCGCAAAAGGCGCCGGGCGTCGTCTATCGCGACTATTGCGGCGAGCCGCATCTCCTCTATTGCGGGCGACGCCACCCACTGTTTGCCCTGCCTGACTCGACAATCGACAAGACGGCTATCGATGCCGCGCGGTTTTCAGTCCGCAGCTACCGGCATTTCGACGACCTCTATCTTGTCGGCCATCCGCGCGCGAGCGCCTCGGTCGTCCATATGGAGGCGCAGTTGATGCTGATCCTTTCGGGCAATTTCATCGGCTTCCTGCCATGCCATTTCGCGGATCCGTGGGTCACAACGGGCGAAATGCGCGCGATCCGGCCGAGAGCCTATGCGTTCAGCTCCATCCACCGCGTCGCGTATCGCAAGGCCGACGCCCAGAGCTCGCTGGTACAGGCCCTTCTCGAAGCGTTGTTCGACGCCTCGCCGGCGGCGAAAGCCGGCTCCGCCAAGCCCGATGCGGCAATCGGCCCTTGATGGATCAAGCCGGCCCTTGCAGGTTCTGCAGCGATCGGTTGAGGTTCTCCCTGGCTTGCGCTTCGAACCTCTCGCGGAACGGTTCCGTATGGAAAATGTGCGGGCGGGCGAGAAAGGCCTTCACGACGGCCGTCCGACCCGCACGCCACATCGGCTCCTCGACCCAGCCATATTCGCGCCGGACCGCCTTCTCGTAAGCGTCGAAGGCGCCCGGTTCGGCGCCGAGGATCGCAAGGTCCATGTCGAGGAGGAGGGCGGCGTCATTGGCGGCCTTCGTGTCTTCTGACGACGGCACTTGGTGCGTGGCCGTGGCATTGATGACGGCCGCGATCCAGGCCATGCGCTTGGGGCTGACACGGCCGGCGAGCCTATCTTCGGCCAGCTCAGCACTTTTCGCCTCATTGTCCTTGGCGGGGCTGTCATAGATGGCATCGTGGAACCAGATTGCCGCCTCGACGGCTTCCGGATCGTGAATCAGGTCCCGGCATTCGGCCGCCAGCGCCAGCATGGCCTTTATGTGGGCGAGACCGTGATAGTGCCGGTTCTCGGCCTGGTAGAGCGCTGAAAGCTCGCTTTTCAGTGCTTCGTCGATCAAGGGTTCGTTTTCCATCGCTGCTTGAATTCCCGTCAACCAAGTCCATTTGACAAAGCACTAAGGAAAATTGAGTTCAACCGTGCTATGATCTGGCCTATATGTGCCGCCGGAAACGAGCAGGCCGGAGACCGACGATGAACAGCGTTACGATTGCCCGCCCCAGCGTAGTGCAGCCGGTCGACCCGATCTGGCGCGCGATCCGCGACGAGGCGATGGAAGCGGTCAACCGCGATCCGCTGCTTGCCGCGTTCCTCTATTCGACCATCCTCAATCAGGAAAGCCTGGAAGAGGCGGTCATCCATCGGCTTGCCGAGCGCCTTGCGCATCAGGATATCGGCGCCGACCTCATCCGGCAGACTTTCAAGGCGATGCTGGCCGACGATTCAGAGTGGAGCACCACTGTTCGCGTCGACATCCAGGCCTATTACGATCGCGACCCGGCCTGCGACCGCTTCATCATGCCGGTGCTGTATTTCAAGGGGTTCCACGCCATCCAGACCCACCGGCTGGCGCATTGGCTGTGGAACCAGGGCCGCAGGGACTTCGCGCTCTACCTGCAGAGCCGGTCGTCATCTGTATTCCAGACCGACATCAACCCGGCCGCCCGCATCGGCAAGGGCATCTTCCTCGACCACGCCACCGGACTGGTCGTCGGCCAGACGGCCGTCATCGAGGACGATGTGTCGATCCTGCATGGGGTGACGCTGGGCGGCACCGGCAAGGCCAGCGGCGACCGTCACCCGAAGATCCGCCGTGGCGTGCTGATCGGCGCCGGCGCCAAGATCCTGGGCAATATCGAGATCGGCCACTGCTCCAAGATCGCCGCCGGCTCGGTCGTGCTGTCGCCAGTTCCGCACAACAAGACGGTCGCCGGGGTGCCGGCGCGCGTCGTCGGCGAAACCGGCTGCGACCAGCCTTCGCGGCAGATGGATCAGTTGCTTCCGTCGCAGACCATGGACCACGTGGTCAGCTTCGATATCTGACGGCAGCGGTCGCTCGCCACGCAATTCAGGACGCCGGTTTCGAGCGTCCCTTGTCCCGTGTTATCCTGCCGGCTTGCCTTTACATCGCCATTGTCGGCGTGTCAGAAGCGCGTTCCAACGAGCAAGACCGACATTCGGAGAAGTCTTTTGAAGCCGGACGAAATCAGAAAGCTGGACGCCTATTTCAAGCGCGTCTTCCAGAATCCCAAGCTGCAGGTGAAGGCGCGTCCGCGCAAGGAAGACTCGGCTGAGGTCTATGTCGGCGACGAATTCCTCGGCATCGTCTTCAAGGACGAGGACGACGGTGATTACAATTTCTCGATGGCGATCCTCGACATCGATCTGGCTTGAGCTGAAAGCCCCGCACCGGGCGCGCGCGACCGCCGCCCGGGCGAAGACCATCCAAATCAGTCCTGGCAGTGCCGCGGGATATGCACCCGCCGCCAGCTGGTCGACCCTTCCCGAACCACCACCCGGCGCGCCACCGTTTGATAAGATGGCGGGATGTCCGTGATGCGCCGCTGTTCCGGCCGCACCAGGACCTCGCGGGCGACATTTTCATATTCCGCGGGAAGAACGACGCGGCGGACGCGCTCCGGCTCGACGACCACGGTCTCGGCCACCCGTGCGTAGCGGGCCTTGCGCCAGACCTTGCATAGTACCTTGCGGCCGTGGATGACGCGCCACTCCCAGGCATAGCCGCCGTCGTCGACCCTGACCGTGTGATAGACGGTGCGCGTGATGGCCGGAACGACCTGGTAAGTGACGCGAGGCGGCGCGATCTGCTCCAGATTCTCGCTTGTGCCGTAAATCGGCGGATCGTAATCGACCAGTTGCCCGCCGGGACTTACCATCACATCCTGATAAACCGTGTCGTAAAGTGCCGGCCTGCGCACCGGCTCGTAGCATTCGAGCGCCCGGCTGCCGGCCGCGGCCTCCGACGCGCCGGCAAGCATAGCAAGCGCGGCCAGGGATGCGGATGCTTTGCGGATCATGACATTCCCCCGTTGAAAAAGGACGCCGGTTCAACGCAGGAGTGTAGCGGAAGGTCCGCTGCCCGACAGGGATTTCAAGGCTTGTCGTTAAGCGGCGCGGTTAAGGAAATGCTACCGTGACAGGGCGGGCTGCGGGCCGGCATCGCGGCCCGGGGCGACGCCATGCTCAAATCGCCGGATTTCCTTGGCCCGTGGCGCTTGATTCGACTTAACCAGATGGCTAGGAGAGGCGACCTTGCGCTAGGGTGAGCCGGCATCCTATCTACGTCCTACCGATCCAGAACCGATTCTGCCCGATTGCTCACGATTTCACGGCGCCGGAATCCCATCCAACAAGGGTAATCCATGAAGAACCCCGTCGAAACCTACATGAACCTCGTTCCGATGGTGGTCGAGCAGACCAATCGTGGCGAGCGCGCCTATGACATCTTCTCGCGCCTCTTGAAGGAACGCATCATCTTCATCACCGGCCCGGTCGAAGACGGCATGGCGACGCTGGTTTGCGCGCAGCTTTTGTTCCTCGAGGCCGAGAATCCCAAGAAGGAAATCAACCTCTACATCAATTCGCCGGGCGGCGTCGTCACCTCGGGCATGGCGATCTACGACACCATGCAGTTCATCAAGCCCGCCGTGTCGACGCTCTGTATCGGCCAGGCCGCGTCGATGGGCTCGCTGCTTCTGACGGCCGGCCACAAGGACATGCGCTTCGCCACGCCGAACGCGCGCATCATGGTCCACCAGCCGTCCGGCGGCTTCCAGGGCCAGGCCTCGGACATCGAACGCCATGCCCAGGACATCATCAAACTCAAGCGCCGCCTCAACGAGGTCTATGTCAAGCACACCGGCAAGACCTATGACGAGATCGAGCGGACGCTCGACCGCGACCATTTCATGACCGCCGACGAGGCCAGGGATTTCGGCCTGATCGACAAGGTCATCTCGACGCGCGAGTCGACCGAAGCCGTCCCCGCATAGGTTGCGACTGGCAGCTGAATGGCGGCATCACGCGCTTTTGGCGCGGCTTGCGGCATTTCGGCCACAATTGCCTGTTCCCTCAGCCCTTGGGATTGCCTACGTTAAGGCTATGTTGATTTTCGACGGCTTAGCTTTGCGTGGGGTTGCTGCGAATCGTTGCCGCGTTTTCTGATTTGTGTTTCGTACGGAATGCGCTGTGTGAGCCAGGACACTGGCGGTAGCGGATTCCCGCGATAGATTGAGTAGATGCCGTCGGCCAGACGATCGGCGGGCGTCCATGAAAGGACAGGAAAATGAGCAAGGTAGGCAACAACAGCGGTGATTCAAAGAACACGCTTTATTGCTCGTTTTGCGGCAAGAGCCAGCATGAGGTTCGCAAGCTGATCGCCGGTCCGACGGTCTTCATCTGCGACGAATGCGTCGAGCTCTGCATGGACATCATCCGCGAGGAGAACAAGACCTCGATGGTGAAGTCGCGCGAGGGCGTGCCGACCCCGCAGGAGATCCTCAAGGTCCTCGACGACTACGTCATCGGCCAGCCCTATGCCAAGCGCGTATTGTCGGTCGCGGTCCACAACCACTACAAGCGCCTCGCGCATGCTGGCAAGAGCAACGATGTCGAGTTGGCCAAGTCCAACATCCTGCTGATCGGCCCGACCGGCTGCGGCAAGACGCTGCTGGCGCAGACGCTCGCCCGCATCATCGACGTGCCCTTCACCATGGCCGACGCCACGACGCTGACCGAGGCCGGTTATGTCGGCGAGGACGTCGAAAACATCATCCTGAAGCTTTTGCAGTCGGCCGACTACAATGTCGAACGCGCCCAGCGCGGCATTGTCTATATCGACGAAATCGACAAGATCTCTCGCAAGTCGGACAATCCCTCGATCACCCGAGACGTGTCGGGCGAGGGCGTGCAGCAGGCACTGCTGAAGATCATGGAAGGCACGGTCGCTTCCGTGCCGCCGCAGGGCGGCCGCAAGCATCCGCAGCAGGAATTCCTGCAGGTTGACACGGCCAACATCCTGTTCATCTGCGGCGGCGCCTTCGCCGGCCTCGACAAGATCATCTCGGATCGTGGTCGCAAGACATCGATCGGCTTCGGCGCGACCGTCGCTTCGCCCGAGGATCGCCGCACGGGTGACCTGTTCCGCCAGGTCGAGCCGGAAGATCTGTTGAAATTCGGCCTGATCCCGGAGTTCGTCGGCCGTCTGCCGGTGCTGGCAACGCTGGAGGATCTCGACGAGCCGGCGCTGATCCAGATCCTGACCGAGCCGAAGAACGCGCTGGTCAAGCAGTATCAGCGGCTGTTCGAGATGGAGAATGTCGACCTGACCTTCCACGAGAACGCGCTGTCGGCCATCGCCAAGCGCGCCATCGAGCGCAAGACCGGCGCGCGCGGCCTGCGCTCCATCATGGAAGCGATCCTGCTCGACACCATGTTCGAGCTTCCGGCACTGGAAGGCGTGCGCGAGGTGGTAATTTCGGAAGAGGTGGTCTCCGGCAACGCCCGGCCGCTCTACATCTATTCCGAGCAGAAGGAAAAGAAGGGCTCGGTCAGCGCCTGAAATGTCATCTGGCCCCATAGTTTTTATGGAACGGCGCCCACGTGGCGCCGTTTTGTCGTGCAGGGCTTGCCACGTGACGATGGAGTGGATTGCGCGACCGTGTTAACCCTTGATCTTTACCTCGCCCGCATCCACCTAACAGCAGAAGGTCGAGGCGCCGGATTCTGTGCTGTAAAACTCCCGTCACAAACGGTGGTAGGCGGAACGACACTCGGTCGTTAATATGAGATTCGCGGTTGGCTCAATTAGCGGCCGCGACATGAAAGGTTGGACAATGGCCAAAACATCCAGGGCTCCCGGCGACGGCGTCTTCGCAGTCCTCCCACTGCGCGACATCGTCGTGTTTCCGCACATGATCGTCCCGCTCTTTGTCGGGCGCGAGAAGTCGATCAAGGCGCTGGAAGAAGTGATGGGTCAGGAAAAGCAGATCCTGCTTGCCACCCAGATGAACGCAGCCGACGACGATCCTGAACCCGATGCGATTTTCGACATCGGCACGCTCGCCAATGTGCTGCAGCTTTTGAAGCTTCCCGACGGCACCGTGAAGGTGCTGGTGGAAGGTGCTTCGCGCGCGAAAATCGTTTCGTTCACCGACCGTGCCGATTTCCACGAGGCCCGCGCCACCGCGCTGGTCGAGCCGGAAGAGGAAGAGGTCGAGATCGAGGCGCTTGCCCGCTCGGTCGTCACCGACTTCGAGAACTACGTCAAGCTGAACAAGAAGATTTCCCCTGAAGTGGTTGGCGCCGCCAGCCAGATCGACGACTATTCGAAGCTCGCCGATACGGTTGCATCCCATCTCGCCATCAAGATCCCCGAGAAGCAGGAAATGCTCGCCACGCTCTCCGTCAAGGAGCGCCTGGAGAAGGCGATGGGCTTCATGGAGGCCGAGATTTCGGTTCTCCAGGTGGAGAAGCGCATCCGCTCGCGCGTCAAGCGCCAGATGGAGAAGACGCAGCGCGAGTACTACCTCAACGAGCAGATGAAGGCGATCCAGAAGGAGCTCGGCGAGGGTGAGGACGGCCGCGACGAGGCCGCCGAGATCGAGGCGCGCATCAAGAAGACCAAGCTCTCCAAGGAGGCCCGCGAGAAGGCGGAAGCCGAGTTGAAGAAGCTGCGGTCGATGTCGCCGATGTCGGCTGAATCGACGGTCGTGCGCAACTATCTCGACTGGCTGCTGTCGATACCGTGGGGCAAGAACTCCAAGGTCAAGCAGGATCTCGCCTTTGCGCAGAACGTGCTGGACACCGACCATTTCGGCCTCGACAAGGTCAAGGAGCGCATCGTCGAGTATCTCGCCGTGCAGAGCCGCCAGAAGAAGATCAAGGGGCCGATCCTGTGCCTGGTCGGACCGCCCGGCGTCGGCAAGACCTCGCTTGGCAAGTCGATCGCCAAGGCGACCGGCCGCGAGTTCATCCGCATGGCGCTCGGCGGCGTGCGCGACGAGGCCGAGATCCGTGGCCACCGGCGCACCTATATCGGCTCGATGCCCGGCAAGGTCATCCAGTCGATGAAGAAGGCCAAGAAGTCCAATCCGCTCTTCCTGCTCGACGAGATCGACAAGATGGGCCAGGACTTCCGCGGCGATCCGTCGTCGGCCTTGCTTGAGGTGCTCGATCCGGAGCAGAACTCGACGTTCATGGACCATTACCTCGAGGTCGAGTACGACCTGTCGAGCGTGATGTTCGTGACGACGGCGAACACGTTGAACATCCCCGCGCCGTTGATGGACCGCATGGAGATCATTCGTATCGCCGGCTACACCGAGGACGAGAAGATCGAGATCGCCAAGCGGCACCTGATGCCCAAGGTGATCCGCGACCACGCCCTGCAGCCGAACGAATTCTCGGTCGGCGAGGACGCGATCCGCGGCATCATCCAGACCTACACCAGGGAAGCCGGCGTGCGCAGCCTGGAGCGCGAGCTGATGAAGCTCGGGCGCAAGGCGGTGACCGAGATCCTGAAGACGAAGAAGAAGACGGTGAAGATCACGGCGAACAACCTCGCCGATTATCTCGGCGTTCCGCGCTTCCGCTTCGGCCAGGTCGAGGCAGACGATCAGGTCGGTGTCGTCACCGGGTTGGCCTGGACGGAAGTCGGTGGCGAGCTGCTGACGGTCGAAGGCGTCATGATGCCCGGCAAGGGCCGCATGACGGTGACCGGCAACCTGCGCGACGTGATGAAGGAATCGATCTCGGCGGCGGCTTCCTACGTCCGCTCGCGCGCTATCGATTTCGGCATCGAGCCGCCGCTGTTCGACAAGCGCGACATCCACGTTCACGTGCCGGAGGGCGCAACGCCCAAGGATGGCCCGTCGGCGGGTGTGGCGATGGTGACGGCGATCGTCTCCGTGCTCACCGGCATTCCGGTCAAGGCCGACGTGGCGATGACCGGCGAGGTGACGCTGCGCGGCAGGGTGCTGCCGATCGGCGGCCTGAAGGAGAAGCTGCTTGCCGCGTTGCGCGGCGGCATCAAGAAGGTGCTGATCCCGGAAGACAACGCCAAGGACCTGGCGGACATTCCGGACAATGTGAAGAACAACATGGAGATCATTCCGGTCTCGCGGGTCGGTGAGGTGCTGAAGCACGCGCTGGTCAGGATGCCGGAGCCGATCGAATGGGTCGAGCCGGTCAATGCGCCGGCCAGCGTGGACGCCGGCGACGACGCCGGAAAGTCGCTTGCTCATTAGAGTGTTCTAACATTGCAGCGCACAAAGAGAGAGCCGGGCTTCCAGCCCGGCTTTTTTCATGTGAAGAATCCCGGAAAAAGTGGAAAAAAGCCCGGAATTCTGCGGTTTTCGACTTGGTTGCTGGAACGCTTCTTTCTAAAGTCCGTTTCCTGCCGGATGAGTCGTAAGTTCCGGTTTTCTCATGGAAGGGAATTTTGATGAACAAGAACGAACTGGTGTCCGCTGTCGCCGACTCCGCAAGCATTTCGAAGGCTGATGCTCAGTCCGCCGTCGATGCGGTGTTCTCCGTGATCACAGGCGAGTTGAAGAAGGGCGGCGATGTCCGGCTTGTCGGCTTCGGAAATTTCACCGTGTCAAAACGCGCTGCTTCGACCGGCCGCAACCCGCAGACGGGCGCGGAAGTGAAGATTCCGGCGCGCACCGTGCCGAAGTTTTCCGCCGGCAAGGGCCTCAAGGACGCGGTCAACTAAGACCTTTTTCTTAAGAGCAGAAAAGCCGGGCTAGCCCGGCTTTTCTTTTTTCTGGCCCAGGCAAACCGGGTCAGCGCGCTTCAGGCGGTGGGCGCGTCGGCGCGCATCAGGCCCTCCTGCTTGAGATCCGCCCACAGAGCGGTCGGTATTCTGGCGTCGAGCAGCGCGCGGTTGCTTTCCACCTCGGCCGGCCGCTGGCCACCGGGGATCACCGACATCACAGAAGGATGCCGCAGCGGAAATTGCAGCGCGGCCTCGATCAGACGCACGCCGTGGCGCTCGCAGACAGCCTCGATGCGCGCCACGCGGTCGAGCACGCCCTTGGGCGCTTCGGTGTAGTTATAGAAGGCGCCGGGCTTTGGACCGGTTGCCAGAATGCCCGAATTGTAAGGCCCACCAAGGACGATGCCGATGCCGCGCTTCTCACACAGCGGCAGGAAGGACTCCAGCGCCTCCTGTTCAAGCAGCGTGTAGCGGCCGGCGAGCAGGAAAAGGTCAAAATCGCCGCGCTCGGCAAGCGTCTGGCAGACCTGCCATTCATTGATGCCGCCGCCGAAGGCCTTGATGACGCCCTGGTCGCGGAGCGAAAGCAATCCATAATAGCCCGACGACATGAACTCCTCGATGCGCTTGTCGGACGCCTCCTTGCTGCCATGGGTGAAGATGTCGACATCGTGCACGAACAGGATATCGATGCGGTCGACGCCAAGGCGCTCCAGCGAAGCTTCGAAGGAGCGCATGACGCCATCATGACTGTAGTCGTAGACCTCCTTGCGCGAGGGCGTCTCGAAGAACTTGCCGATGCCCGTGCGCTGGTCCGGCGCAGAGACCCGCATCAAACGGCCCACCTTGCTCGACAGCACGTAGTCGTCGCGATTCCTGCCGCGCAGAAAGGGATTCAGGCGGGTTTCCGAGAGGCCGAGGCCGTAAAGCGGCGCCGTGTCGAAGTAGCGGCAGCCGGCCTCCCAGGCCGCTTCCAGCGTGGCATTGGCGTCCTCGTCGGAGACGGCGCGATAAAGGTTGCCGAGCGGCGCGGTGCCGAAGCCAAGCTCGGTGAAAACGATGCCGCCATTGCCTATGCGGTCGAAATGCCGTGTCTTCATGTCTATTGATGTCCCGGGGCGATTTGTCTGACATGACACTATCACGCCGGTGGCCCAGCAAAAGCACAGCTGCTCGTTGGACACCAATTTTCACGATGATAGCATGAATAAAAACAAGCCTTTCGCCGGAAAAGCGGCCGTCATTCCAAACGCCTTTTCAATCCTCGCGGGCAAGTGAAGCGCCGCAGGCGATGCGCGCCCGGCATACCAATATGGAGTAGGGTGACCAATGCGCTACGAGCTGATGCTGCCTCACCAGATCCGCAAGGCAATCGGGGAAAACTGGCCGGTAGTGCTGCCGCTCGGCGTGCTTGAGTATCATGGCGAGCACATGGCTGTCGGCATGGACACGCTGGCGGTCATCAAGACCGTGGAGCTGATCGAGAAGGAGAGGGACATCGTCATCCTGCCGCCATTCTATTATGGCGCCGCCAGCTATGCCGTGGCGGGGCCGGAAGGCAGCGGGTCAGTACAGGTCGGCGGCCCGGTGCTAGCGCCTTTCGCGGAAGAGCTGTTCTACGGCCTGCTGCGCATCGGCTTCCGGAACGTGCATGCGATCATTCACCACCAGACCGAGAACTTCGCGGCCGGGATGCCTACCGATCTTGCCTTCAAGACCGCCGGCCGGCAGGCGATCTTCCGCTTCCTGGAGAAGGAGCGCGGCGAGGGGTGGTGGGGTTCGGACAAGATGGTCGACTACTATGCCGGCCATGCCCAGGGCGAGAACGTGTTCAACTGGGTGCAGGTGCATCCGCTGATGCCGGCCGCAATGAACGGCAAATATCCGTTCGACCATGCCGGCATCGGCGAGACGTCGCTGATGTTGGCGCTGTGTCCCGAGGCGGTCGATGCGGCGCATTTCGCCGACAACACCGGCTGGTACACGAAGGGTGCTTCCGATGCTTCGGCCGAGCTGGGGCAGGAGGGCGTCGCGATGATCCTCGATCACCTGCGCGCAATCCTGTCGCGGTAGCGCGAGCCTACTTCACCGAGCCAGCCGTCATGCCCATGATCAGGTAGCGTTCGAGCGCGATGCCGATGATCGCCAGCGGCGCGATGGCCGCTGTGGCGAGAGCCGCCATTGCCCACCAGTTGATGCCTTGCGAGCCGGTCTGGCTTGCCACCATGACGGGAATGGTCTTGGCGTCGGTCGATGTCAGCAGCGCCGCGAAGAAGTACTCGTTCCAGCACAGCACCATCGCCAGGATGAAGGCCGCGACCATGCCGGGAAGCGCGATCGGCATGACGATCCGAAAGAAGGCGCCCCAGATCGACAATCCGTCGACGAGGGCTGCCTCTTCGAGCTCAACCGGGATCGAATTGAACTGGTCGCGCATGACCCAGATGACGATCGGCAGCACCATCAGCGTGTAAAGCAGGATCAGCCCGATGCGCGTGTCGAGCAGGCCGACTTCCCGGTAGAGCACAAGGAAAGGCAGCGCCAGCACGACGGGCGGTAGGATCAACTGCGACAGGAAGAAGAAGGAGATGTCCTCGTTCTTGAACCAGGCGAATTTGTAGCGGTAGCGGACAAGGCCATAGGCGGCGAGGCTACCGATGATGATGGCGAGGCTCGATGCGCCGACCGAGGTGATGACCGAGTTCATGAAGCGTTTGAGGAATTCGTCGCGCACGGTGGAGATCTGGAAGATCGAATCCGGCGACAGGCCTAGCG
>JBFLWR010000034.1:0-3608 GCA_040755925.1 Pseudomonadota bacterium
GAAACAGGCCGCCGCCGACGAGTTCATCCGCCAGCAGCCGCAAGGTTACGACACGCCGGTCGGCGAGAGCGGCGCGACGCTTTCGGGCGGCCAGCGCCAGCGGGTCTCGATCGCGCGGGCCATCGTGCGCCAGGCGCCGATCCTGCTGCTCGACGAGGCCACCTCGGCGCTGGACAACGAGGCCGAGGCGCGCGTCCAGGAAGCGCTGACGCATGTCATGGAGGGCCGCACCACCATCGTCATCGCGCACCGGCTGTCGACGGTGGTCAACGCCGACCACATCATCGTGCTGGAAGAGGGCCGGCTGGTCGAGGAAGGCACGCATGCCTCACTGATGGCCGATCCGCACAGCGCCTATGCCCGCTTCCACCGCGTGCAGGGCAAGAAGGGGCTTGGGCTTGTCGATGACGCCAAGCAGGGCCAAACTTCGAAGCGCGAGAAGCAGGCGGCCGGGAGAAACGCATGAGCGAAGCAGGCGATATGGGCCTGGTGGTGGTCGGCGCGGCCGGCCGCATGGGCCAGACGCTGATCCGCGCCATCCACACCATGCCGGGCGCCCGCGTCGCCGGCGCCGTGGAGCGGCCGGACTCGCCCTATCTCGGCAGGGACGCGGGCGAGCTTGCCGGCATCGGCATCATCAACGTGCCGATCGTCGACGACCCGCTGCCGGCCTTCGCCAAGGCCGACGGCGTGCTGGATTTCACCGCGCCGGCCGCAAGCGTCGAATTTGCCGGCTATGCAGCGCAGGCGCGCATCGTGCATGTCATCGGCACCACCGGCTGCTCGGCCGAGGACAATGAGAAAATAGCGGCGGCCGCGCGCCATGCGACGATCGTCAAATCCGGCAATATGAGCCTCGGCGTCAACCTCCTGGCGGTGCTGGTGGAACAGGCGGCGCGCGCGCTCGGGCCGGAAGATTTCGACATCGAGATCCTTGAAATGCACCACCGGCACAAGGTCGACGCGCCGTCCGGCACGGCGCTGCTGCTGGGCGAAGCAGCGGCGAAGGGCCGGGACATCGCGCTTCAGGACAACAGCGTGCGGGTGCGCGACGGCCATACCGGCGTGCGTCAGGCCGGCTCGATCGGCTTCGCCACGCTGCGCGGCGGCTCCGTCGTCGGCGATCACTCGGTGATCCTGGCCGGCACCGGCGAACGCATCACGCTCTCGCACCAGGCCGAGGATCGGGCGATCTTCGCCCGCGGCGCGGTAAAAGCCGCACTTTGGGCCCGCGCGAAGAAGCCCGGGCTCTATTCCATGCGGGACGTGCTCGGCTTGAGCTGAGCCCGTCCCTTTTCGAACCATTCCAGAGGAGCAAACATGTCGGGAACTCTCGTGCTCGTGCGCCACGGCCAGAGCGAATGGAACCTGAAGAACCTGTTCACCGGCTGGCGCGACGTCGACCTGACCGAGCAGGGCAATGCCGAAGCGCTGGCCGCCGGCGAGAAGCTGAAGGCGCGTGGGCTGAAGTTCGACATCGCCTACACCTCGGCGCTGAAGCGGGCGCAGAAGACCTGCCAGCATATCCTCGACGTGGTCGGCCAGAGCAACCTGAAGACGATCCGCGACCAGGCGCTCAACGAGCGCGACTACGGCGACCTCTCCGGCCTCAACAAGGATGACGCGCGCCAGAAATGGGGCGAGGAGCAGGTGCATATCTGGCGCCGTTCCTACGACATCGCTCCGCCCGGCGGCGAAAGCCTGAAGGACACCGGCGCGCGCGTGTGGCCCTATTACCTGCACGAGGTGCAGCCGCATGTGCTGCGCGGCGAAACGGTGCTGGTGGCCGCGCACGGCAATTCGCTGCGCGCGCTGATCATGGCGCTGGACGGCAAGAGCGGCGAAGAGATCGTCAAGCTCGAGCTCGGCACCGGCGTGCCGGTCATCTACAAGCTCAACGCCGATTCGACGGTGGCGTCGAAGGACGTGCTGGAGGGCTGAGGCAGCTTCCAAGCTGATTTTTGTTTCGTTGCATGTCGTTACCCCAAAACCGCTTCGCACTTTTGGGCGGCATGCAACGAAAAAAGCGCGTTGACACACATCGTTTGCCCGCTTACATGAGCCCGCACCAGCCCAGATGGCGGAATTGGTAGACGCGCACGGTTCAGGTCCGTGTTCCGCAAGGAGTGGAGGTTCGAGTCCTCTTCTGGGCACCATCTCATCCCGACTGCCAACGGGATCAATACGATAAGCCTTTCAATTCATTGCGCTCGCCCTTGTGTGTCACAAAGGTGTGCATCGATGCGTTTCCGGTTGGTCCGACCCGAGAAGCGAAAAGGCACCATCAACCAGCATTTCAATCAGCGCATCCCGGCAGATGTGAGGGACCGCGCGGTTGGCGAGACGCTGCCCATACCGGTGAGCGCTGAGATCGTAAGCAAAACGGTCGGCCCCAAGGATCATGCCATACGCGTATCGTTGCGGGCTTCCACCCCGAGCGAAGTGAAGGCGCGCCAAGCCCAAGTGGCCGGATATCTGGAAACAGTCTGGCAGAGCTTACGAAGCCCACTCCTGCCCCACGGGGTCCATGGCGCTGAAAGTAGAAATTACTAAGCCCCATCATTGGCAGGCTGCGTCTGCGCTTGGGCCGCCTTCGCCACCGCTCGGTCAAAGACGGCTTTTGATCGCACAGGACTTTTGAACAATACGGAAAGAACTTTGTCAGGATAATCCGTCTGCAAGGCCTCCAGCATCCCGGCATAGACACTGTCGCACTTCTCATCGATCTTGAACGAATCCAGCTTGCCGCGAAACTCTTCAATCGGACGCTCAAATTCCCTCGGGCCAACCATCTTGAAAACCGCCGACGCTAGTATGCGATTTCCATGAACAAGGGCTCCCCAAGGGTATCCGCTCCGCTTTCCGACGGTCTCTTTCTTCTTTTCCAACCAAGCCTCGATCGTCCTCAGGCAGAGAGTTGCGTTGAAGGCCTTGGCTCCGCTAACCGAAGCATTAAATACCGCCTTGTACGGCGCCTTGCTCAAATCGTTAAAGAACCGGCCTATGCCAGTCTTAACGGTGACGGCTAAATTAGGATCAGCTGCCGCGCACGCGAGCGCCGTGGTCACCTCAATAAGCTCGCAAGCCGTTGGCGAAGACACAAATTCGGCGCCTCTAAGAAATTGATACTCGACACCCTCCATGGACATTTCTTGCTGAAGCCGAGTTTGCTCGGGATCATGGGCTGCGAAGTCACGGCCTTCAACTCTGTTTTGCAAGTTGTTTGTGCGAGTGACGTCAACACCGAAGTCCGGCGGGGCTTTTGCAAGCACAATTACACGGATGCCAACCCGCACTCTCCCAAGGCTCTCCTCGGGGGTCACCCGCGCGAGGGTACTTATTGTCTGTGCTCCGTTGACAACAGAGACGTCTCTAAACTCGAAGGCTCCTATTGAATGAGAGGCGGCGCCCTTGGGGGCTCGCACAACGTCTTGTGCAATAAGGGTTATGCCATTGTTGAAATACCAAAAATCTTCGGGCGAAGATGTTGCCGTCTTTCGGATCGCTTCGTTTATTTCCGTGGCCCCCAAAGCGTGCCGAATGTTCTTCGCGACAATCCGCTTTCCATGAGCGTCCCACCACTCCTTTAATTGGAGACCATCGATGAT